>CAYQJU010000075.1:0-13390 GCA_964417875.1 uncultured Steroidobacteraceae bacterium
GCTCTTCGGGGAAATGCATGATGAAGCGGCGGTTCGGATCGAGCTCGCCGGTGGAATGCAGTCCCTTGACGAACTTGCCGCCTTCCGCGGCGATGCGCTCGAGCGCACCGCGGCCGGCGCGGGTCATGATCTGCATGTTCAGCACCACATAGGCGCTGTCGGTGATCTCCACGCCGCAACGGGAGTATGGGGAATCGAGCGGGCCCATGCAGTAGGGCACCACATAGAGTGTGCGGCCCTTCATGCAGCCCTTGAACAGCGCGTCCATCTTCTGGTGCGCTTCGTCGGGCGCCATCCAGTTGTTGTTCGGGCCGGCGTCTTCCTTCTGCCCGGTGCAGATGAAGGTCAGGTGCTCCACGCGGGCCACATCGGAGGGATGCGAGCGGGCGAGGTAGCAGTCGGGGAAGGTCTTCGGGTTGAGCGGGGCCAGTTCCTTGCGCGCCAGCAGCTCATTGCGCAGGCGGGCGGTTTCCGCGGCGGAGCCGTCGAACCACTGGATGCGGTCGGGAGTGGTGAGACTGGCCACTTCGGACACCCACTCGGCTACCTCGGGTGAAATTTCCGGCAGGGGTTTGAATGCGCTGGGAGCGGTCGCCATTTGGGTTACCTTGCGAGACAACAAATGGATGAAAGAATCCATGCAGTATAACCCCCAAAGCCCGGAAGCGGTTGCCTAGCCAGTGATCGGTGACTCTGGTTCCCCGCTGACTTAATGTTTCTTGTGATGCAATTCTCTTAGATGATTGACCTGGCGGAAATTTTCGGGACCGATGGCCCGCTGGCGCGGGCGCTGCCGGGATTTCGCGCACGCGCTTCGCAGACTGAAATGGCGCGCGCGGTGGCCGATGCGCTGGCCACGCGCGGCTGGCTGGTGGCCGAGGCGGGTACCGGCACGGGCAAGACCTTCGCCTACCTGATCCCGGCGCTGCTGTCCGGCCGCCGCGTGATCGTGTCCACCGGCACGCGCACACTGCAGGACCAGCTTTTCCATCGCGACCTGCCGCTGCTGTCGCGGGCGCTGGGCCGGCCCGCCACCGTGGCCCTGCTGAAGGGCCGCGCGAACTACCTCTGCCGGGAACGCTGGCAGCGCCTGCCGCGCGAGCTGCCGCTGGATTCCGGCGCGCTGGATGCCAGGGTTGCGCAATGGGCCCGGGTCACCCGCGAGGGCGACCTGGCTGAACTTCCGGAGCTGCCCGACGGGCATCCGCTGCGCGATCGCATCACCTCCACGCGCGAGAACTGCCAGGCCGGGCGCTGCGCGGAATTTGGCCGCTGTCATGTCTTCGCCGCGCGGCGTCGCGCGGCGGAAGCCGACCTCGTGGTGGTCAATCACCACCTGCTGCTGGCGGACCTGGCACTGAAGGAAGAAGGGCACGGCGACATCCTGCCGTCTGCCGATGCGCTGATCCTCGACGAGGCGCACCAGCTGCCGGAACTGGCGGCGCAGTTCTTCGGCACGCAGTTCAGTTCGCGCAAGGTCGATGACCTGCTGGGCGACCTGCCGGCCTTGCTGATCGAAGCCGGTTTCGACAGCGACCGGCTCGCGCCTGAAGCCACATCATTGCAACGTGCATTGCAGGCCGCGGTGCGCGTCGCGCAATCAGTGGCGCCAGCCGGCCAGCGTCGTGACTGGGGCGACGGGCTGGTGGACCTGGATCGCGAGGCGCGCGCACTGGTCACTGCGCTGTGCGACCTCGCCGACGCGCTGCGCGCGCTGGACGGCAGTGACGGACTGACGCATGCCGCGCTGCGCGCCGGATCGCTGGCCGGCGAACTGGATGCCGTGCTCGATGCACCACCCGCCGCCGGTGCCCGCCTGCTGCAGGCGTCGTCGCGCGGCTTCCTGGGCCAGGTGTTGCCCTTCGAGGTGGGGCCCATGCTGCGCACCATCATGGAATCGCGTCCCGCCGCATGGATCTTCACCTCCGCCACACTGGCGGTGGCCGGTGATTTCACGCATTTCAGCGCGCGCATGGGCCTCACCGGTCGCTGCGACACGCTGGCCATCGACAGCCCCTTCGATTATCCGCAGCAGGCACTGCTGTACCTGCCGATGGAGCTGCCGGATCCCGCCACGCCGCAGCATGCTGCAGCCGTTGTCGACACCGCGGCGATGCTGACGGAAATCGCCGGCGGCGGCGCCTTCCTGCTGTTCACCAGCCATCGCGCGCTGGCGCAGGCGGCGCGCCAGCTGCGCGAACGCTGGGGTATCGCGGCGGATGCGCGGCTGCAGATCCTGGTGCAGGGCGAGCGGCCGCGCGAGCAGTTGCTGCGCGAGTTCCGCGAGCATGGCAACGCAGTGCTGCTGGGTACCGCAAGTTTCTGGGAGGGCGTGGACGTGCCCGGCCACGCGCTGCGCCTGGTGATCATCGACCGGCTGCCATTCGCCTCGCCGGAAGATCCGGTACTGCGCGCGCGGGCGCGGGCGCTGCGGGAGCAGGGCGGCAATCCCTTCAATGATTTCCAGGTGCCGGAAGCGGCCATTGCGCTGAAGCAGGGCGTGGGCCGGCTCATCCGCAGCGAGCAGGATCGCGGCGTGGTGGCCATCCTCGATCCACGCCTGCTTGGCAAGGGCTATGGCAAGCAGTTGCTCGCGGCATTGCCACCGATGCGGCGCACACGCGACCTGCTCGAGGTGCGCGGCATGCTCGCCGGGTGCGTGCCATGAAGATCCTCGCCCTCGACACCGCCAGCGCGCAGTGCTCGGTCGCATTGTTCATCGATGGCGCGATCACGATGCGTGCAGTGGCCACCGCGCGTGAGCATGCCGTCCTGATCCTGCCGATGGTCGATGCACTGCTGGCCGATGCCGGCATCGGGCTGCGCGCGCTGGACGGCATTGCCTTCGGTCGCGGTCCCGGCTCCTTCACCGGCCTGCGCATCGCCGCCGCGGTGACCCAGGGACTGGCGGCCGGTGCCGACCTGCCGGTGCGGCCGGTGTCGTCGCTGCGTGCGCTGGCTGCGCAGGCGCGGCGCAGCCTGCACCACAATGCCGATCCCGCCGCGGCGGGCGCGGCCTGGCTGGCCTGCATGGACGCGCGCATGGGCGAGGTCTACTGGGGCCTGTTCCCGGCCAGCCTCACCGACACCCTCGAGGCCGTCGGCCCGCCCTCGCAGTTGCTGCAGCAGGTGGCGCCGCCACTGGCCGGCGGCGCGGGCAAGGGTTTTCAGGCCTGGCCGGACATTGCAGTTTCATTGCAGCTGCCGCCGCAGCGCGTGCTGGCCGATGCCGAACCGCATGCGCAGGACATCGTGCAGCTGGCCGCTGCGGACCTTGCTGCCGGCGCCGGCTGGCTGGATGCAGCGCTGGCCCAGCCCGTCTACCTGCGCAACCAGGTGACGCAGGCGCCGAAAGCCCCCCGATCCGGGCCGGCTGTAAGATCCCCGTAACAGTGTTGTCATGCAATGTGGGGAGTCAACTTCAAGGCAGGGCTACCGTGCGCCAGATTCTGATCGTCGAGGATGAGCAGCCGATCCGCGAGATGATTGCCTTCGCGCTGCGACGCGCCGGCTTCGATGTCAGCGAAGCCGAGGACAGCCACCGGGCCCGCGTGCTGATGACCGACCGGCGGCCCGACCTGGTGCTGATCGACTGGATGCTGCCGGACATGAGCGGCCTGGAACTCACCCGCCACATCAAGCGCGAGTCGCAGACCCGCGACCTGCCGGTCATCATGCTGACTGCGCGCACGGCGGAAAGTGACAAGGTGGCCGGCCTCGACGGCGGCGCGGACGACTATGTGACCAAGCCGTTCTCGCCGCGCGAACTGCTGTCGCGAATCAATGCGGTGCTGCGCCGGGCCGGCGGCGGCGCGAACGAGGAAAGCATCGAGATCGGCGGCCTGACGCTGGACCGCGCCGCGCATCGGGTTTCAGCCGCCGGCACCGAGGTGCCGCTGGGGCCCACGGAATACCGCATGCTCGACTTCTTCATGCAGAACCCCGAGCGTGTGTACTCGCGCGCGCAGTTGCTCGATCGCATCTGGGGCGGCAATGTCTATGTGGAGGAGCGTACCATCGACGTGCACATCCGGCGCCTGCGCAAGGCGCTCGAGGAGGTATCGATGTCACACCTGGTCCAGACCGTGCGCGGCAGCGGCTACCGCTTCTCCGTGCGGGAGTCCGCGGCGTGAATGCAAGGCGCGCCGGCTGGTTCCTGGTGGCGCGGGTGGGCGCCACGCTTGCGGCCGGTGTGCTGATCGGCCTGCTGCTGGGCCGCGTGTGGGCCGGCATCGCACTGGCGCTGGCCGGCATGCTGGGCTGGCAGTTGCTGAACCTCTACTGGCTGGATGACTGGCTGCGGGACCGCAGCCGCCGCGACCCGCCGGATTCCTCCGGCGTGTGGGGCGATGTGGTGGCCCGCGTAGTGCGGCTGCACCGGCGCAAGCGCTTCCACAAGCAGCGCCTGCTCGATGCCTTCCGCGAACTGCGCCACTCCACCGCGGCGATGCCCGATGGCGTGCTCATCCTCAATGCGCAGTGGGAGATCCTCTGGTTCAACCGCATGGCCGGCCAGTTGCTCGATCTGCGCCGCAAGGCCGACATCGGCATCCGCATCGTGAACCTGATCCGTGATCCGGCCCTGGCGCGCTATCTTGCACGCGAGCAGTTCGACGAGCCGCTGGTGGTGGCGCGCAACACCGGGCCGCAGGTGCATCTGTCCTTCCAGGTGGTGCCCTACAGCGGCACGCAGCGCCTGATGCTGGTGCGCGACGTGTCGCACATGGTGGCGCTCGAATCGATGCGCAAGGATTTCGTCGCCAATGCCTCGCATGAGCTGCGTTCGCCGCTGACGGTGATGACCGGCTATCTGGAGACGCTGCTGCAGGATGACGCGCTCGATCCGGCATTGCGCGGCCCGCTGGCCGAGATGCAGCGCCAGACCCAGCGCATGAACGGCATCGTCAACGACCTGCTCGACCTTTCGCGGCTGGACGCGCTGGACAACGAGGCCGGCAATGCCCCGGTCGATGTGCCCGGGCTTGCGGCGATGCTGCGCAAGGATGTGCTGGCGCGGCCGAAGCATCCGGAGGTCATCCTCGAACTGGAGACTGGCGCGCACCTGGCCGGCGAGGAGGCCGAACTGGTCTCCGCCTTCTCGAACCTGGTCGACAACGCCGCCAAGTACACCCCGCCCACCGGCCGCATCCGCATCCGCTGGCGGCTGGACGAGCAGGGCCAGGGCCGTTTCGAGGTGCACGACACCGGTCCCGGCATCGCGCCGGAACATGTGCCGCGGCTGACCGAGCGCTTCTATCGCGTGGATTCCGGGCGGGCGCGCTCGGCCGGCGGCGCAGGCCTGGGGCTTGCCATCGTGAAGCATGTGCTGCAGCACCATGGTGCGGTTCTCGAAGTGCGCAGCGATCCGGGGCGCGGCAGCAGCTTCATCTGCATCTTCCCCGCACGGCGCGTGCTGAATGACCGGGGCGACGATACACTTCCCGGCGCAACGGAGGACCCGAATGGAAACCGCAGATCTCTCCCACCACATATCGCGGCGGTTCAATGAAGACATGGAGCGGGTGCGCACGCGCGTGCTCGCCATGGGTGGGCTGGTCGAGGATGTGCTCGGCAAGGCCATCACCTCGGTGGTGGAGGGCGACAGCTCGCTGGGGGAATCCCTCGCTGCCGATGACCTGAAGGTCAATGCCATGGAAGTGGCCATCGACGAGGAATGCAGCCGCATCCTCGCCACGCGCAGCCCGGCGGCCAGCGACCTGCGGCTGATCGTCGCCATCATCAAGACCATCACCGACCTTGAGCGCATCGGCGATGAAGCCGAGAAGATCGGTGCCATCGCCGCGCGCCTGGCCACCATGGAGCGGCCGGAGAACAAGTACCGCGAGATCAAGCACATGGGGCGCATCGTCGCGCAGATGGTGCATGACTCGCTGGACGCCTTCGCGCGCCTGGATGCCGTGGCCGCGCTGAATGTGGCGCGGCGCGACGACAGCGTCGATGAGGAATACGAGTCGATCCAGCGCCAGGCCATCACCTTCATGATGGAAGACCCGCGCAGCATCCGCCGTGCACTCGAGGTGATGTGGATCGTGCGCGCGCTGGAGCGCGTCGGCGACCATGCCAAGAACATCTGCGAGTACGTGATCTACATGGTGCATGGCAAGGATGTGCGCCATACGCGTTTCGAGGACATCGAGCGCGACATCGGCGGCGCCGGGAACTGATCGCCCATGCCAGTCCTCTCCTGGTTGCGCACCCACCGCATCGCCGTCAATGTGCTCGCGGCACTGGCCTGTTTCGCGCTGTATGGCTATGCGCTGTATGCCCAGCATGGGCTGGGCTACGAACCCTGCCCGCTGTGCATGTTCCAGCGCTATGGCGTGATCGCGCTCGGTGTGGCGCTGCTGCTGGCTGCGGCCCTGGCGCTGCCGCGCCGGCGCTGGGCTTCGGCCACCGCCGTGCTGCTGGTGGCGCTGGCCACCGCCGTGGCGGCGGGCGTGGCCGGGCGGCATGTCTATGTGCAGGCCCAGCCGCCGGGCACCTACGCCTCCTGCGGTGCGTCCCTCGAATGGATGATGGAGATCAATCCGCTGTTCGAGGTGGTGCGCAAGGTGCTCACCGCGCCGGGCGACTGCGCCAACATCGACTGGACTTTCCTGGGCCTGGCCATGCCGGCCTGGGTGCTGGTCTGGTCGCTGGCGCTGGGTCTGCTTGGCGTCATCACCAACTGGCCGGCGCGGCGCACCTTCCGCGCCTGAAGCCGGCGCACCGCGCCGCCGGCCGCGTTGCGCGGCTTCAGCCCAGCAGTTGCCGCAGCGTTTCCAGGTAAAGCTGGTGCAGGGTGTCGATCTCCTCGACGCCCACCGATTCATTGACCTTGTGGATGGTGGCGTTGGTGACGCCGAGCTCCACCACCTGCGTGCCCATCTTCGCGATGAAGCGGCCATCGGAGGTGCCGCCGCCGGTGGACATCACCGGCTTCACGCCAGTCACCTTTTCCACTGCCGCGCAGACGCCATCGGAAAGCGGCCCGGGCGGGGTGTAGAACGGTTCGCCGGAGACATACCAGTCGATGGTGTATTTCACGCCGTGGCGGTCGAGAATCTCCTCGACAGTGCGCCGCAGCTTTTCCTGCGTCTGCTCGGTGTTGTAGCGCAGGTTGAAGCGCGCCTTGAGCTCACCGGGAATCACGTTCGGCGCGCCGGTGCCGGCGTTCATGTTCGAGATCTGGAAGGTGGTGGGCTGGAAGTGCGCATTGCCTTCATCCCACACATGCGTGGTCAGTTCCGCCAGCGCCGGTGCCAGCATGTGCACCGGGTTCCTGGCCAGCTGCGGATAGGCCACATGCCCCTGTACGCCATGCACCGTGAGCCGGCCGCTGTAGGAGCCGCGCCGGCCGATCTTGATGGTGTCGCCGGCGCGCTTTTCGCTGGAGGGCTCGCCGACGATGCACCAGTCGATGCGCTCGCCGCGTGATTTCAGCTCCTCCACCACGCGCTTCGTGCCATCCACCGACGGGCCTTCCTCGTCACTTGTGATCAGGAAGGCGATGGTGCCGCGGTGGTCAGGGCGCTCGCGCACGAAGGCCTCGGTGGCGGTGATCATCGCCGCAAGCCCGCTCTTCATGTCGGCCGCCCCGCGGCCATACAGCCGGCCGTCGATCACCGTGGGCCGGAACGGGTCGCACTTCCATTCTTCCAGCGGACCGGTGGGCACCACGTCTGTATGGCCGGCAAAGCACAGCACCGGCCCGCCCTGGCCGCGCTTCGACCAGAAGTTTTCCACGCTGCCGAAGTTCATCGGTTCGTTGTGGAAGCCGGCCGCCGCCAGCCGCTGCATCATCAGCTGCTGGCAGCCGAGGTCCGCCGGGGTCACCGAAGGGCGCGAGATCAGGTCCTGCGTCAGCCGCAGCGTGTCAGAATTCTGCAATGTGGTGCCGGCTCCATGGGGCCCGTTGCGGTTCCCTGCGCGGGCAGGGCGTAAGTGAATCAAGCACTTGTGGCGGTCTGCAGAATTGTTACAGACTGCAACAGGACTGCAATGTTCGCATCCTACAGTGCGCGTGTTCCCCGCGGAGGCCCCCGAGGGCTGCAACGAAGGAGTGACGCACATGTCCATCAAGAGCCCGTTTGTCGCAGCGCTGCTGGCCGGCATGCTGGTTGCGCCGGCCGCGATGGCTGCCTCCGGCCGCGACTATGTGTCGGTGGTCGGCTCCTCCACCGTTTACCCGTTCACCACCACGGTGGCCGAGCAGTTCGGCCGCGCCACGCGCTTCAAGACCCCCAAGGTCGAGGCCACCGGCACCGGCGGCGGCATCAAGCTGTTCTGCAGTGGAGTCGGCGTTCAGCATCCGGATGTGGTCAATGCCTCGCGCGCGATCAAGCAGAGCGAGATCGACTCGTGCACAAGGGCTGGCGTGAGGGACATCATCGAGGTGAAGGTGGGCTACGACGGAATTGTCGTGGCCGGCTCCAAGAAGGGCAAGCCTTACCGCCTCACGCGCCAGCAGCTTTATCTCGCGCTGGCGAAGCAGGTGCCCGATCCTGCAAGGAACGGTTCGCTCATCGACAATCCCCATCGCACCTGGAACCAGATCGACGCCTCGCTGCCGGCCGATCGCATCGAGGTGCTGGGCCCGCCGCCCACCTCCGGAACGCGTGATGCCTTCCTTGAGCTGGTGATGGAGCCGGGCTGCCAGAACTACGCATGGATCAAGTCGCTGAAGGACAGCAACGAGGGACGCTTCAAGCAGGTCTGCCACGCCGTGCGCGAGGACGGCGCCTATGTGGAGGCCGGCGAAAACGACAACCTGATCGTGCAGAAGCTCGAGGCCAATCCGAAGGCGCTGGGCATCTTCGGCTACAGCTTCCTCGAGGAGAACATCAGCCAGCTGCAGGGTGCGCAGATCGACGGCGTGGTGCCCACCTTCGAAAAAATCGCATCTTCCGAATACCCGGTGTCGCGCCCGCTGCTCATCTATGTGAAGGCGGCGCACATGGGCGTGATCCCGGGGCTGCGGGAATTCCTCAGGGAGTATGTCAGCGACCGGTCGATGGGCGAGGAGGGCTCCCTCGCCGACAAGGGACTGGTGCCGCTGCCCGCGACCGAGCTGGCGAAGGTGCGCTCCACCGTGCTGGGCAAGCTGAAGTAGGCGTCCATGAAGGCAGCTTCTGCGATGCACATGCCGGTGCGGGTGCTGTCGGTGGTGCTGGTCGCCGCATTCACCGGCCCGGCCGGTGCCGATGAACTGGCAGACCTGAAGGCCGAAGCGGCTGAACTCGGGGCGCGCATCGCGCGCCTGGAGGCGGGCACCGGCGGGGAAGGCGCGGATCAGGCCGTTCCCGCCTGGGTCCGGCGCATCACCTTCAGCGGTGACCTGCGCTATCGCAACGAGACCACCGAGCAGGAGCTGCTGGACCGGCGCAACCGCGACCGGCTGCGCGTGCGCGCCGGCTTCACCGTGCAGGTGAACGACGCGGTGCAGGCCGGCATCGCGCTGGCCACTTCCGAAGGCAACGACCCGCGGTCCTCGAACGTGACGCTGGGGCACGGCAGCTCGCGCAAGGACTTCTACCTGGACCGGGCCTATGTGCAGTGGCAGGCGCTGCCGTCGGTGGCGCTGCTGGCCGGCAAGATGAAATATCCCTGGCAACGCGCGGGCGCCAGCGGACTGTTCGATGACGATGTGAACCCGGAAGGCCTGGCGGTGACCTGGCAGCAGGGAGATTTCTTCGGCAGCGGCTTCCACTATTTCATCGACGAGCGGGCCGATGCCTCCGAGAGCACGCTGCAGGGTGCGCAGCTGGGCTGGGAGCCCTCCATGGGCGCAGGGCAGCTGCAGCTGGCGGCCAGCTATTTCGATTTCCATCGCGTGCGCGGCCGCAATCCCTTCCACAGCGGCAATGCCTTCGGCAATACCACCACGGCGGTGGATTGCCATGGCGGCGCCGCGAGCTGTCTTGCGCACGACTACGACCTCGTCGAAGTCCAGGTCGAACTCAGCCATCCGGTGGCCGGACGCAGGCTGCAGGTCTTCGCCGACTACATCCGCAACATCGACGCCGACAGCGACAGTGATGCGGCATTCACCGCCGGCATCACCTATGGGCGTGCGGCCGATCCGCGCACCTGGGAGATCGGCTATGGTTTCCAGCGGGTGGAGAAGGACGCCGTGTTCGCACAGTTCGTCGATTCGGACATCGGTGCCGGCAACACCGATCATCGCGCGCACCTGGTCCGCGCCGCCTATGCGGTCGCCAGCAACTGGGTGATCAATGCCACCTGGCAGATTGCCGAAACCGACCTCGACGTCCCGGCATCGGTGGACGGCGGCCTGCTGCACGGACGCGATTACCAGCGGCTGCAGTTCGACCTGAATTTCAGGTTCTGAAGCCGATGCGGACCTGCAACTCCGGCCCGCACCATCACCTGCGCCGGCTTTTACCCGTCCGGATCATTCGGTAACCTCCGCACCCAATGTCTACAGGCGCACTGCTTCTGGTGATCGCCGCCATGGCGGTGCTCGGCTACTGGCTCGGCAAGGTCCGTTCGCTGGCAACCGTTGGCGGGGGCCGTGGCATCCGGCGCCTGCATTCCCTTCCCAGCTACTATGGCCTGCTCACCGCATTGTGGTGTGCACTGCCGTGCGTGCTGGTGGTGGTTCTGTGGCTGGTGTTCCAGGACCGCATCCTCACCGCGCTGGTGACCGCCGGCATGGGCAGCGCCGCGCCGTCCGATCCGGCAGCGCTGGGCCTGCTGATGAATGACGTGCGCAATGCGGTTTCCGGCGCAGTGCCGCCGGAGATGCTCGAGCCACAGGCCCGGGGCGCCGCCGCACATTACCAGCGGCTGCGCTCCACCTCGGCGATGGCGCTGAGTGGCGTGGTGCTGGCGCTGGGCGCGCTGGGCATCGTGCTGGTGCGCAGTCGCATCGCGCCCGAAATGCGGGCGCGCAACAACGTCGAGAAGATCGCCGAGATGCTGCTGCTGGGCTGCGCCTCACTGGCCGTGTTCGTCACGGTGGGCATCGTGCTGTCGGTGGTCTATGAGTCGCTGCAGTTCTTCCGCAGCGTGCCGGTGCACGAATTCCTGTTCGGCCTGAACTGGAGCCCGCAGACGGCGCTGCGAGAGGACCAGGTGGGGTCCTCCGGCAGCTTCGGCGCGGTGCCGCTGTTCCTGGGCACGATGATGATCTCGGGCATCGCGATGCTGATCGCGGTGCCCATCGGCCTGTTCTCGGCCATCTATCTTGCCGAGTACGCCAACCCGCGATTCCGTGCCTGGGCCAAGCCCATGCTCGAGATCCTGGCGGGCATCCCCACCGTCGTCTACGGTTTCTTCGCCGCCCTCACAGTCGGGCCGGCGCTGCGCACGCTGGGCGAGAGCATCGGCCTTGAGGTGGCCTCCGAGAGTGCGCTGGCAGCCGGCCTGGTCATGGGCATCATGATCATCCCGTTCGTCTCCTCGCTGGCCGACGACATGATCACTGCCGTGCCGCAGTCGCTGCGCGATGGCGCCTATGCACTGGGCGCGACACGCTCGGAGACCATCCGCCAGGTGGTGCTGCGCGCGGCGCTGCCGGGCATCGTCGGGGGCGTGCTGCTGGCGGTGTCACGCGCCATCGGCGAGACCATGATCGTGGTAATGGCCGCCGGCCTTGCCGCCAACCTCACGGCCAATCCACTCGAGGCGGTGACCACCGTCACCGTGCAGATCGTCACGCTGCTGACCGGCGACCAGGAATTCGACAGCCCGAAGACGCTGGCGGCCTTCGCGCTGGGGCTGATGCTGTTCGTGGTGACGCTGGCGCTGAACGTGTTCGCGCTATACATCGTGCGCAAGTACCGGGAGCAGTATGAGTAAGACGCATGCCGACACCCGCCTGCAGGTGGAGCGCAGCCTGAAGCGTCGCTACCGGGCCGAGCGGCGTTTCCGCATGTATGGACTGGCTGCCGTGCTGCTGGGCGTGGCGACCGTGCTGGTGCTGTTCGGCACCATCTTCGGGCGCGGCATGTCGGCCTTCCGCCAGGCCGAGATCACTCTCGACATCCACTATGACGCCGCCATCATCGACCCGGACGGCAGGCGCGATGCCGACGTGCTGGCCACCGCGGATTACAACGCGCTGATCCGCGCCTCGTTGCGCGAAAGCTTTCCGGATGTGGAGGGCAGGGCAAACCTGCGCAAGCTGTATGCGCTGGTGAGCACCGCGGCCCCCTTCCGGCTGCAGCATCGCGTGCAGGCCGATCACTCGCTGATCGGCACCAGCGAGCGGGTCACCTTCAAGGCGCGCGCCGATGTCGACCAGCTGCTGAAGGGACACATTGATCGCAGCCTGCCCGAAGACAGCCGCGTGCTCACCGATGCACAGATCGGCTGGATCGATGCGCTGGTGGACCGCGGGCAGCTGGGGCTGGCATTCAACACCGGCTTCTTCACCAACGGTGATTCGCGCGACCCGGAGCAGGCCGGCGTGCTGGGCGCACTGGTCGGCTCGATGCTGATGCTGGTCGTCACCTTGCTGTTGTCGTTTCCGATCGGTGTCGCCGCGGCCATCTACCTGGAAGAGTTCGCAGCCCGCAACCGCTGGACCGACATGATCGAGGTCAACATCAACAACCTCGCCGCCGTGCCATCGATCGTGTTCGGCCTGCTGGGCCTGGCGGTGTTCCTGAACTACTTCGGCATGCCGCGCTCGGCGCCGCTGGTGGGCGGTTTCGTGCTCACACTGCTGACGCTGCCCACCATCATCATCGCCAGCCGCGCCGCGCTGAAGAGCGTGCCGCCGTCGATCCGCGAGGCGGCGCTGGGCATGGGCGCCTCGAAGCTGCAGATGGTCGGCCACCATGTGCTGCCGCTGGCGATGCCGGGCATGCTGACCGGCACCATCATCGGCATGGCGCGCGCGCTGGGCGAGACCGCGCCACTGCTGATGATCGGCATGGTGGCATTCATCGTCGATGTGCCGCGCGGGCTCACCGACCCGGCAACGGTGCTGCCGGTGCAGATCTTCCTCTGGTCCGACAGCCCCGAGCGGGCCTTCCTCGAACGCACCTCGGCGGCCATCATCGTGCTGCTCGCCTTCCTGATCGTGATGAACGCCACCGCCGTGATCCTTCGCAACCGCTACGAGCGCCGCTGGTGAGCCCCGGAGATCCCATGTCCACGTCCACCGAAACCGAGTCGCAATCGCCCGCCAGGCTGCCGGTGAGTCCGCAGTCGCAGACCGTCGGGCGCGTCACCGTCGAGGATCCACTGATCCAGGCGCGCGACGTGAACGTGTTCTATGGCGAGAAGCGCGCCATCAAGGATGTGAACATCGATATCGCCCGCAACCAGGTGCTGGCAATGATCGGCCCCTCCGGCTGCGGCAAGTCGACCTTCCTGCGCTGCCTGAACCGCATGAACGACACCATCGAGGGCGCGCGCG
>CAYQJU010000076.1:0-13138 GCA_964417875.1 uncultured Steroidobacteraceae bacterium
TCGGCTTCGGCGGCGCCTTCATCTCGCTGGCCATGTCCAAGTGGGTGGCCAAGCGTTCGATGGGTGTACGCATCATCGAGAACCCGTCCACGCCGGTGGAGCAGTGGCTGGTGAGCACCGTGCGGGCGCAGGCCCAGCAGGCCGGCATCGGCATGCCCGAGGTCGGCATCTTCGATTCCCCGGAACCCAATGCCTTCGCCACCGGTGCGCGGCGCGACGCCTCGCTGGTGGCCGTGAGCACCGGCCTGCTGCAGCGGATGGAACGCCAGGAAGTCGAGGCGGTGCTGGGCCACGAGGTAGCGCACGTGGCCAATGGCGACATGGTGACGCTGACGCTGATCCAGGGCGTGGTGAACACCTTCGTGATCTTCCTCGCCCGCATCATCGGCGGCTTCATCGACAAGGCGGTGTTCCGCAGCGAGAACGGCCATGGCCCCGGCTATTTCATCAGCGTGATCGTCGCGCAGATCGTGCTGGGCATCCTCGCCAGCACCATCGTGATGGCGTTCTCGCGCTATCGCGAGTTCCGCGCCGATGCCGGTGGCGCGCGGCTGGCCGGTCGCGAGAACATGATCGGTGCGCTGCAGGCGTTGCGCCGCTCGCAGGACCGCTCCGAGGGCCTGCCTGAGGCCATGAAATCCTTCGGCATCAACGGCGGCAAGAGCGGCGGTATCAAGCGGCTGTTCATGAGCCATCCGCCGCTGGAAGACCGTATCGCAGCGCTGCAGAACGCGCGCTGATCGCCGGCTTCGGCTGAAGACAGGGCCGCGCCACCGCAGGGTGGCGCGGCCTTTTTCATGGAGCGGCCTTCGCGCGGGGGGCTCATTCCTCGAAGCCGAACACCTCGTCGACACCACGCCCGAACCGCCGTGCGATGCGGAACGCCAGTTCCAGCGAGGGCGCATATTTGCCCGCCTCGATGGCGATGATGGTCTGGCGCGTGGCACCAACCGCATCGGCGAGCTGCTGCTGAGTCATCTCGCCATGCTCGAAGCGCATGCGGCGGATCTGGTTGGTGACCGGAGTGGGCGCCATCAGTAGCCGCGGCGGTAATAGAAGATGCGGCTGGCGTTTTGCGCGATGGCGCCGAGCGCCAGCGCGGCCAGCAGCATCTGCACCACATGCATCGGCGACAGCGGTCCTGTGGCAAGCAGCTCCAGCACATTGTCCGGCGCGGGGAAGGTGCGGCCGCGCCGCTGCACCCACTCGACCAGGGACACCTGCACCACCGTGGCAATCAGCGCGAAGCCGAGCACACCATGTGCATTGCGCGTGGACTTCAGGTCGATCAGGGCATCGCGCTCATCCTCGGCGGCGACATCGCTGCTGATGCCCTTGCCCTGGGTCACGACGCGCAGCAGGACTTCACAGGCAATGGTGATGAAGACTGCGAACATCACCAACGAGATTGCGAATCGAGCCGTGCGCGGGCCGAACAGGTCGGCGTCGGCCGGCAGCGTCAGGATGCGCTGGAAATACCAGGCGGTGAGCAGGATCGTGACGAGCAGGCTGGTCCAGCTGATCCATTCACGTTGGGACATGACATTCCTCCTCCTTGAGAAGGCAGGAATGTAAGCTAACTTTTACTTTGTGTAAAGTAAATTTTACTCGTCGTTCGAGGGCCGGAACTCCACACCCAGCGACCGCAGCTTGCGATACAGGTGTGTGCGCTCCATCCCAACGCGCTTGGCCAGCTGCCCGACCTTGCCATTGCACAGCAACAGCTGCTGCTGCAGGTAGGCGCGCTCGAACTGCTCGCGCGCCTCGCGCAGCGGCAGGGCGAGAAGGTCCTGCTTCACCAGCGGCTCGTTGGGCGGCGCATGCGCGGCCAGCTCGTTCTCGATTTCATCGAGCGCGATCTCTTCTGAACCGCCGCGCGCCAGCATGCGGCGGACCAGCCCGCGCAGTTCGCGCAGGTTGCCGGACCAGGGATAGTTGCGCAGGCGGTTCTGCGCGGCGACCGAGAAGCGGCGCAGTGGCAGCTTTTCGGAGTCGGCGATGCGCTCGCCATAGAAGCGCAGCAGGTCGGGCACGTCCTCGGCGTATTCACGCAGCGGCGGCACGCGCACCAGCACGCCGGACAGATGCGCCAGCAGGTCGCGGCGCAGGCCGGCGTCGCCGCCGGCGCGCAATTCGACGCCGGGCTGTGCGGTGGCGATCAGCCGGGCGCTGAAGGGCACGCCCTGGCCGGCATCCGCGCCGGCTCGATGGAAACGGCCGGTCTCGATCACCCCCAGCAGCAGCCGCTGCACGCGCGGCGCGAGGTCCTCGACTTCCTGGATGTAGAGCGTGCCGCCCAGCGCCTGGTCGAGCAGGCCGGGCGTGACCTCGCCGGCGGACGACACCGCGCCGAACAGGAAGCGCTCGGCGGATTCCTCGGGCACAGCGCTGGCCACCAGGCTGACGAAGCCGCGGTTGGCGCGCGGGCCGGATTCATGCGTGAAGCGCGCCAGCGCCTCACGACCACTGCCGGGTTCGCCCACCAGTAGCAGCGAGGCATTCAGCGTGGCGACGCGCGTGAGTTCCTCGCGCAGCTGCTGCGCGACGCGGCTCTTGCCGAAGGTGGCCAGCAGCGGCGCCAGTTGCGGGCGCCCGGCGATGCGGCGGCGCTTGCCGGCATCTAGCGCGCGCTCGACGGTGCGCAGCAGCTTCGCCAGCGACAGCGGCTTCTCGACGAAATCGAAGGCACCCAGGCGCGTGGCCTCGACCGCGGTCTCGACCGTGCCGTGGCCCGACATCATCACCACCGGGCAATCTTCAGACGAGGACGAAGACCACTCGCGCAGCAGCGTGATGCCGTCGGTGTCGGGCATCCAGATGTCGAGCAGCACAAGGTCAGGCACGGCACGCGCGCGCGAGGCGCGGGCCTGGCCGGCATTGGCCGCCACATCGACCTCGTAACCCTCGTCGGAGAGGATCTCCTTCAGCAGGACGCGGATATCGGCTTCGTCATCGACGACCAGAATCTTGCCGGTGCTCATGCGATCCCTCTTGCCGGCTGCGCCGCCTCTTCGCGCGCCTCCAGCGGTAGTACGACGCGCACGTACGCGCCTCCTTCGGGCCGGTTGCCTGCCTCGATGCTGCCGCCGTGTTCCTCGGCGATCTTCTTGACGATGGCGAGCCCCAGGCCCGTCCCCCTGGGCTTGCCCGTCACGTATGGTTCGAACACACGCGCGAGCATTTCTTGGTCGAATCCATGGCCGTTGTCAGCCACCATGATGACCGCAGAACCGCCCCGGGGTCCAGCATTGTGTTGGGTGGAGACCATGACCCGGCCGCCGGCCACCCCTTCGAGCGCCTCCAGCGCATTGGTGATCAGGTTGTTCAGCACCTGGCGCATGCGGCCGCGATCGGCGCGCACCGCCGGCAGCGCGGGGTCTGACTGCACATCGATGGCCACGCGCGTCTCGGCCCGATAGAGGTCGGTGGCCTCGCCCACCAGCTCGTTGAGATCCACCGGCGCGAACTTCAGCTCCGGCGCGCGGGCGTATTCGCTGAAGGCATTGACCATGCCCTTCAGCGATTCCACCTGCTGCACGATGGTGTGCGTGGAACGGTCGAGCAGTTCGTGGTCCTCGCGTTCGAGCTTGCCGGCCAGGCGCCGGCGCAGGCGCTCGGCGGCGAGCTGGATCGGCGTCAGCGGATTCTTGATCTCGTGCGCCAGGCGCCGCGCCACCTCGCCCCAGGCCGCATCGCGCTGCGCCTTGAGCATGTGCGTGATGTCATCGAACACCAGCACATGGCCGGATTCGCCGCCGCTGGGCTGCACCAGCGGCGCACAGGCACAGCGCAGCACGCGCTCCTGCGGCAGGTGGAGTTCCTCCTGCCAGTCGGCGGCGCCGGCATCGAGCAGGCGGGTGACTGCCTGCGCGAACGCGGCCAGACGCGGCGAGTCGTCCTCGAGCGCATCCAGCTCGATGCCCAGGCGCAGCTCCACCGGCGTGCCGAGGATGGCATCGGCGGCGGCGTTGGCCAGCAGGATGCGTCGCGCGGTGTCGATCACGATCACGCCGGTGGAAAGACCCGCGAGGATCACCGCGAGGCGCTCGCGTTCCGCTTCGACCAGCGTGCGGCTGCGGCGCGCCTCCTCGCTGGCGCGGCGCAGGCGCTTGGTCATGTCGTTGAAGGAATGCACCAGATAGCCCATCTCGTCGCGCGAGGGCAGCGGCAGGCGCGTGCCGAAATCGCCCTTGCCCACCGCGCGCGTGCCCTCGATCAGGTCGTGCACGGGACGGGTCAGGCGGCGCGCGGCGCGCACGGCCAGATACATTGCCGACAGCATCGCCAGCATCAGCACCAGCACCTGCGTCAGTGCAAAGCGCCGCTTGATCTGCGTGCTCGACAGCTCGAGCGTGCCGTAATTCCCCCTCACCTGCAGCAGCGCGTTGGCCAGACCCGACAGCTCCGGCGGCAGCACATGCCTTGCGACGATGAAACGCCGCAGCGTCGGCGCACCGGCCTCGGGCACGGCAGCGGCGGTGTAGATCACATAGCCATCGGCGCCATCGGGCTCGAGACTGGAGAAGGGTTCGCCCTGCTGCACGCGGTCGAGCAGTTCGCGCGGCAGCTGCTCGATCGCCAGCGCGCCGGTGCCATCGGTGTCATCGGCACTGGCAGACAGCACGCGGCCCTGGCGGTCGAACACGATCAGCTCGCTGGCGCCCGCGGCACGCCGCTCGGCATCGAGCACGGTGGCCAGGCTGGCATCGGAGTGATCGACCAGCGCCGCGGCCAGCTCGACGGTGCGACGCGCCTCCTCATGCTGGCGCTGCTCCAGCGCGAGGCGTGACTGGTCGACCGCGGCGGTGAGCTCGCGCCCCAGGTTCTTGGTGAACCAGCTGTCGATGCCGCGGCTGAGGAAGGACAGCGAGAACAGCGACACCACCAGCAGCGGCACCACCGACAGCGTGCTGAAGATGGCCACGGTGCGGGCCGCCAGGCGCGAGCCCGGCACATGCGCGCGGTAGTCGCGCACCAGCACATAGATGCGGCGCACCAGCATCGCCGCCAGCACCACCACGCCGATGACGCTGATGATCAGGATCTCGTCCTGCCAGCGGCCGTACTTGGTGGAGTTCTCGACCGTGCGCGAGAACACGAACAGCACGCCCAGCACCAGCAGCGTGCCGACGCCCATCAGCACATAGCCACCCCAGCGCCTCAGCGCGGCAGGGCCCATGCGTGCCACTCGGTGTTGCGGTTCCATCCATCCAGCCACGGCAGCAGGCCGCGCAGGCGCGCCGGGTTGCCGCGACGATAGCCGGCGCGCACGCGGATCTGGTAGCTGGCATCGGCATCGAGCTGTGGTTCGACCACCACCGGCCAGGCGTCCACCTCACCGGCCGCGACCAGCGCCTCTTCGACCGTGGCGAAGGACTGCGCTTCGCTGCTGTCGCGCTCACGCAGCACATAGCGCTGCGTGAGGCCGTTCCAGCTCAGCTCGCGGGTCAGGGTGACATCCACCAGCGTGCTGTCGAGCCAGTAGCGTGATTGCCGCACCACCTGGCAGTCGATGTCGAAGTGCACCGATGCGCCGGCCTCCAGCGCGCGCTGCACGCGTGGATCGGCGGGGAACTCGATGCGGGCATGCACCTCGAACACCGAATCGCGCACATTCACCCAGGCCGAACGCACACGGAAGGGATCTTCGGCGGCATGCGCGAGCGTCACCGCCAGCCATGGCAGCAGCAACAGCGCGATCAGGCCGGACCGGAGACTCATGCGGCGTTGCCCCCCTTCTTCAGGCAAGCATAGTGGAAGCCGTCAGTCAGCGCCGCAGCGCCGGCACTGCGGGGCGTCGTCGGCAGCGACACGTCGGGCCGCTCGCGCGTGAAACCGGGATGGCGCCGCAGGAATCGGCCCACCACCTCGGCATTCTCGGCCGGCAGCACCGAACAGGTGGCATACACCAGCCGCCCGCCCTCCTTCAGCAGCGCCGCGCAGCGCTCGAGCAGCGCCAGCTGCGTGGCGGCGAAGGCATCAATGTCATCCGCACGCCGCAGCAGCTTGATGTCCGGATGACGCCGGATCACGCCGGTCCCCGAGCAGGGCGCATCGAGCAGGATGCGATCGAAGGGCACGCCATCCCACCAGTCATCGACCAGCAGGTCGGCGGCGACCAGCTGCGCCTCATGACCGAGGCGCACAAGGTTCTCGCGCACGCGCTCGAGCCGTGCGGCATCGATGTCGAGGGCGGTGAGATGCAGCGGGCCGGCGCAGCGCTCGAGGATGTGGCCGGTCTTGCCGCCGGGCGCCGCGCAGGCGTCGAGCACGCGCTCGCCCGGCTGCGCATCGAGCAATGCGGCCGCCTGCTGCGCGCCGGCGTCCTGCACGCTGAGCAATCCTTCTGCAAAGCCGGGCAGCGACTGCACATCGCGCGGCTGCGCAAGCACCAGGCTGCTCTCGCCCGCGCCGGGCCCGGCCTCGATGCCGGCGGCAGCCAGGTCCTGCAGCGCCTGCTCGCGCGAGCGGCGCGCCAGGTTCACGCGCAGCGTCATCGGTGGCGCTTCGTTGTTGGCGGTGATGATCTGCTCGGCGCGTTCCGGCCAGGCCTGGCGCAGCGCCTTCAGCAGCCAGCGCGGATGCGCCAGGCGCGCCGGTTCGCTGCGGTCGATGCGCGCCACCAGTGCGTCGCGCTCGCGCAGATAGCGACGCAGCAGTGCATTGACGAAGCCGGCGGCGCTGTCGCGACCCAGCACGCGCACGGCATCGACGGCAATGTTCACGACGCTGGCCGCCGGTGCGCGCGAATATTCGATCTGGTGCAGCGCGCAGGTGAGCACCGCGCGTACGGCCGGCGGCATGCGCTGCCCGGGTTGCAGCAGTGTTTCCACCAGCGGCGCCAGACGCAGGTACCAGCGCAGCGTGCCGCTGTGGATGGCGCGCACGGCGCCGCGGTCGGCGGCATCTACCTGCTGCTGCTGCAGGGCCACCTCGGCCGTGCAGCCGCCCTCGCGCACCACGGCATCGAGCGCCTGAGCGGCGGCGGCCAGGGCCACAGCGCCGGGTGCAGGATCCCGGGGTGTCGCAGGCGCCGCGCTGGTGCGGGCGGATTCACGGGGGTTGCGGTGGCCGGCATTCACTTGAAGCATTTCTCCGCCCGCTGCGCGGGCTGCATGGCATTGACGAAATCGCGCGCCGGCAAGGCGCGGCGGCCCGCGCGCTGCAGTTCGAGCACCTGCAACACACCCTCGCCGCACTGGATGCGCAATGCATCGCCGGCGAGGCCGAGCCAGGTGCCGGGCGATGCGGCACGGGTCGAGGCTGGATCATCACAGCGGCTGCGCAGCAGCTTCACCGGTTCGCCATCCAGCGTGGTCGCGGCCGCCGGCCAAGGATTGAATGCGCGCACCTGGCGATCGATGTCGCGCGCCGCACGCGTCCAGTCGATGGGCGCCTCGGACTTGGCCAGCTTCGCCGCATAGGTCACGCCCTCGTGCGGCTGCGGCGTCGCCGCCATCGTGCCGGCGGCGATGCCATCGAGCGCGACCAGGATCTGTCGCGCACCTTCTTCTGCCAGCACATCGTGCAGTTCGGCCGCCGTGCACTCCGCACCAATGGACACGCGGCCAGTGCACAGCACCGCGCCGGTATCCAGTCCCTCATCCATCTGCATGATCGAGATGCCGGTCTCGGTGTCGCCGGCGAGGATGGCACGCTGGATCGGAGCGGCGCCGCGCCAGCGCGGCAGCAGCGAGGCATGGATGTTCAGGCAGCCCAGCCGCGGCGCCTGCAGCAGCTCGCGCGGCAGGATCAGTCCATAGGCCACCACCACCAGCACGTCGGCGCCCCATTCGCGCAGCTGCCCAAGGGTCGATTGCAGCGCCCCGGCATCACCGCGCAGGCGCAGCGGCTGCAGCACCGGCAGGCCCCGCTCTGTGGCCGCCTGCTTCACGGGACTTGCGGTGAGCACCCGGCCGCGCCCCGCGGGCCGGTCCGGCTGCGTGAGCACGCCCGCCACTTGATGGGAACCGGCCAGCGCGCGCAGCGCCGGCACGGCAAAGGCCGGTGTGCCGGCGAAGGCCACGCGCAGTGTCATCGGGATCGGACGGCTACAGGCTCGCCTCGGCAGGCGATGCGGCCCGCGCGCGGGAGCCGCGATCGCGACGCTCCTTCTCGAGCTTGCGGCGGATGCGCTGGCGCTTGAGCTCCGACAGGTAATCGACGAACAGCTTGCCGTTCAGGTGATCCATCTCGTGCTGCAGGCACACGGCCAGCAGTTCGGAGAGTTCCTCTTCATGCGTGGCGCCGTCGGCATCCTGGTAGCGCACGCGCACGCGCTCGGCGCGCTCCACATCGTCATAGATGCCTGGGACCGACAGGCAGCCTTCCTGGCCGGCGGCGCGCCCTTCCTTGCCGAGGATCTGCGGATTGATGAACACGCGCGGCGCGCTGCGGTCCTCGGTGATGTCGATGACGATCAGCTGGTGGTGCCAGTCGACCTGCGTCGCGGCAAGGCCGATGCCAGGTGCCTCGTACATGGTCTCGAACATGTCGGCGATGCGCTGCTTCAGCGCGGCGTCGAACTGCGTGACGGGGGCTGCGACGGTGCGCAGGCGCGGATCCGGGTATTCAAGGATGGTGAGGCGGGCCATGATGTATCTCCGGACTCGAAAAAGCTGCCGATGTTCCCCGTATGTGCGGTCGGCAGCGGGAATTTCCATAACGGCGCGTGATGCAGTCCGCAAACCGGAAGGCGCGCAGGCGCGGGGCCGTCCAAAGAGTTTATAACAGTGCGCGGTAAGGACGCTCGGCACCTCCAATGTGGTGTAACATAACGCGGGCTTAGGAGCATAAATGGTCTCGAATCAAGCACTTGGGCGTTCCACAGGCTGCGTTCGCACGCTTCTTCCCAGCCTTCTGGCCCTGACGCTCGCCGCTGGCTGCCAGACCACCCCCGCACCCGCCCCGGCGCCAGCGGCCCCGGTTCGCGCCCCCGTCGCCACGGCCCCCGAGGCCCCGGCCAATGCCGTCGAGGCGGCACTGGCACGCGAGGCCTCCGGCCAGGCCCCTGCGGCGGCCGCGCAGCCTGCCCCGAATCCGGCGCTGCGGCCCGATGCGCCGCTGAGCTACACCGTCAAGCGGGGCGACACGCTGTGGGACATCGCCTCGCTGTTCCTGCGCGATCCCTGGCTGTGGCCGGAGATCTGGCATGTGAATCCCTCGGTGCAGAACCCGCACCTGATCTACCCGGGCGACGTGCTCACGCTCGCCTATGGCGCCGACGGTTCGCCGCAGGTCACGCTGGCGCGCGGCGACGTGGTGCGCGTGCAGCCGCTGGTGCGCAGCGGGCCGCTCCATGGCGGCGCGATCCCGACCATCCCCTACGAGGCCATCGCGGCCTTCCTCGGCAAGCCCGGCATCCTCACCCGCGAAGAGCTCGATGCCGCGCCGCGCGTGGCCGCGCTGCGTGACCGCCACCTCATCGGCGGCATGGGCAACGACCTGTATGTGAAGGGCATCGGCGAGCAGGGCCCCGGGCGCTACAGCATCCTGCGCGTCGGCGACGAGCTGAAGGATCCGGAAGACGGCCGCGTGCTGGGCTACATGGGCGTGTTCGCCGGCGTGGCGCAGATCGACGAAGTGGCCGAGCTCAGCCGCGCCCGCGTGGTGGACTCGGCGCGCGAGACCACCGCCGGCGATGTGCTGCTGCGCGAGGACCTCTCCGTGGTGGCCTCCGACATCATCCCGCATGCCCCTGCAGAAGATGTGCACGGGCAGATCATGGCCGTGGTCGATGGCGTGTCGCTGATCGGCCAGTTCCAGGTGGTGGCGCTGAACCGCGGCGCCGAGGCCGGGCTGCGCGTCGGCCATGTGCTGGCCATCGACCGCGCCGGCGAGACGGTGCGCGATGGCTCCTGCCGCCGCTCGGGGCTGTCGATGTGCCGCGGCATGCTGAAGCTGCCCGACGAGCGCGCCGGCACCGTGCTGGTGTTCAAGACCTATGAGCGCATGAGCTATGGCCTGGTGCTCGACACCACGATGCCGGTGGGCATCGCCGACGTGGTGCGCAACCCCTAACGGCATTTGCCGGCAATCGCTGCAGAAAGGCCCGCCCCGTGCGGGCCTTTCGCTTTCTAAGCTCGGTGGTTCGATGTCCGAGCGCGACTCCATTGCGGCCTGGCTGGCCGCCTGCCCCGGCGCGCGGCTGGTCCGCCGCGGCGAGGCCGACTACCCACCGCAGCTGGCCGCCGTCACCGGCGCGCCGGCCGTGCTGTTCGTGGTCGGCAATGCGGCGCTGCTGGCGCGGCCGCAGGTGGCGATTGTCGGCAGCCGCGCGCCCACCGCGGCCGGGCGGCGCATCGCCGCGGCCATCGCGCGCGACCTGACCGTGGCGGGGCTGCCCATCACCAGCGGCATGGCGCGCGGCATCGATGCCGCCTCCCACACCGCAGCGCTCGATGCGGGCGGCGGCACGGTGGCGGTGCTGGGCACCGGCCCCGACCTCTGCTATCCGCGCGAGAACCGCGCGCTGTACGAGCGCATCGCCGCCGAAGGCGTGCTGGTCTCCGAGCTGCCGCCCGGCACCGGTCCCCGGCCGCATCATTTTCCGCGCCGCAATCGCATCATCTCCGGGCTGTCGCGCGCCGTGGTGGTCATCGAGGCGGCCGCGAACAGCGGCTCGCTGATCACCGCCACGCATGCGGCCGACCAGGGGCGCGAGGTGTTCGCCGTGCCCGGCTCGCCGCTGAACCCGTTGGCGGCCGGCTGCAACGCGCTGATCCGCAGCGGCGCGGCGCTGGCGCGCGACGCGGCCGACATCCTCGCCGAATCAGGAATTTCAGGCGGCCAGCTTCCCCTTCCCGTTCAAGGGCTTGGCCCGGGCGCCGAGGCCGGAGGCCCTCCCCGGCGGTTGGACAAGGATTACGAAATGCTGTTAGATGCGCTCGGCTTCGAGCCAGCCAGCATCGACGATCTGGTGGACCGGACGGGCCTTTCGGCCGGCTCCGTGGCCTCCATGATGCTCATCCTTGAACTGGAGGGCCGGGTCGAGGCACGCCCCGGGGCACTGTACAACCGCGTCCTATAAAGAATGAACGGCACCGTTCTCGACATCCTCCTCTACGTCTTCGACCGCTACATGTTCGACGAGGCGCCAGAGGTTCCCGAACGCGAGGCATTGGCGCGCCACCTGGCGAGCGCCGGCTTTGGCGAGGACAACGTCGAGCGCGCGCTGGACTGGCTGGCGGACCTGGCCGGCCTGCGCCAGCACGCCGCGCTGGCCGCACCGCCGGCCGATCCGGCCGCACCGCGGCCCGTCCACTCGCTGCGGCTGTATTCCCGGCAGGAGCTCGAGCGGCTGTCGGCCGAGTGCCGCGGCATGCTGCTGACCCTCGAGTCCGCCCAGATCCTGCAGCCGGCCCAGCGCGAGCTGGTCATCGACCGGCTGCTGGCCCTCGACGTCGAAGACCTCACCCCCGAGCAGGTTCGCTGGGTGGTGCTGATGGTGCTCTCCAGCCAGCCGGGCCAGGAAGTGGCCTGCGCGCGCATGGAGACGCTGGTTTTCGACGCCGAGTCGAGCGCCACCCATTGATTGCGCCGCGCCGGCGCCTGATCGCGGGCCGCCGCCGCGCCACTTCCCCGATCTGAAGGTCCATGGCTGAAAACCTCGTCATCGTCGAATCGCCTGCCAAGGCGAAGACCATCAAGAAGTACCTCGGCAAGGATTTCGAGGTGCTGGCCTCCTATGGCCATGTGCGCGACCTGATCCCGAAGGAAGGCGCGGTCGACCCTGACAACGACTTCGCGATGAAGTACCGGGTGATCGAGCGCAACGAGAAGCATGTCGAGGCGATCGCAAGGGCGCTGCGCAAGGCCGGGGCCCTGTATCTGGCCACCGACCCGGACCGCGAGGGCGAGGCCATCTCCTGGCACCTGTTCGAGATCCTGCGCGAGCGCGGCGACCTTGCGGGCAAGCAGGTGCACCGCGTGGCGTTCTACGAGATCACGAAGAACGCCATCCGCGCCGCGATCGAGCAGCCGCGCGACCTGTCGATGGACCTGGTCAATGCGCAGCAGGCACGCCGCGCGCTGGACTACCTGGTGGGCTTCAACCTCTCGCCGCTGCTGTGGAAGAAGGTGCGCCAGGGGCTGTCGGCCGGTCGCGTGCAGAGCCCCGCGCTGCGCATGATCTGCGAGCGCGACGAGGCCATCGACGCCTTCGTGCCGCAGGAATACTGGACCATCGACGCGCAGGGCGAGCACAGCCAGGTGGTGTTCCCGCTGAAGCTGATCGAATACGGCGGGAAGAAGGTGGAGCAGTTCAGCTTCACCAACGAGACCGCCGCGCGCGAAGCCGAGGGCACGCTGACCCGCGTCGCCAATGGCCAGCTCACCGTCGACACCATCGACCGCAAGCAGCGCCGGCGCAATCCGGCCCCGCCGTTCACCACCTCGACGCTGCAGCAGGAAGCCGCGCGCAAGCTGGGCTTCTCCGCGCAGCGCACGATGCGGCTGGCCCAGCAGCTTTACGAGGGCGTCGATTTCGGCGAGGGCGCGGTGGGCCTGATCACCTACATGCGTACCGACTCGGTGAACCTCGCCGCCGAGGCCATCAGCGAGATCCGCGCGGTGATCGAGCGGCTGTATGGCAAGGAAGGCGTGGCCGACGAGCCGCGCATGTTCAAGACCAAGTCGAAGAACGCCCAGGAGGCGCACGAGGCCGTGCGCCCCACCTCCGCCTCGATCACGCCGCAGCAGATCGAAGGCAAGATCGACGCCGACCAGTACAAGCTCTATGCGCTGATCTGGAAGCGCGCCATCGCCTGCCAGATGTCGCATGCCGTCTATGACACCGTGGCGGTGGACCTGATCGCAGGCCAGCGCGGTTCCGGCCACATGCTGCGCGCCAATGGTTCGACGCTGGTGAAGCCGGGCTTCATCGCCGTCTACCAGGAAGGCCGCGACGACGGCAATGCACCGGTCGAGGACGACAACGACCATGTGCTGCCGCCGATGCGCGAGGGCGACCTGGTAAAGCTGGTGAGCCTGGTCGGCCAGCAGCATTTCACCGAGCCGCCGCCGCGCTTCTCCGAGGCGTCGCTGGTCAAGGCGCTGGAGGAATATGGCATCGGGCGTCCGTCCACCTATGCCTCGATCATCTCGACGCTGCGCGACCGCGAGTACGTGGAGATCGAGT
>CAYQJU010000077.1:0-12757 GCA_964417875.1 uncultured Steroidobacteraceae bacterium
TTCTCTATGTCTGGGAGCCCGGCGGCAATCGCATCGAACTGCACAATGCGGGTGCACGGCTGCTGCTGGCGCCGGACTGGGAACCGGTGACATGGACGCCGGCGGAACGTGCGCGCGGGCAGGCGTGGGGGTTGAAGACGATCGAGTCGTTTCATACTTATGGCACGCCGGTGATTAAGCCGCCGAAGGACTGACCGGCTTGCTTCTGCAGTAAGGCGTAGCGTCAGGCGAACTTGCGCCTGCGGAGATTGCGCCCCACAATCTCCGCATGATCCGCGGCGAAAACCGCTACAACTGGCAAGCCCGCGACTGGCCGAACTGGCGCTTCGACCTCGCAACGCTTGCGGGCCCCATGGCCGAGGTCAGCCGTGCCCAGGGTCTCCTGCTCGGCCGCATGGCCGACGCCGGCATGCCGCTGCGCGATCAGGCCAGTCTGGCCGCGCTCACCGAGGACGTGGTCAAGACCAGCGAAATTGAAGGCGAACACCTCGATGTTGAATCCGTGCGCTCGTCCATCGCGCGGCGATTGGGCGTGGACATCGGCGCACTCGCGCCAGTCGATCGTCACGTCGAGGGCCTGGTCGAGCTGGTGCTTGATGCCACGGTCGGTTGCCAGCTACCGGTTACGCGTGAGCGTCTGTTCGGCTGGCATGCGGCATTGTTTCCCGCTGGCTACTCGGGTCTGTCCAGGATCAAGGTCGGCGGCTGGCGCGACGATGCCACCGGCCCGATGCAGGTGGTGTCCGGTCCCCTCGGCCGCCAGCGGGTTCATTTTGAAGCACCGCCGGCCGATCGGCTCGAGGCCGAGACCAGCCGCTTCATCGACTGGCTCAATGCCGCAACGAACGAACCGCCGCTGCTCAAGGCCGGCCTTGGCCATCTGTGGTTCATCACCTTGCACCCGTTCGATGACGGCAATGGCCGGATCGCACGGGCCCTCGGCGACCTGTTACTGGCACGTGCCGATGGCAGTCCACAGCGGTTCTACAGTCTGTCGGCGCAGATCCAGCGCGACCGCAGGGACTACTACGACATTCTGGAAAGGACCCAGAAAGGCTCCATGGACGTTACAGGCTGGCTCGTCTGGTTCCTCGACACGCTCCACCGCGCAGTCGAGGAGGCCCAGCAGACCGTCGATGTGGTGCTGGCCAAATCCCGATTCTGGCGGCATTGGGCCACCACTCCGCTGAACGAGCGACAGGTCATGCTGATGAACCGGTTGCTGGACGGTTTTGATGGCAAGCTCACCAGCAGCAAGTGGGCGGTCATCGCAAAGTGTTCGCCGGACACGGCGCTGCGCGACATCAATGACCTGGTTGCGCTTGGCATCCTGCGCAAATCGGCTGCGGGTGGGCGCAGCACCAGCTATGTGCTGAACGACCTGCCGGGTTAACGTTCCTTCATGCAGCAGATCATTTTCCCCTTTGCCGGCGGCCTGGGCCTTTTCCTGCTCGGAATGATGCTGCTGTCGCAGGGCCTGGTGGCATTCGGCGGCGGCGCGATGAAGCGGGCGCTGGCGCATTTCACCGGCACGCCGGCGAAGGCGTTCCTGTCGGGCACGCTGGCGACGATGGCCGTGCAGTCCTCCACGGCTACCACGGTGACACTGATCGGCTTTGTCAGCGCCGGGCTCATCAGTTTCACGCAGGCCATCGGTGTGCTGATCGGCGCCAGCCTGGGCAATACGGCCACCGGGTGGATCGTGGCCACGCTCGGCCTGAAGGTGAACCTGGGCTTCTACACGCTGCCGCTGATCGGCGTGGGCGCAATGCTGAAACTGCTGACCCGCGGCGGCCGCAGTGAGCTGGGATTGGCCATGGCCGGCTTCGGCATGCTGTTCCTGGGGCTCACGATGCTGCAGGAGGGAATGCAGGGACTATCCGAGGTCTTCAACCTGGCCAGCCTGCCGGCCGGCGGGTTCCTGGCGCTGATGGCCGCCATGCTGATTGGCCTGGCGCTGACCGCTGTGCTGCAGTCCTCCACTGCCGCCATCGCCACCACGCTCGCAGCGCTGCATGCCCAGGCGATCAACTTCGAACAGGCCGCCGCGCTGGTGGTGGGCGCGGCGATCGGCACCACACTGACCGGCGCGCTGGTTTCGATCGGCGGCACCATCTATGCCAAACGCACGGCGCTGGCCTACGTGCTCTTCAATGCCGTGGCGGGTCTGCTGGCCATCCTGCTGCTGCCGGCATTCCTTTGGATGATCGCCTGGCTCGGCACGCACCTCGGCCTGGATCCCGGCGCCACCAGCCTTGCGGCCTTCCACACGCTGTTCATCGCGGTGGGCGTGGTGCTGTTCCTGCCATTCGTGTCCCGGTTCGCGGCGCTGGTGGAACGCCTGCTGCCGGAGCGCGGCGAGCTCCTGACGCAGCGGCTGGATGATTCGCTGCTGTCCATCCCGGCGGTGGCGCTCGAGGCTTCGCAGCGGGCGGTGGAGCAGGTGACGCTGCAGCTGCTGGCGGTGTACCGGTCCATGCTGTCGGGGGCGACCGAGGCGTCGCTGGCAGACCGGCTGGTGCAGGCCGAGCCGCTGCTGAACGAAACTTATGATTTCGTCAGCCGCGTGGAGATGCCGGCCGACGATGCGCGCGGCACCGCGCAGCGCATCGCGCAGCTGCATGCCATCGACCACCTGCTGCGCCTGCGGGTTCGCCTGCAGGATCTGGCCAGCGCGCAGGTGCAGCTGGCCGAACCGGCATTCCGCTGCGCGCTGGACAACAGCCAGCGCATCGTCGATCTGGCGCAGCTGGGCCTGCAGCAGGGAGACCTGCATGACCGGCTCGATGAGCTGCATGCCAATGCCACGGCGCTTTCCGACCTTTCAGGCCAGGTGCGCAATGACCTGTTGCGTGGGGTGGTGGCCGATCCGGACGGCGGCGCCACGGCGATGCTGAAACGCAGTGATACATTCCGCGCACTCGACCGCATGGGATCGCACATCTGGCGCACCTGCCATTATCTGGCGCAGGGCCGGCCGGGTGAGAAGCCACGCGGCGAGGAAGCACCGGCCGTCGAGACCGCCGCGGAGGCCTGAATGCACCGGAGGCACACTACACCCATGACGACCGTCCCGCCGGATCAACACCTCGTGATCGCCGCAACCCGCCGCTGGCTGGAGCGCGCCGTGATCGGGCTGAACCTCTGTCCGTTCGCGAAGGTGGAGCTGGTGCGCGACCGCATCCGCTTCGTCGTCAGTGAGGCGACGGATGCCGCAGGACTTGCCGAAGACCTGCAGCGCGAGCTGCTGCACCTGCAGGAGGTCGGGCCGCAGGTGTGCGAGACCACGCTGCTGATCCATCCGCAGGTGCTGTGCGATTTCCTGGACTACAACGACTTCCTGGACGTGGCCGACGCACTGCTGGAGGAACTGGAGCTGGATGGCGAGGTGCAGGTGGCCAGCTTCCATCCCCGATACCAGTTTGCCGATGCGCCTGCGGACGACATCACCAACTTCACCAATCGCTCGCCTTATCCGATGCTGCATCTGCTGCGCGAGGCCAGCGTGGAGAAGGCCGTCGCGACCTTCCCGGACGCCGCGCAGATCTTCGGGCGCAACAAGCGGACCCTGCAGGAACTGGGCCCGGCAGGCTGGCGCCGGCTGATGGGGAATGAGGACCCGGAAAGCTGAAGTGCCGTGGGTGCCCGTCACCCTCGCTGCAGGCGCCGCAGCGTCTTGCGCGCCCAGGCCAGCTCTTCCGCGTCGAATACCTTCAGCAGCAGCAGTCCGCCGACGAACAGCAGCAGCGCTGCGGCGATGGCCGCGGCCGGTGAATGCGGACGCAGCAGCACGGCCGCGATGATCGACGCCGCCGTGGCGGGCAGAAGCCGCCACATCAGGCCCGGCAGGCCGAGCATCGATGCCCTCACGCGCCAGACGATGGCCATCACTGCGACCATGAACACCACCGTTCCGCCGATGGCGGTCAGCGTGGCCCCGTCCACGCCATGGCGCCGCACCAGCAGGAACCCCAGCACCAGCTTCGCGCCGACCGCAAGCACCATCACATACATCACCAGCGACTCACGGCCCAGCGCGCGCAGCCCGACGAATGCAAAGGTGCCGAAGAACAGCATCAGGGGCAGCGCGGCCAGGGCCATGAGCACATCGCCGGCTTCATCGAACGAATCGCCATAAAGCAGGCGCACGATCCACGGCCCGAATGCCGCCAGCGCGACGCCGGCGGCGGCGCCGGCGATCATCATGTAGCGGCACCCCCTGGCAAACACGGCATTGAAGCCGGCCGGATCGCCGGGACCACTGGTCGCAAGGCGCGGGTAGAACGCCGAGCCGAGCGTGTCCGGAATCATGCGCAGACCTTCCACGATGCGGAATGCGGCGCTGAAGATGCCGGCAGACACCGCCGTGGACCAGGCCGAGATCATCAGGATGTCCATCTGCCAGAACAGCGCCGACAGCGCGATCGCCACGCCCAGCGGCCAGCCGGTGCGCAGCAGCCAGCCTGCGATCTGCGCATCGAAGCGCCAGCGCAGGCCATCGAACAGGCGCGGGGTGATGACCAGGTAGCCGGCGGCGATCAGCGCGCGCACCACGACGAATACCTGCGCCAGGCCCACTTCGCCGCCACCCAGGTGCAGCACCAGCCAGCCGAAGCCGAGGATGGCGGCCGCATCGAGGAACACCACCACCGACTCCCATGAGAAACGGTCCACCGCCTGCAGCAGGGCGCGCGAGCTCATGCTGATCGAACGCAGCACCCCGGAGAGGGAGAACAGCAGCACCATCGAGCGCTGCAGGGAGTCTTCCATCGTGAGCAGCACCAGCGGCACCAGCAGCGCGATGCCTGCTGCGCAGATGCCCAGCCGGCACAGCATCAGCTGCGCGGCGGTGCGCGCGGCGGTTTCAGGTTCCGTGGCGATGCGGCGGATGGCGACACTGTTGATGCCGAGGTTCAGTGCGAAGGCGAGGGCGGTGCCCACGGCCATGCCCAGCGCAATGGCGCCCAGCGACGCGGCGCCCAGGTAGCGGGCGGTCAGCAGGAACAGCAGCAGGAACAGGAAGTTCGATGCGCCGGTCATGCCGGCAAACAGGGAATTGCGCAGAAGATGGAAGGGCCGGTGGCCGCTCACTGCCGGCGGGCCCTGCGCAGGCCCTCATCCAGTCGCCGTCTGGTTTCGGCCAGCTTCGACTCGAACACCCGCTGCTCGCTGAGGAATGATGGCGCATTGGCGGCTGCCTTCATCGCGGCCACGGCCTTGTCGAACTGGCGGCGATCCGCCGCGCGATGCAGCGCGGCCAGGCCCGGCAGGCGCAGCAGCGCAGCCAGCATCATCAATCCATACAGCACCAGGCGACGGCGCAAAGCCGTCCACAGGCTGCTTCGCCGTTGCAGTGTCTGCGCGTGGAAAGCCATGGCCTCTTCCACACCGATGACCTGCAGTCGATAGTGCGTGCCGGCCAGTTGCGCCAGCCGGCTCTGCAGGTTTTCCAGCAGGCTGCTGGGCGGCAGTTCGCGTGGCCGGTAGGGCACCTGCATGGCCGAGGTCCAGTCCAGCCACTTGAAGCTGTGGTTCTCGCTGCTGATGCAAAGGGGCACCCAGGGCACGCGCAGCGTGTCGGCGCAGATCGCCGCGTGCATGGCATCCGCCAGCACCACCCGCGCGCTGCGAAGGCGCGCGAGCACCTGCCGGCTTTCCTGCTGCGGGCTGAGGAATTCCACGCCGGCCGCGGCGCAGACTTCTGGCCATCGACCGAAGCGCAGCTGCTTCCAGTGCGGCACGAACACCACGCCGTGGCGCTGCGCTTCGGGCAGGGCGCTGCCGCTGCCGTCGGGCAAGGCAGCAACGAGGATGGCCGAATCGGTGACGGCATATTCAGCCGGCAGTCCCAGTGCGCGCGCGGTCAGCGGGCCCCGCACGCTGGCGAAGTCCCACTCGCCGCGGCCGAGATCCGGAGGCGGGGAGTAGCCGGTGCCGGAGCCCACCACCAGCCAGCGGCGCCCGCGTGGCATCAGGTCGGAGAGCAGGGTGCCGATGCCGCAGAGCGTGTGCTCGCTCGGCATCGAGGAGAGGCCGGGGACGACGGCGTCCCAGATCCAGTCATTCAGGTCGTCGCCAAAGTTTCCGCTGCGCAGTCTGAAGTAGAAGATGTCCAATCGCCGCTCCTCGTTCCGGCGCACATCCTACCTGCGCGGCGGGCAACCTGCCGCCGCGCCGACTGCAAATCCACGGATGCCGGCGCTGGCATGCCGTACCTGGCATCACCGCCGATGACGGTGACGCCAGGCCTGCCGGGCGTCAGCGGATCGTCTTGCTGCCGACGGCGGAGTAGGCGCTCTCCGCTCCGGTGGTCGTCACCGTAGTCACCGCGAAGTAATGCGTGCCGCGCGGCAGTCCCCGCACATTGAACTCGATGGTGCGGCCATCCACTTCGGCGATGCGCTGCAGTGACGCGGCGCTGGTGCCGCGATAGATGCGGTATGCAGCGATGCCCGACGCCGGCAGCGAGCTGCCATTGGTATAGCGCGTTGGCGGCTGCCAGGACAGCGCCGCACTGCCGGTGGTCGGCGTGGCCGTGGCCGTAATTGAAAACGCCGGCAGCGCGGTGGATGCGCCCTTGCTGTCGGTCGCGCGGATCACGATGTTCGACCAGCTCCCTGCAGAGGCTGGCGTCCAGCTCAGGTTGCCGGTGGACACGCTGAAGCTCGCCGCCGGAGGCTTGTTGGTGATCGACCAGGTCAGCGCGTCGCGATCCGGATCGGACGCGGTCGGTGTGAACGAATAGCGCGAACCCACCGCCACGGTGGCCGGTGGCGATCCGCTGACGGTGGGCGGGCGGTTCACCGGTGCCGGCGCAGGCGGCTGTGGCTTCGGATCAGGCCGCGGCGCGGGTTGCTGCTGGCCTTGCGCCCGCACCGTGATCGAGAACGGCGGCAGCGAGACGGTGTTCTGCCCGTCGCTGACACTGATGACGATGTCGCGCAGCGTGCCCACATGCGATGTGCCCGGTGCTCCCATCAGGCGCCCGGTGGTGGTGCTGAACGAGGCCCATGGCGGGCGGCGGTTGATCGAGAACGTCAGCCGCTTGCCTTCCGGATCCCGAGCCGCCGGCAAAAAATGATACATCTGCCGGGCGATCACATCCGCCGCAGGATTGCCGCTGATCACCGGTGCCTGGTTGCCTGAGGAACCGGGCGCCGGCTGGTCGCGCACCGGTGGAGCCGGGGGCTGCTCGCGCGGTGGTGGCGTGGGCGCCGGTTCGCGCGGCGGCACAGGAGCCGGCTTGTTGCTGGTGATCTGGATGGAGAATGCGGGCAGCGACACGGTGTGGCTGCCATCACTGACGCTGATCACGATGTTGCGGGCGGTGCCGATGTGCGAGACGCCCGGTGCCCCCGTGAGTCTTCCGGTGGTAGTGCTGAACGAAGCCCACTGCGGCTTGTTGCGCACCGAGAAGGTCAGGCGCCGTCCTTCAGGATCTCGCGCCGACGGCAGGAAATGAAAAAGCTCACGCGCCACCACACTTGAAGCCGGAGTGCCGGAGATCACCGGCGGCTGGTTCGATCGGGCATGGACCGCATTAACATGAGATAGGAACGCAAGAAAAAACAGAGCCATCGATGTGGCGCGCAACTGCATGAAACCCCCGTTTCTTCCCGATTTGAAGTGGAGGCTGGAAGGTATGCGCATGCCCGCACTCCACCAACATGTCGGGGTCGAACGACATGTCCTACAAGTCATCGGGAAAAACTTCCGCGCATCGTTCGCAATGTAGGAGCAAACCTACCGTGCATCGCAGCCGCAGGTGGCATGTGATCCACCGCCTGTTAAGAGACTCTTCATGCAGGCCAGTACACAGTGAGCCTTGCAATGTTCTTTGTGCTTTATGCGTTGGCTTTGTTGATGCTCGTCGCCACCTGGGCGCTGGGCATCTCCGTGCTCGATGCGGCGCTTGCCTATGTCGTGATGGCGCTGCTGCTCTCGGTCTGGATCAATGCCGCGAGGAATCGTCGCCGCGCGGCCATGCCCCGGCGCGAGCGGCGTCGCGCATCCTTCCCGCTGCAGCACTCGCACTGACCGCATTGCTGGCCCGGGGGCGGTGCCTTGGCACGCCCACGCTTGAGAGTTGATCCTCCCCGTCGTACTCTCGCGCGCGGCTCGATAACCAGAACAAGAGGGGATCCGCATGTCCGTTTTCACGCACGTGGTCGTGGGCACCAACGACCTGCAGAAGGCGCGCCAGTTCTATGACGCCGCGCTGTCTGCGCTGGGGCTGAAGTACCTGGGGATGCTGGGCGATCACGGCCACATGTATGGCATCGACTCGCCCGCCTTCATGGCCACCCGGCCGCGCAATGGACAGGCCGCCTGCTTTGCCAACGGCGGCACCATCGGGTTCGCCGCGTCGGACCGTGATGCCGTGGACCGCTTCCACCAGGCAGCGCTGGCCAACGGCGGCACCGACGAGGGCGCGCCCGGGCCGCGTGCGTTTCCGCCCGGCTCCTATGCGGCCTATGTGCGCGATCCGGACGGGAACAAGCTCACGGCATATTGCTTCGCGCCGGCGTGACGGCGCACCGGTTCAGGCGTCGCTGATCGCGCGCCACATGCCGGTGTAACCCTTGCCCTGCGCCTTCACTTCATAGAGCGCTGCGTCCGCGCGCGCGAGCAGCACTTCCGGATCGCGGCCCTGCTCGGGCGCGGTGCACATGCCCACGCTGCAGCCGATGCGCACGGCGCGGCCATCGGCAAGGCGATGCTCGCGTGCGATCGCGGCGATGATCTCATCGGCGACCCCGCGCGCGGTCAATGCGTCCGCATCGCGCAGCAGTGCGACGAATTCATCGCCACCGATCCGCGCCACCAGTTCGTCGGGACCTGCGGCCCGCCGCAGTCCATCGGCGACGCGCTGCAGGATCTCGTCCCCGGCGGCGTGCCCATGGCTGTCGTTGACGGCCTTGAAGCCATCCAGGTCGATGTAGAGCACCGAGAAGCCACGGCCGCGGGCGCGTGCTTCCGGGTCCGGGAGTTCTGCACAGGCATCGGTCATCCGCTGCATCAGTTCGGCGCGGTTGGCGAGGCCGGTGAGGTGATCGGTCTGGGCCTTGCGCCGGAGCAGTTCGCCGGAGGAAATCGCGGCATGCAATGCCGCCCGGTTCTGGAAGATGAAGCTGGCGATGACCACTGCGGCAAAGGCCAGCGCCAGCGCCGCGACGATGTTGGCGCCGCCGGCTGCCACGAGCACGACCAGTGGCGGCAGCACCGAGATGGTCATCACCGCCACTGCCACCCGCGGCACCACGGCCCAGCGCGTGGCGATGCCGGCCAGCACGCCCATCTGGCCCGACAGCGCCATTGTGGATAGCGCCACGTCGCGCGTGGCAAGGCAGAACGCACAGCCCACGCCGAAGCTGACCATGGCGAGGCCACTGGGCAGCATCACGCTCAGGAACGGCTGCAGCCTGTGGTGCCGGCGTTCCCACAGCGGCAGCACGGCGCGCCAGGCCACCAGCGCGATCGACAGCACCAGCCAGGCCCAGGCCCAGGGCGCACGCGTGATGACCACGGCGGCCGCGCAGATGACCATCAGCGTGACCGTGTAGAAGGCCAGCGAGAGGTTCGTTGTGGGGATGGTCTCGAGCATGCGCTCCTGCACGCGGGGCGGAGCATCTGCGAGGCTGCCCAGCATCAGGCGCAGCAAGAATCCTTTCCTGAGAGGCTCTTCGGTAGGCAAACGGGTCATCCAGTCGAAAATCGCCGGCAGCCTGCGCCGGCTGCGCCCTGTGATATTCTTCCCGATCTGTTGCCCGGCATCAAAAACAATTTTTCGCGTTACATATACCGGATCGATGCCAGGCGGGCGGGGGACTCTTCACTGACCAATGCATGACCGGCTTCAGCGCCGGAAATGGACTGCACAAAAACTATCGCCTGCGCGCCGGCGAGGCCCGTTGACGCAGGTGAATCTTCGACAGAGGGATGATCAGAAATGGCAGCTAGTACTGGCGGGAAAAACCCGATCGCGGTAATCGACGACAACCCGATGAGCATGCGGCAGTGGGTCGTCATCATCCTGATGATCCTGCTCAACGCGCTCGACGGCTTCGATGTGCTGTCCAGTGCCTTCGCTGCACCGGGCATCACGCTCGAATGGGGAATTCCCCGATCGGAACTGGGCATCGTGCTTTCCGCCGAGCTGATCGGCATGGGCTTCGGCTCGCTGCTGCTGGGACGCCTCGCCGACCGGGCCGGCCGCAAACCGGCCATGCTCTACTGTCTGGCCATCATGGCGGCGGGCATGTACTTCGCGCATTCCGCGCAGAGCGTGGGCTCGCTGACCTTCTACCGCCTGGCCACCGGCCTGGGCATCGGCGGCATGCTGGCTGCGACCAACGCCGTCGTGGCCGAAACCAGCAACCGCAAGTCCCGCAGCATCGCGATTGCGCTGTATGTGATCGGCTATCCGATCGGCGGCGTGATCGGTGGGTTCGCTGCATCCGAATGGCTGCTGGTGGCGTATGACTGGCGCGCGGTGTTCCTGTTCGGTGCCGTGGTGACGGCGGCCATGATTCCGCTGGTGATGCTGCTGGTGCCGGAAACCCCGGCCTTCCACGCCACCCGCCGCAAGCCGGATGCGCTCGAGCGCGTCAACCGTTCGCTACGGGCGCTGAGTCAGCCGGCTGTGGATTCGCTGCCGGTGATCAAGGCCGATGCGCCAAAGCCGAAGGTCATGGATATCCTGACCAAGCCCGGCCTGCGCAAGGTCACCTGGTACCTGGCGTTGGGCTATACCTTCCACACGCTGACCTTCTATTTCATCCTCAAGTTCGCGGTGCAGATCGTCTCCGACTCCGGTTACGCGCAGAATGTTGCGGCCACCGTACTGACCTGGGCCAATGTCGGCGGTGCCATCGGCGGCCTGCTGATCGGCTTCGCGCAGGCGAAGTGGGACATCAAGGGGCCGACCATCTTCGCACTGCTCGCGGGATGCGCCGCTGTGGCGTGGTTCGGCTCGGGGCACGAGACGATGGGCGCCTGGCGCACCTCTGCGTTCCTGGCCATGTTCTTCCTCAATGCGGCCATCGTGGGCTTCTATGCCGCCTTCGCGCGCGGTTTCCCGGCCTACGCACGCGCGACGGGCACGGGCTTCGCACTGGGCGTCGGACGTGCCGGCGCGGCCGGATCACCCATCCTGGCGGGCTTCCTGTTCGTCGCGCTGGGCAACGCCGAGCTGCAGACCGTGTCGATCATCATGACCGCCGGATCGATCCTGGCCGCGGTGATGCTGTGGCTGCTGCCGCTGCGTGACGCCGACCGCGACCTCGCCGACGAAGAAGCACGGAAGGCCGCATGATGGCCGGCATCCAGCGCATCGAATCCTCCGCCCGCATGTCGCAGGCGGTGGTGGCCAATGGCTTCGTCTTCCTCGCCGGCCAGGTCGCGCCAGACCCCGCCACCGGCGTGGAGGACCAGACCCGCCAGGTGCTGGGCGAGATCGACCGCCTGCTGGCGCTGGCCGGCTCGAACAAGGAGCGCATCCTCAGCGCCACCATCTATCTTGCGGATGTCGCCGGCTTCGCCGACATGAACCGGGCCTGGGAGGCCTGGGTGCCGGCCAATGCCAAGCCGGCCCGCGCCACCGTCGAGGCGAAGCTCGTCGCGCCGGAGTACCGCGTCGAGATCCAGGTCGTCGCGCTGGCCTGAATGTCATGCAAGCCCGCCGCTGCCTGATCCTCGGTCTGACGATGATGCTGGCAGCCCCGGCGATGGCTGCCGAATGCGGGCGCGAGTGTCTGGAAGACATCGCGCACCGCTACCTGGATGCCTACCGCCAGCGCGATCACGCGCTGGCGCCCATTTCCTCCCGCGTGCGCTTCGTCGAGAACAATGTCGAGATGCCGTTCCCGGATGGCAGCTGGGATACGGTGACGCTGCAGGTGGGCAGTCCGATGGTGCTGTCCGATCCGCGCTCCGGTCAGCTGGGAATCTTCACCAGCGTGCTGCAGAACGACACGCCCACCTTCGTGGGCATCCGCCTGGCGGTGCGCCGTGGCAGCATCGTCGAGATCGAGCACATCCTTTCAACGCGGCGCAATCTCAGTTCTCCGCCCACCCCGATCGGCGACATCTCGACCTTCGTGCGCGACCCGGACTTTCCGCGGGAAGTGCCGGCTGACCTGCGCGCCTCGCGCGAGCAGCTGGTGCGCCATGCCAACGGCTACTTCGACACGCTGCAGTTCAACAATGGCGAGATCCGCGGCACGCGCTTCACGGCCGAGGCAACACGCAACGAGAACGGCTTGCTGTTCCGGAACATCGAGCAGGGCTTCCGCAGCGGTCGCTACCGCTTCAACAACCGCGTGCGCGACCGCGAGTGCTTCGTGGTCGATGAACATCGCAGCGCGGTGATGTGCAGGGGCTACATCGACCACAAGGGCGTGCTCGATGAATACCGCCTCACCGATGGAAGCACCACCCGCTCGGTGTATCGGGAGCCGCACACCTGGTCGTTCTTCGAGGCGTTCAAGGTGAAGGGCGATGCCATCACCGCGGTCGAGGCCACCTTCACCGGCGCGCCTTATTACATCCGCTCGCCTTTCGTGAAGAAGGCCGACCCGGTGTATGACGCGCTGGCGGGCGACGACGGCGGCATGTAGCGCTGCCGCACGCAACGCCGGGGCGCCGCGTCCGCGTGCCGCCGCCCCCTTCGCCTGTCGCCCCGATTACAGCTTCAGGCGCACGCCCACCCAGATGCCGCGCGGCGGACCGGCGCCGAAGAAGCGCGGATCCTCGAAGT
>CAYQJU010000078.1:0-12668 GCA_964417875.1 uncultured Steroidobacteraceae bacterium
ACTTACTGATCCTGCAAGCGCCTCCGCCGGATTCGAGTCCCGTCCGCTCCGCCATCTTTGGCAAGGCCAGAATGCTTGCGCTTTGGCCAGCTTGGGCGATAACGATAGTCAGGCAACTCCTCGGCTAACGAAAAGGTCCCCGTAGTGCATGCGTTCCGGCACATTCTCGTTTCACGTTGATATCCAGCAGATGGCGCGCGGCCCGGTCACGACGATTGGCCTGGATTTTCTCCCGAGTTCTACTTTTTGCGGGATCGCGAGAACATGCCTATGGCGACTCCGATGGCGATGCCGATCGCAACACCGACGCCGATGTTGTCCATGGCCACACCGAGGCTGGAGCCCACTGCGACACCGATGGCCGTCCAGATCGCCAGCCGGGTGTCCGGGCTCTCTCCGCCCTTGGGTTTCCTGTCGTTCTGGCCGCTCATGCGCATCTCCTTCTGACTTCCGGCGTGCCCCGACTCGCTCAGTCCCGCCTGAGGGGCAGGTAGACATCGGTGATGGCTTCGTGAGCCTGGACACTATGTGAACGTCGGACCTGCCAGCCGGAGGGCAGGGCGAAGAACTGGGTTGCCTCATTCCATTTCACGTCCACCACCAGATCGAAAAACTGCTGGGCGTCTTCAGCCTCCTCGGTCCTGACGAGCAGGTGTTGTTCTGGAACCGGATACGCGCCAGGACCGGGTCCGGCGAACTCCTCCGTCCGGAACCGCACGGCAAGTTCGCCATCGATTGCAAATCACGGACGGACATCTCATAGGACCCCGTTCCGGCACCTATGTTCGCGATCGAGGGGGCGTCGCCGATCGCACGGTTGATCGCCGCTGCGATGCGGGCATCGGGACTTCGGCGCGCGGAGTAATCCTTGCCCCGCGTGTCATACAGGGCTGTCACGGGTGGCATCGCGCTTCCGCCGATGTATCGGGATTGCGGAACTCGCGCAAACTGCTTTCGATGAAATCGAACACCTCCGGCTGCACGATTCCCTCGAACTGCTTGCGGCGCTTCTGCGAGATCGCGCAGCCATTGGACCACGCCATGCGAATGAGCCTCGAGAGCGTACTGCCCGGCACATCGAAGCGCTCATCCACGGCCCGGATCGTCGCATCGTAGGCGGTGAGGAACTCGACCTCGCCGTGCAGGTCATGGCGCAGCGTCTCATCGGCCATGCGATACATGAACCGTACGCTGTCGGTCGCATCCCAATAGCGGTAGATCGCTGGATGACCACGGAACTCGAACTGGAACTCGTCGCCGTCAAGCCAGGTGACGTTCCACATTTGACGCGCCGGCCTGGAGAATGAAGTCAGGGCCTCGAGGTATTCGGCCTCATGGCGTTTCATGGCGATGGACAAGGGCAATATGTGCCCGTGCGGCAGCGCGCCGGACTGGCAGAGCGTGTAGTGCGCAAGAAACCGCGACAGGCGTCCGTTGCCATCGAGAAACGGATGGACGAACACGAACCCGAATGAAACGAGCGTCGCTCGCACCAGCGGAGGCATGGCCGGACCCAGCTTGCCGTTGGCGAGCCGGTCGATGCTCTGCATGAGGGGCCGGACCTCGTCCTGCGGCGGCGGCACATAGGTGACGCCTGCCGCACCGGGCACGCTGTTGGCCAGGTAGTTCTGGCGGGTCCGGAAAGACGCCTCTCGCGAGAACGCATTCGGCGTCACCACGTTCTGCAGCCTCGTAAGGTATTCCTCCGTCAGCTCATGCGGCGCATGTGCGTGGCGCAGAAGTTCCACGAAGGCCTCGGCCTTGTTGCCGCCCGGCGCTTCACCTTCCAGTGCGTAGCTGCTGCGGGATTCCGACATGTAGGCCCAACCCAGGACCCGCTCCAGCTGAGTGGGCGCGAAGCTCTTCAGGTATTCCATCGCTTCGCCCAACGGATCACGCGCGAGGCACCGCTGGATTTCCGGTGTGAGGCGCACGGTTGGGCAGTGGTCGAAATCTCCCAGGCCGTTGAAGTCGATGCGCCAGCGTGGATCGCGCGAGGCAGGCGCTGTCAGGTACTTCTGCGGATCGAACAGCGGGTAGGCCGTACCGCCCACTTCAGGCGGCATGTCTTCCAGGCGCTGACCGGTGAATCGCTCCCACAGGTAACAGAGCTTGCGCAGATAGCCACCCGTCGGCTGGGCGCGCAGGGCGGCAAGGAGATCGCCACCCTGCACGCGGGCGCAAATGGCGGCGAGTTGCGCCAGGTCCGTCCCCTCGTGCTTCAGGGCAAACAGGATCTGCTCGATGAGCCCGTCGCCCGGTGCAGTCCTGGCGGGGATGGAAAGCTCTTCCGCCGTGGCCTCGACGCGGGTCACCGGGCGGACCACAGCCGGCCGCGCCACGGGCAGGGTTCCGAGGTTCAACTGCTCGCGGAGCCGTGCGTAGCCGACTGCAGGCATAAATTATCTGGGGTAGACGATTTCTATCTAAAATAGATCTTGCGCTGCAGAAATTATCAATGACTGCCCAATGCAGTCAATTCCTGTTCCTGGCCGGCTCAGCGCTGCGATTTTATCCGCCAGCGGCAATTGGAGGGCCCCAAGGCGTGGACGACCTGGTTTTCTATCCTTGGAAGGTGTGTACGACGAGACAGGTCACCTTATTGTCAGGCTTTTGATGGCGCGATAAGCCGCGCGAGACAGCGGCTGGTTTCCTCCTGTGCCGGATTACCTGCCCGCTCCAGGAGCAGCGGAACCTGTTGCCTGAGAAAGGCGTGGCCGCCGGCTTCCTCGCCGAGACGCCGGATATCGGCGAGGTAGGCGTGGAACCTGGCGGGGTCCGATGCAATCAATGTGGATTGCAAGGTCGACATCGCAATCCTCGTATCGGACAGACGCTCCTTGGACCTCGCCGTCTCGCGCTCACGTTCCTCCGCGACAGCGGCGGCCCGCTCGACATCACCCATCGCCCGCAGCGCCTCTTCGCGAAGGGCGTAGGAGAAGCTCCGTGCAAGCATGGTCTCGTTCTTCGTTCCCTGCAGGACGCCGACCGCATGGCAGGCTTCGCCCCAGGCACGATTCGTGACTGCGCCCTCCCGGCACATGCGGGAAAGGTGGGACAGCTGGGGCAGCGCCGCTGCCGCGGCGCTGCCGAAAGCATTGTTGAATCGGTCGAAGAAATGCATCGGGGACTGCGACGCCAGCGCTCGCTCGATCAGACCAATGGTTTCGGGCCAGTAGTACGTGGATGTCGGTGCGCTCGCCGCGCCCTGCATGGCCATGAGTGCGCCGGCGACATCGCCACGTCGATGCCGCAGGGTGGCGACCAGTACCCAGGATGCAGCGTTCTGGCGGTCAATGTCGAGCAGGTCCTGCTCCTGGGTTTCGAGCAGGCAGGGTTGCGGTGAGGCCGCGCAGCTGCGCAACGCATGCCAGGCCAGGATAGGTGAGCGGGTTTCGATGGCGCGGCGGGCCAGGTCGCGCCATGGTGATTCCTCTGTGGTGCGGGCGCCTGCCTCTTCTGCATTGGGCGTAATCAACAAGTGCCCCGCAAGCACGTTTTCCGGTTGGCCCGAGGCCAGCAAGCTGCGCTGCAGGACTTCCAGGTCGGCGCGTTGTAGCCGGAAATCCCCGGCATCATCATCGTCACGAGCCGGCTGCGGATGACTGGCTTCCAGTTCGTGGAGCGCCAGTTCGGCGGCGGAGCGGATTAATTCAGCGCAGCGGGTCGTAGGTTCGATGTCGACCGGCATCACTGGAGGTGCAGAAGCCGCAGTGGCGGCAGCCGGCCGATGCGGGCCGGTGGTTGCCACCGGCGCCGGCGCGGATGAATCCGCACCCGTGGCAGGTGCGTCACTTCGCCGCTGGAGCGTGAGGCCTGCGGCGATCAGCACCCCAAGGGCAAGCGCCCCCGCATAGGCGAGCCAGCGAGGCGGTGGCGGGTTCGGATTCAAGGAGTTTGCTCTTCCGGCAAAGGCGTGCGGATCATTCTGGATCGTGACCGATTGCGCAGCATGAGGCCATGCTACCGCGCGAGGTGCCAATGCGCGCAGTTGCCTTGGCAATATGCGGCATCGGCCCTTTCACAGTTCTCAACGGGATCGGAGTCTGCCGCCGCGATGGCACCCGCCCAGAGGAGAAATGCCGGTATCGACAGGTAGACGGGCATGAACATCAAGGCCAGTCCTGCAGTGGAGCTTTTGTTGAAGAGCAGCGTCCAGGCGGTGAGGCAGAGCTGGATCGTGATCATCAGGGCGCCGGCGAACGCAAACACCATGGGCGGTCCAGCGATTCGCGAGGCCCTTGCAACCAGGAAGTAAGGTGCAGCGCACAGTGCGGCGACGCATGCACCGAATACCAGGCGCATGCCGGCGTCGGAGATCCATACGGTGACGCCTTCTTTCCACAGTCCGCGCGTTTCGATCACGACCCCCGCCAGCACCACAACAAACAGCGACGCGCCTGCAAGTGCGGCACAGACGTGGATGAAGCGTCGGGCGGATTCTATTGAAGGATTTTTCATGGCACTCCCTTGCACGGTACCGGTTGGCGACATTGCATTGGACGGCAGACGCCCCATTGGCGGCGCGGCGGGTGCCCGGGTGGCGTCAGTTGGTGCTGGCGGTATCGCCCGCCGCTACCCGGTTGTGCCGATGACGCTGATGCAGGGAAATGATCGCGATACAGATGCCGAAGCAGACCCCCATTCCCTGAAGGATGGATCGCAGTTCCACAGCCGGGACATCAGCCAGCGTCGAGTACAGGCTGACGGTCGCGAGGCCCAGGGTGAGGATGGCAGCCAGCCAGGATGCCGCGGGACGACTGGAAATCCTGGCCATCATGTTTCCCATGATCCCGTATCTCAGGAACGTCGCGCCCAGCGCGAGGTAGATGATCACGCCGAACAGGTCCGCAGGGCTGTACGAGGGGTCTGAAACAGGGATGAGCGGGCCGATGCCGAGGAAGAGGGCGCCGACCAGAACGCCAAGGGTCCTGAGGGCGGGGCGATTGGGGACGTGCGAGGGGTGCTGCATGCTCAGCGATGATCCGGCGGCGGAAGGAACGACACGTAGATGATCGGCTCCCTGGCTGTCGGCTGGAGGCGGTTCGATGCGTCCATTCGCTTGCTCCCTTCGACGATTCCGTCCGCGGCAACTTCTGGCGTCGCTCGGCCCTCATTGTGCACAGATTTCCACTATCTGGCTAACGGTCGGCAGGATGGTTCACTCCGTCATTCACCGGGACATTGCTGATGAGGCTGGGTTCGACGCCCTCCAGGCACCCCACGTTGTACCCGTACTGGTCGGGCTTTGACCGGCGGCGATGGTGGGTATAGATGCCGCAGCGGGAGCAGAAGTAGTGTTCCGCGGTCCTGGTGTTGAAGCGATAGACGCTGAGCACGTCCTCGCCCTGCAGGATGCGGAGTCCTTCCATGGCGACGGCCCCCATCACCGCTCCCTTCCTGCGGCACATGGAGCAGGTGCATCGGCGCGCGTCCACGATTCCGTTCGGCAGATCCAGTTCCAGGACCACTGCGCCACAATGGCAGCTCGCCCGGTGCCGAGCCTGGATGACGGTGTCGCCAACTTGTGCAACCGGAGTGAAAGTCATCACTGTCACCTGTCTATGGCCCGGTCAACGCCGGCCATCGGGATGTGTACGCCGCCCTTCATGCCGGCAGCAATGGCAGTTGCGGGCCCGGCGGGCTCACCACGATGATGGAGTCGCCCGGCACCACGGTGCCACCTTTCTCAATCACGCCCATGACCCCCGCCTTGCGGATGAGCTGATTGTCTGCCGTGCGGTCGATGGGATGGACCGCCAGGACCTTTGCAGACCTGGCCTTCGAAATCGCTACGTGGCTGCCTGGGCATCACGGACGTCAATGCCCATGGTGTGAATGGCTGCCGGGGTGCGCTGCGGATTCTCCGTAACCGCGAAGCTTCGCGTACAGCGCATTCTGTTCGGGCGTCAGGATGTCGACCTGCGCCAGGTGGGCTTCAAGGTGCGCCCCGCGCACCTCGGCCTGCAACGCGCCAATCCCGGCCATGGTCGAATCGAAGAATTCGTTGTGTGATGAATCTGCAGCTTGGCGGGCCCCCTCGGTAGGGAAGAGGTAAACCTGTGCGAACTCCGGCATCGACTCTTCACCAAAGACGCCCGTTTGCATGGTGTCGGCGTAGCTTGCGGCCATATCGGTTGTGCTCGGTCGTTGGGTCGAGGCCTGTTGCTCTGATGCATTCAAGGTCACCGATCCGGTGCCTGCTCCGGGCAGTTCGATGGGGTTTTCATCTGGCGGTACCCTCACGTCAAGACCGCTGTCGACAGGGCTCGACGGCGTTGCGATCGCCCGGCCAGCATATTCTGAATCCGGTTCTGGATCTGCCGGCTTCCGGAGGTGCAGCAACGCACCCATCAATCCGATGGCGAGAAGGGCGACCAGAACCATCCTGGGCGTCGGCTTCACAGTGGCGAAGACGCTTTCGTAAGGCCTGACTTTCAGGCCTGTTGAAGCCGAAGAGCGCTGCGACTCAATCAGTCGTGCCATTGGTAGCGATCTCATCGTAACCCCTGCCTTCAAACTGGATCAGACAGAACCCGTGCCCAAACGGGTCGCACATGATCGCGAGCTTGCCCCATGAACTGTTTCGAACAGGTTGCTCCAACAGCGCCCCAGCCTCGATTGCGCGCTTTAGCGCTGCATCGATGTCAGGGACGACAACGTCCAGGTGCACTGGCGTCCAGTGCCTGTCGTAGTGGCGCAATCGTGGGGAGGAGGTCGCTGCCTGAGTACCGGGTGCCTTGGCCAAGAGATAGATCGGCACCTCGCCGCCCAGCAGCTCCACGGCATCTTCCCCGAATCGGCGGCCAACGCGCAGGTCGAGAGCCTCCGTATAGAAGCGGATCCCACTTCCCAGGTCGTCGACATCGATATTGACAAGGAATCTCATGAGAAAGGTAACTGTGTCATCTGACTGCCTGGTTCGTCGTCCGCAGGTCGGTGAATGCTTGCAGGGGTGTTACATCCCGTGTTCTGGATACTTCCTTCTCAAGTCGACATCCGAGATCCAGTGCGCGCCGCTTATCTTCCAGATGTCGAAGGATCGTCTGGCTACGAGTGCGCTGCAGCGACCCTTTGAGGTCACATGGCCTCCTGATCGGCGATGGCTTCATTTTCTAATCCGTGGGCAGTGCGCCGACAGCGCGCAAGAAGCGGGCCGAAATCTGGTGCCGAAAGGCGCCAATTTCCTCGAAGCTCCGGCCCTTGACGTAGGTCGCAAAGACAACAGTCCCGGCATCAGGCCGCTCGACCCAGCCCACCAACCAACCCTCAAACGCGCCGTCGAGTTCTCCCGGGATCAGTGGTCCGGAGCCAGTCTTTCCACGTAGAACATAACCATCCGCTGCGCGGAGTATGCTGACGGACCGGATGGCGTCGATCGAAGTCTGTCGCACGTTGAGCTGGCCTCGGACAAGGCGCTCAAGGAAGGCGACTTGTTCTCGAGGAGATATCGCCAGAGGGCCACCAAGCCAGAACGAATCGCTGTCATGGGGTACATGGAGGTTTCCGTACTGGAAGGCAGCCAGTGCGTCAATGTAGCGCTTTTCGCCAACCTCGTTTGCCACATCCTGGAAATACCAAGGAGCGGACCGCTTGAACGCGGTCTCCAACGTCTGGTCCTGCTTCCAGTCGTCAGGCCAGTATGACTCGGCAGGTCTTTTGCGCCGGTCCCACAGGCGCTCGTGACCGAGCGAGCGACACACTCCAGTCTCAAGTGCGATCAGCAGGTTCGGTATCTTGAACGTGGACCACGGCGCGTGCCGCGTATCAACGGCCTCGGGCTGATACGCGAAACGCTCCCCGGTTGAGACGTTCTTTGCGTAGAAAACCACTGTTCGACGCCCGATCTCATTGGCGAGCTGCGGATCCGCAGAGGCCCCCAGGTCGACAAGGTCCGCGGCGCGCGTTGCTCCAGCGAGAACGGCGAGCAGAAAGGAGAAAGCCAGGTAACGGCGGCAAAGCATACCGGTGATGTGAACTTCCAATGTCGGCATCAACTTTTGTCGCAAGATATCAAGTATCCAGTTCAGCAACGGGGCGCCAGCCAATCAGCATGCGGACGCCAGGAAGTCACGGAACGCACGACACTAGTCGCGAGCGGTCGATCACGCTATAGGCTCCGAGACTTCTGCAACACAGGTTAGACGGCATTCGCTCCGCGGGCATCGACACCTGCAAGAGTTCGTCATTGCCAGGAAGCCACCTTATGGCATTTTCTCGTACCGGTCATACTGACGCTGCCCGTTGGTTTCGATGGCTCTGCCGCACGGGCGCTGTGCAGGAGCAAGATCGACAGGAACGTCACTGACCGGACAACACGGCCTGTTCCTCTGCCTGGGCACGGGCCATATTGGACCTGAGCCAGCTCTCGAACATTGCGCTCATCCGGCTGCCCTGTTCAGGAGTGAGGTGAGGCGCCATCTGGTCGCGGATGCGCACGAGAGTCGCGTGCTGGCGAGTGACGGTGTCTACCTTCAACCGGGCAGCGCTCAGTGCGTCCGTGGGCACTGCTCCGCTCATGAGCCGTAGGGACTCTTCGGTCTCGTTCCGCAGCTCAGCCGTCGTTGTAGCGTTCAGAACTTCCAGCTGCTCCGGCGTGAGGCTGAGCGCAGTGTTCCATGCGGTCACGCGCGCCGCTGCCGTCCGGTCAGATTGGGCGAGGGCTTCGAGTCGCTGCTCCTCCGTGGTGTTCCCGCTGAGGGGAGCGGTCAGTGTCGGCAGGCCGAGGGGACGTTCGACTGCGGGCGCGAGCACCAGTGCAATGCCCGGGGAAGAATAAGTCGGAGAAGAAGGAGAAGAAGTCGGAGGGGGTGGCTCGGGAGTACGCACCGCAACAAATGGAGCGGGTGGCGCTTCAATCGCTGGAGATGGCGGTTGAGCTGGAGCCGATGGCGGCGGTGGGGGAGGCGATGGTGGTTGATCCGGAACCATTTGAACAACAGGGGTCTTCGCGTCAGCCAGCTGGCCTTGAAGGTCAACGATCTGTTCCCGGGCTGAGCGCAACTCGTACCACAGGTTTCCAGACACGATGCCCAGCATGGCGACCAGCGCTGCACAAATGGTCAAGAGATTTCGCATGGATAGACTCCCTGTCTTCTTGCTCTTGGACGTCGGAAGTGTCGGCGTGAGTTCCTCTGTCGAGGATACGCCATCAGCGGGCCGGCGGCAGGCGGTTTGACTGGCCATCGGAAGGGGCGCCAGCTTCATGCGCCAGCTGCAGCGCAATATGCTCGTGCGCGATGCCCTGCTCGCGAAGAATCGTGCAGGCTGTGTGCAGATGGTGATGGCACCTGCGCGGTGACCCGCCGGCGAAGGTTGCGGTGATCGGGTTCCAATGATGACGTTCGTGAAGAGGCCGCGCATGATCTCAATAACGTCGGCGTCCTTCCGGCAGACAACCAATGGATAAGGCCAGGCGAATCAGCGCCATCCAGGCAGACATCACCACCCTGTCTGTGGATGCAATCGTCAATGCCGCGAACACCACCTTGCTGGGCGGCGGCGGCGTCGATGGAGCAATCCACCGCGCAGCCGGTCCGGAGCTGTTGCAGGAGTGCCGCCTGCTGGGCGGCTGCGAGCCGGGGGAGGCCAGGATTACCCGGGGCTACCGACTTCCCGCAAGGTACGTCATCCACACGGTTGGGCCGGTGTGGCGGGGTGGAAGCTTCGGCGAGGTGGAAGTGCTGGCCTCGTGTTATCGCCGGTCGCTGGAAGTGGCGGTCCGAAACCAGGTCCGCAGCATCGCGTTTCCAGGCATCAGCACCGGTGTGTACGGCTATCCGATCGGGCCCGCGTGCCAGATCGCCATTCGAACGGTGACGGACATGCTCGAATCCAATCCAGCCATCGAACAGGTCATCTTCTGCTGCTTCTCGCAAAGGGATCTCACGGTCTATCAGGAGGCGCTGGCGCGCGAATGACTACTGAATGCCTGACATCGGCGGTAGCGCGATGCCACCCGTGACAGCCCTGTATGACACGCTGGGCAAGGATTACTCCGCGCGCCGAAGACCCGATGCCCGCATCGCAGCGGCGATCAACCGCGCGATCGGCGACGCCCCCTCGATCGCGAACATAGGTGCCGGAACGGGGTCATATGAGATGCCCGCCCGTGTGGTCGTGGCGATCGAACCGTCGATGACGATGATCCGCCAGCGGCCCATTGGTGCGGCACCGGCATTGCAGGCCGCGGCGGAACAGATTCCTCTTCGCAACCGCTGCGTATCCGTATCCACAGCTTTCCTCACGGTCCATCATTGGCTGGACATCCCGCGAGGACTGGGAGAGATGAGGCGGATCGCCCGCGACCGGGTCGTCCTGTTGACCTGGGATCCGGACGGGCCGGCGTTCTGGCTGACGCAAGAGTACTTTCCGACCATCGTCCGCAGGGACCGCGGCCGGTTCCCCGGTCTGGCAGAACTATGCCGCCACCTTGGCGACGTATCAGTTGTGCCGGTGATGATCCCCGCCGATTGTACCGATGGCTTTCTGGGCGCCTTCTGGGCTCGACCTGGGGCCTACCTGGATCCCGCCGTCCGTTCCGCGATGTCCGGCTTCCTCGATGTGCCGGAGCTGGACGAGGGACAGCGGCGTCTGCGTGCAGATCTGGAAAGCGGGGCCTGGCATGATCGCTTCGGAAAAATTGCCCGCCGGGACGCGCTGGACATCGGATATAGAATCGTCACTGCACGCGCGGGAAATGGCTGACAGGAAGGAGCCGCAGCAATGCATCGCGTTGTTTGCCCGTTGTTGCTGGTCTCGATGTCTCTCTTCGGACGGGGCGCCGATGCAGCGCAGGGAAAGTGTCACGGACTGAGGGCGCGCTGCCCAAAAGCCCGGGCGTGCAACTCGCCCCATTCGGCCAGCGCGTGCACGGCGGCGTTCAACCTCATGCCGGCGGGCGTGAGTCGGTAGCGCACGCGAGTGACCGCGCCCTGCCGATATGTGTCCCGCGCCACCACTCCTTCGCCCTCAAGCTGGCGAAGCTGCTCGACGAGCACTTTCTCGCTGATCCCATCGATCCGCCGTCGCAGCTCGCCGAAATGCAGGGGCTGCACATGCAGTTCCCACAACAAGGTCGGCTTCCACTTGCCCGCCACCACGGCAAGTGCGATATCCAGTGCACAACCGCTCATCCGCTTACCTCGACGTCAGTGCCCACAATTGTGTGAGTAATTGAATAGAAGTGACATCGCGCCAGAATCACCGAGCCGATCCGCGGCGATGGCAACAAGGTAGCGCAATGGGCAAAGTCATGTGGTTCGACATCCCGGTCCGGGATCTGGAAGCAGCAAAGGGCTTCTACCAGCATGTGTTTGGCTGGGAGATCGGTCCACGGCAGTCCGACACGGAGGATGCGCTCGCTTTTCGCGTGGCGCACACCGCTCCCACGACCCCGGAGGGAACCCCGGTGGTCGCAGGTGCGATCAACGGCGGGCTGGTGACACGCGAGATCGGCATCCGCCAACCGACGGTGCTGGTCGAAGTCGACAACCTGGAGTCTGCGCTGGCACGCATCTCGGCTGCCGGCGGCCTGCAAGTCAGCGCCCCGCGCACGCTGGCCGCTGCCGGCGGACGCTTCGCCTATTTCGAGGACCCCGACGGCAACATTTCGGGTCTTTGGGAGTGGCTGCCTGATTAATGGCGCATGCCTGCAATGCGGCGGTGAGCCCAGAGCGGCGCGAGCGACCAAGCTTGCGCCGCATTTGGGGTGCCTTCACGAGCGCGTCACGCAAGCCAAGCCTGATTGGGTTCCGGCAACGGTTCTGCTGCGGGAGATTCGCGAAGCCTTTCCTCGCGGGACCCACCGGCAGATGCCATCGAGTTGGCACCGGATCTGTAGGAACCCTCCCGCCCGCGGCCTGGATGGACATGGCTGCATCCCCGGCACGGAATTTCGATACTTCTACTTTCCGGTTCCGCTGCGACGACCCGCGCCCGAGGCGAAACGCATGAAGATGCAGCTTGTGCTCTTTGCCGTCCTTGCGACCGCGTGTACACGTGAGGAACGTCTCTCTGTCAGCGCCACGGCATTCAACTCCACGCGCGCACAGACCGATGCCCGCCCTACGGAAACTTCATGCGGCACCCGGCTCGAACCGGGCATGAAAGTCATTGCGGTTTCGCGCGATCTCAAACGCGAAGGCCTGGATTGCGGAACCGCCGTTCGCATCGAAGGCATGGACGGTACCTGGACCGTCGAGGACGTCACCGCAGCGAAACACGAAAAGCTGATCGACATCTACATGGGCAGGGACGTGCAGAAGGCGCGGGAGTTTGGCCGCCAGGATGTGGAAATACGTTGGCGCGAGAGCGACGAGCAGCAGTAGCCGCCCCGGTCCGGGGGGGATGCCGCGATGCTACCCATCATCGCTTGCCCGCTGACCAGTGATGAACACAGTTCGTTCCGGGAATGCCCATGAGCCAGAACACCCAGGACTTCGCATCATGGCTCAAGAGCCGCCCGCTGCGTTGTCCATGGGTCGTGCTGTGCGTGCTGGTGCCATCCTTGCTGACGTTCTTCCTGGTCGAGCGAGACGTGCTCGATACCGGGAACCTGTTCTACTACTACGTCCCTGACCTGTTTGCCGCCCCCTGGCGGGCCATTCCGAATCTGGCCATCACGCCGCTGATCAACGTCGGCGTGGGGCAGATCGTGGTCCTTTGCC
>CAYQJU010000079.1:0-12492 GCA_964417875.1 uncultured Steroidobacteraceae bacterium
ACATGCTTCTGCACCAGCGGCATGCGCGTCTGGCCGCCGACCAGGATCACCTCGGAGACATCCGAGGCGGACAGGCCGGCATCCTTCAGCGCCACCTTGCAGGGCTCGATGGTGCGCTTGACGAGGTCTTCGACCAGCGCCTCGAGCTTCGCACGCGTCAGCTTCACGTTCAGATGCTTGGGACCTGAGGCATCGGCCGTGATGTACGGCAGGTTCACGTCGGTCTGCTGGCTGGAGGAGAGCTCGATCTTGGCCTTCTCGCCGGCTTCCTTCAGGCGCTGCATGGCGAGCGGATCCTTGCGCACGTCGACGCCGGATTCCTTCTGGAACTCGTCGGCGAGGAAGTTGATGATGCGCAGGTCGAAGTCCTCGCCACCCAGGAAGGTGTCGCCATTGGTGGAGAGCACCTCGAACTGGCGCTCGCCATCGATCTCGGCGATCTCGATGATGGACACGTCGAAGGTGCCGCCGCCAAGGTCATACACCGCGATCTTGCGGTCGCCGGCGGCCTTGTCCATGCCGTAGGCCAGCGCCGCGGCCGTGGGCTCGTTGATGATGCGCTTCACGTCGAGGCCGGCGATGCGGCCGGCGTCCTTGGTGGCCTGGCGCTGCGAGTCGTTGAAATAGGCCGGCACGGTGATCACCGCCTCGGTGACCGGCTCGCCCAGGTAATCCTCGGCCGTCTTCTTCATCTTGGCCAGCACGCGCGCGGAGATCTCCGGCGGCGCCATCGGCTTGCCCTGGGCCTCGACCCAGGCATCGCCATTGTCGGCGGCCACGATCTTGTAGGGCACCATGCCCACGTCCTTCTGCACCACGTCGTCCTTGAAGCGGCGGCCGATCAGGCGCTTGACCGCGAACACGGTGTTCTGCGGGTTGGTGACGGCCTGGCGCTTGGCCGACTGGCCCACCACCACCTCGTTGTCCTTGGTGAAGGCGACGATGGACGGCGTCGTCCGGTCGCCCTCGCTGTTCTCGATCACGCGCGGCTTGCCCGCCTCCATGACGGCGACGCAGGAATTGGTGGTTCCCAGGTCGATTCCGATGACTTTGCCCATGTTCGTTCCTTCAGATGCGGTGAAAAGTTTGGATATGCGCCAATGTGGAGGCTGCGCTCAGGGCTTCAAGCCCTTCAGGGCGCCCGCGCGACGATCACGCGCGCCGGCCGCAGCAGCCGGCCGTTGAGTTCGTAGCCCTGCTGCACCACCTGCAGCACGGAATCGGGCTCGGCGGTGTCGGAGGGCTGCATGGCCATGGCGTCGTGCCGCTCCGGATCGAAGGGCTCGCCGGCGGGGTCGATCTGCCGGATGGAGAACTTCTCGAAGGTGCTCTTCAGCAGGCGCAGCGTCGCCTCCTGGCCTGCGGCCAGCGCGGCGGCATCGGCCGAGGCACCGGTGGCGACTGCGAGTTCGAGGCTGTCGGCCACGGCCAGCAGTTCCTGGGCGAATCGCTCGATCGCGAAGCGCTGGGTCTGCTCCATGTCGCGGGCGGCGCGCTTGCGCTGGTTGTCCAGCTCGGCCACGGCGCGCAGCAACTGCTCGCGGTCCTGGGTGGCACGGGCCTCGGACTCGGCCAGCTGCGCGCGCAGCGCCTCGACCTCGCTGCCGGCGGCGGGGGCATCCTGCGGATGGTCGACGCTCGGATCCAGGTTGTTGTCGGACATTTCTTCTCCACAAAATCAATACGTTGGGAATGACATCTCACTCCCGACTTCAAATCAGGCTCGCGCTGGGCGCCGCTACTATGGCGGCTAGCGACGGGAATTCAAGGCGGCCCCGAGCAGCTTGGCCGTCAGGTCGACCACCGGGATCACCCGCTCATAGGCCATGCGCGTGGGGCCGATCACGCCGAGCACCCCGACAGCGCCACTGGCGGTGCTGTAGGGCGCGGTGACCACGCTGCAGTCGTCGAGGATCTGGTAGCCGGATTCGCGGCCGATGAAGATCTGCACGCCCTGCGCGCCCAGGCTCAGGTCGAGCAGCTGCAGGATGGCGCGCTTCTCGTCGAAGGCCTCGAACAGGCGCCGCAGCTTCTCGACGCTGGAGAGCTCGCCATAGCCCATCAGCTTGGTCTCGCCGGCGATCACCAGCTCCGGATCGCGTTCAGGCCCCTCGGCAAACAGCTGCTGCGCCACGGTGATCGTGTCGACCATGCCCTGGTTGAGCCGCTCGCGCATCTCGGAGAGCTCATCGATCAGGCGCTGGCGCACGTCATCGAGCGTGCGTCCGCGGAACTGCTCGTTCAGCACGCGCGCGGCGCGACGCAATTCTTCGGCGGAGACCTGGCGTTCCAGGTGCACCACGCGGTTCTGCACCTCGCGGTCGTCGAACACCATGATGGCCAGCATGCGCTGCTCGGACAGCGGCAGGAACTCGATGTGCGTCAGCGAGGCCGAGCGCGGCGTCTGCAGCGACACCACCCCGGCCAGCTGGGTGACATTCGACAGCAGCTGCGAGGCCGCCGACACCAGCGTGCGCACATCGCCCGCACCCTCCAGCCGGCTGCGCAGCGCATTGGCGGCGGCCTCGTCGAGGGGCTGCACCTCGAGCAGGGTGTCGATGAAGAAGCGGTAGCCCTTCGGCGTGGGGATGCGGCCGGCCGAGGTGTGGGGCGAGGTGACGAAGCCGAAGGCCTCGAGGTCCGCCATCACATTGCGGATGGTGGCTGAACTTAATGCCATGCCCGAATCGCGCGACAGCGTGCGCGAGCCCACCGGCTGCCCATCCCGGATATAGCTTTCGATCAGCACCTTCAGCAATTGCTGGGCGCGCTCGGTGAGCGGGTTGTCGTCGCGGCGTTCCAACGGGATGTGACGTGGTTCAACCTATGGAGGACATGACGCTAGCGGCGGCCCCAATCCGGGTCAAGCGGTGCCAAAAGCCGCCGCCCGCCTGCGCGCCGGGCCATTAAACTACCCGCGGCATGACCGCCCAGATCACCACCTGCGCCCTGCTGGGGCGCTTCGATGAACGCACCGTCGGTGAATCGGCGGCCGCGCTGCTGCCGCATCTTGCGGCGCGCGGGCTCACCATCCTCGTGCAGCATACCGCGCCACCGTCCATTGCGGCCCCGGCAATGCCGGTCGATGACGCGCAGCTGGTGGCGCGCGCGCAGCTGGCCATCGTGATCGGCGGTGACGGCTCGATGCTGTTTGCCGCGCGGCTGTTCGCCGGCACCGATGTGCCGATGCTGGGCATCAACCGTGGCCGCCTCGGCTTCCTCACCGACGTGATGCCGCAGGACATGTTCCGCTGTGTCGATGAGGCGCTGGCCGGCGCCTGCCAGCCGGATCGCCGACGACTGCTCGAAGCCTGCCTGATCGCCGCCGACGGCAGCGAAACCCGCCAGCTGGCACTGAACGATGTGGTGCTTGCCAAGTGGGAGACCGGCCGCATCCTCGACTTCGAGACCCGCATCGACGGCCGCTTCGTGAACAGCCATGGCGGCGACGGACTGGTGGTGGCCAGCGCCACCGGCTCCACCGCCTATGCGCTGTCCTGCGGCGGACCGATCGTCGATCCCTCGCTCGATGTGCTGGTGGTGGTGCCCATCTGCCCGCACACGCTGGCCGACCGTCCCATCGTGGTCTCCGGGCGCAGCACCGTCTCGGTGGTGGTGCAGGAGCGCTTCGAGACGTCCGCCCAGGTGACCTGCGATGGCGTGGTGCTGGGCGAGATGACACCCGGCCATCGCCTCGACATCCGTCCCACCGGGCAGTCCATCACGCTGCTGCATCCGCCCGGCTACGACTACTTCCGGCTGCTGCGCTCGAAGCTGCGCTGGGGCCGCGCGGCTGGCGAACACGAACGATAGGCACACGCTTGCTCACGCACATCACCATCCGTGACCTGGCCATCGTCGATGCCCTCGAGCTGGAACTGGCCGGCGGACTCACCGTACTCACCGGCGAAACCGGCGCCGGCAAATCCATCATCGTCGACGCGCTGACGCTGGTGGCCGGCAATCGCGCCGATGCGGGCATGATCCGCGCCGGCGCCGGACGGGCCGAGGTGGCGGCAAGCTTCGACACCGGGCACATGCCCGAGGCGCTGCGCGAGCTGCTCGAAGAGGCCGCGATCCACACCGAGGGCGAGCTGCTGCTGCGGCGGGTCATCAATGCCGACGGCCGCTCGCGCGCCTTCATCAACGGCCAGGCGGTGCCGGTGCAGATGCTGCGCGAGGTCGCAGGCTTCCTGCTCGAGGTGCATGGCCAGCACGAGTTCCAGTCCCTGGTGCGGCCGGCCGCGCAGCGCGACCTGCTCGACACCTACGGCCGCCTCGAGGATCGCGCCCGCGAGGTGCGCGCCGCGCATGCGAACTGGCGCGCGCTGCACCTGCAGCTGCAGGAATCCGAATCCACGCTGCGCAACCGCGATGCGCGCCTCGACCTGCTGCGCTTCCAGGAGTCGGAACTGGCCGCACTCGACCTGAAGCCCGGCGAGGCCGAGGAGCTGGCCAGCGAGGCGGCGCGCCTGGCCAACCGCGGTCGCCTGCTGGCCGGCGCCACGCTGGCCGCGCAATTGCTGTACGAGGGCGAGGACACCGCCCAGGCCCGCGTGGCGCGGGCGCAATCGGCGCTGCGTCCGCTGGCCGGCCTCGATGCACAGCTGGCGCCGGTGGTGCCGCTGCTCGATGAAGCCGCCATCCGCATCACCGAGGCGGCACGCGAGCTGGCGCGCTATGCCGACTCGCTCGACCTGGACAACGCCCGCCAGGCGCAGGTGGAGAAGCGGCTTGCGGCGGCCGAGGAGCTGGCGCGCAAGCACCGGCTTGCACCGGCGCAGCTGCCGGCGCATCGCGAATCACTGCGCGCCGAGCTTGCCGCACTGGAAGCGGCCGATGCCGACAGTGCGGCGCTGCGCCTCCAGCACGACGCCGCCCTCGCCGCCTGGCGCCAGCAGGCGATGGAACTGTCCACGGCACGGCGGTCTGCGGCCAGCACCTTCAGCCGCGAGATCACCGCGCGCATGCAGCAACTCGGCATGGAGGGTGGTCGCTTCGAGGTGAATGTGAGCGCACTGGCGGACGACACGCCGGCACCGCATGGCCTCGATGCGGTGGAGTTCCATGTCACCGCCAATCCGGGCCAGCCGCTGCGGCCGCTGGCGCGCGTCGCCTCCGGCGGCGAGCTGTCGCGCCTGTCACTGGCGGTGCAGGTGGCCTGCGTCGCCGAGGAACGGCGCTGCATGGTGTTCGACGAGGTCGACTCGGGCATCGGCGGTGGCATCGCCGAAGTGGTGGGACGGCAGCTGCGCGCGCTGGGCGTGAACGGCCAGGTGCTGTGCGTCACGCACCTGCCCCAGGTCGCAGCGCAGGGGCATCACCAGCTCAAGGTCAGCAAGAGCACGGCCGGCGGGGAGACCCGCACCCAGCTCACGCGCCTGACGGCGAAGCAGCGCGGCCCGGAGATCGCGCGCATGCTGGGCGGCGCCAGCGTGTCGGGCAAGGCGCTGGCCCACGCCCAGGAGATGCTTGCCACCGCCGCCAGTCAGGATCAGGAAACCGCGCGCATCAAGCGCCCGCGCACCCGCGCCGCTCAGACGTGATGCGAGGTCTTGCGCGCGGCGCCGCCGCGGGCACGGCAATTGGCGCAGCGTCCGTAGAGAATCATCGAGTGATCGTGCAGCTCGAAGCCGCGTTCGCGTGCCACGACCTTCTGCCGATCCTCGATGGCGGCATCGATGAACTCGGCCACTGAGCCGCATTCCACGCAGACCAGGTGGTCATGGTGGTCGCCGCGGTTCAGCTCGAACACCGCCATGCCATTCTCGAAATGGTGGCGGGTCACCAGGCCCGCTGCCTCGAACTGCGTCAGCACGCGGTATACGGTGGCAAGACCGATATCTTCATTGGAGCTCAACAGGGCCTTGTAGATGTCTTCTGCGGACTGGTGCCTGGGAGAGCCACTTTCGAGGATCTCGAGGATCTTCAGGCGGGGCAGCGTGACCTTGAGCCCCGCGTTACGCAGTTCCTTGCCTTCCAATTGGGCAGACTCCGTCTCTCGGGTAGAATCACCAGTTTACACTGCCCGGCTGCGCCATGCGAACCATCACAACCGTCGCCCGCCTTCCCCTGCTTGCGCTGCTGGCACTGACGGCCGGCTGCCTCTACCGCATGGAAGTGCAGCAGGGAAACCTGCTTGATCCCTCGCAGGTATCGCAGCTGGAAACCGGCATGACACGCTCCCAGGTGCTCTATCTGCTCGGCACGCCGATGGTGCCGTCCGCCTTCAATGAAGACCGCTGGGACTACTACCACCACCTGGACAATTTCCGCGGCCGCCAGAGCACGCGCAAGCTCACCGTGTGGTTCAAGGACGACAAGGTGGAACGCATCGAGGATGATGCACCGGGCGCAGCGCGCACCGATCAGCCCGCCGCCACGGCGGCGCCGCAGGGTTAGCGTCAGCTGGCGCGGGCGCCGGCCGCCACACCGGCGCGCTGTTGACGGGCGCGCCCCACGAACGCGTCGACCAGCGAACCGGCCAGCCGCTCGATCACAGGGGTCAGCGTCATTGCCGCAAGGCCCCCCTGGGTCTCGAAGGTGAGGTCGAGTTCCACCCGGCAGCCGGTCACATCGCCGGCCGTCACCGGCGTGAGATTCCAGCGGCCATTGAGGCTTTTCAGCGGGCCGCTCTCCAGCCGCATCTCGATGCGCTCGGGTGGATGCAGGCGGTTGCGCGTGGAAAAGGTCATCTTCAGCAGCCCTGCGCCGACGGTGAGCTCGGCATGCAGTTCATCGGCGTCTCTCTCGATCACGCGCGCAGCCGTGCAGGCCGGCACGAAATCGGGGTAACGTTCCACGTCGTTGATCAGGTCGAACATCTGCTGCGGGCTCGTTGCCACGAGCGCCGAGCGTCGGATGTGGCGCATGCCTCATAATAACGCATGGCCAGGAAGCACACGGAAAACAGCGGCGCGCTGATCGCGGAGAATCGCAGGGCGCGCCACGACTATTTCATCGAAGAGCGTTTCGAGGCCGGCCTTTCGCTCACCGGATGGGAAGTGAAGGCATTGCGCGCCGGACGCGGGCAGTTGGCCGAGAGCTATGTGGTCGTGCGCAATGGCGAGGTCTTCCTGCAGGGCGCGCATTTCACACCGCTGAATTCCGCCTCGACGCATGTCATCACGGACCCTGTGCGCCTGCGCAAGCTGCTGCTGCATCGGGCCGAGATCGACCACCTGGTGGGTTCGGTGGAACGCGCCGGCTACACCATCGTGCCGCTGGAGCTGTACTGGAAGGGCGGGCGCGCAAAGCTGCGCATCGGCCTTGCCAAGGGCAAGAAGCAGCACGACAAGCGTGCCAGCGAGAAGGACCGGGACTGGCAGCGCGATCGTGCGCGACTGGTGCGCACACGCTGATCCGCCCGCGTCCTGCGTCATCACACGCGCCGGCCGGGATCGCGCTACCATCCGCGGCCGTGAACGCCGCGGCCCCCTCCCCGATCGTGCTGCGCCGCCTGCATGAACTGTGGGTGCACACCGGCACGGCCTGCAATCTCTCCTGCCCCTTCTGCCACGAAGGCAGCAAGCCGGGGGATGCGCGCATCGGTGCGCCGACGCTGGCGCAGCTGGCGCCGCTGCTGGACGAAGCCTGCGGACTGGGCGTGCAGCGCTTCGCTTTCACCGGCGGTGAGCCACTGATCCTGAAGGGCATCGTCGACATCCTGCTGCATGCGTTGCAGCTGCGGCCGGCACTGGTGCTGACCAATGGCACCGCCCCCTTCATCCGCCGCGCGCACCAGCTGGCGCTGCTGCGACAGGCGCCGCATGCACTCGCGTTCCGCGTGAGCATCGATCATCCGGATGAGGCACGGCACGATGCGGGTCGCGGCCTGAAGAATTTCCGCAAGGCGCTGGAAGGACTGAAGCTGCTGCACGCGGCGGGATTTGAGGTGGGCATCACACGGCAGATGACGCCGGGCGAAAACGCGGCGGCCATCGAGGCGAGGTTCCGGCAGCTGCTGCGGCGCCAGGGCCTGCCCGACGGCCTGCGCATCGTGGCGCTGCCGGAACTCGCCGCGTTTGGTGAAACTTCAGCACTGGCCGATGCACCTGCAATGCCGGCTTCACCGCCGGCCCATGGCCAGCGCACCTGCGCACGTGCACGCATGCTGCTGCTGCGCGGTGATGCCTTGCGTGTGCACGCCTGCCCGCTGACCGATGATGCCGCGCGCTTCGATGTCGGCAGCAAGCTGCGCGAGGCGCTGGCCGCGCAAGTGGTGCCGGACCACCCGCGCTGCCGCCTGTGCCTGGGCGCCGGCGTGGATTACGCCGGCGCGGATTGCGTCGGCGGTGCCCCCCACAGCGAAACCCTGACCGCCACGTAGAAGCGGCGGCCGAAGGTGTCCTGGCCGACCACGGGGGTGCCCCAGGCATTGTTGCTGGCCGCCGGATTCCCCGGCACCAGCGTCACCCGAAACGGTCCGGATGCCGGTCGAGCAGGTTGCGAGAACCAGAATGACAGCCGGGAAAGGCGCGGGCGATGGTCGCGGCAGATGGTGCGTTGTCATGCCCCACCTTGCTTCCTCTGAGTGGCAGACCGGCCTGAACGCCTCAGGCGGATTGCAATCGGGCGCGGCGTCCCCAGAACGGTCGTGGTTCCCGGAATCCTGTAGGAGTCGGTGAAGTTCCAGCCGCCCGCTGGGCCACACCCATCCGATGCGGTACAATCGGGATCAACTGAAGGGGGCGACCAGTCTCGACGTGGGTTGCGAAACTTCAGGGGCGTACCGAGGTGCATGGCCCTCGTTAATCTCTGTGCAAACTATTAGTTGCCAACGACGACAACTACGCTCTGGCGGCTTAATCCCGCCTAACCTCCGACCCGCTGGTGCCTGTGCCACGGAACCGGGGGACGCGCTCACAGGATCGCTATGTACCGTGCTACGGGATGCATAGTTAAGAGACACCGTTAGCTGGCCAAGCGTCTTCCCTGCTGCTCGGGTAGCGTGAGGTGAGAACCCAAAGAGACAGCTACGTACGTAGAGCCTGAAATGTAGGACTTGCGGACGCGGGTGCGATTCCCGCCGCCTCCACCAACACCAGACCCCGACCGTTGCCGCCGGTCGGGGTTTTTTCTTGCGTCGATCCGCCCCGTCATTCCACCTTGCGGATGCGGCGCGAATTGCGCTGCATCCATCCCATCAGCAGCCAGTGCGGCAGCAGGCGGGCAGCCAGGCACACCAGCCTGTAACGCCAGCCCGGAACCGCCAGCACCCTGCCCCGCTCCACCGCATCGATACCGGCGCGCGCGACATCGGCAGCCTGCAGCCAGATCCACTTCGGCAGGCGGTTCATCATCTGTCGCGAGCCCAGCACATCGTGGAACTCCGACAGCGTGAAGCCCGGGCAGAGCGCGGTGACCTGCACGCCGCGATCGGCATTCTCGAGCGCCAGCGATTCGCTGAAGCGCACCATGAAGGCCTTCACCGGTGCATACAGTGTCTGGCCATCCGCGCCCGGGATCAGCGCGGCAACGGACGCCACATTCAGGATGCGGCCGGAACCCTGCGCGCGGATCTGCGGCAGCAGGCGCCACGTCAGCTCGCTGACCGCGCCCACCATCAGCTGCAGGTATGCGGCATGCGCCGCCCAGTCGTGCGCCAGGTAGCGGCCGGCCATGCCGAATCCGGCATTGTTCACCAGGATGCGCACCTTAAGGCCGCGCTGCGCGATGCGCTCCACCAGGTCCTGTGGCGCACGGGGATCGGCAAGGTCGCAGGCCAGCACCTCGACCGGAACGCCGGGGCGCAGTTCTGCGGCCAGCGCCTGCAGGCGGTCCTCGCGTCGCGCAGCAAGGATCAGCGGCACGCCGCGGCGCGCGTACTCGCGCGCGATCGCGGCGCCGATGCCACTGGAGGCACCCGTGACCAATGCATGTCCCACCAGGTGGGTCATCCGCCCTGGGCTTACCAGCCGGACTCCATTTGATAAGGCACCGTGGTCAGCACCGCCTCGATCTGGCGGATCTGCCCATCCATCACCTTGAACACCTCGGCGATATAGAACGAGGACGGCTGGCGGAAGGTGGGCGCCACATCCACCGGCGTACGGTCGAGCGTGCGTGACATCTTCTCCGGCGTGCCGTCATGGTCGAAGTAGCCCCAGCCGAAGGTCAGGCCCCTCGTGCGATCCACCACTTCGAAGCGCCGTTCGCGGATGTCGGTGACGATCACCTGGAAGCCGGTGTCGAACTGCGTCCTGCAGTCCAGTGAGGCCATGCTGCCGGTCTCGGCATCCGGATTGCTGGCCATGATGTTGCCGTTCTCGCGTCGCTGGCAATCCGGCGAGAAAAACACTCCACGCGATGTGGTTCCGGTATCGATGCCGGTGAAATAGGTATTGCTGATGCGCACCAGGTCGCCGCGCGGCAGCCATTGCTCCTGCGGCAGCATCTCGTCCATCAGTGGATGCGGCTCGGTGAATTCACGCGGCGGCGCACCACCGGCAGCGCCAGCCGGCCCGCCGGTGAGGCGGCGCACCACCAGCACCTCGAGCTCTGACACACGGCCGTCCGGCTCGACCCGCAGCCTTGCGGCATACCAGTTGTTGTTGCCGTTCTCGTCGATGCGACCAAGCAGGCCCACCTGCCCCTCTTCCTCATCGATCACGTCGAGCCGGTACGTGGGCCGGGCCGATGCGGTCTGCCACAGCCCATCGCCGATGTTCAGCCGCACACCGTTCTCGGTGTACTTGATGTTGCGGGTCATCGGCAGCCGCGACGGATCGCGCGCCACCAGCGCATCAAGATAGGCATCGAGCGTGCGCGCAAGGCAAACGCGGCTGCGGTCGCAGTCCGCGCTGGCCGCCGTGGCATTCATGGCCGGCAGGACGAGCGCCGCGGCCAGCACCAGGATCGATCGCTTCATCACCCCTCCTCCCTGCAATGTTCGCGATGCACGCGAGTATAGCCGTGCGCTTTTGCGGCACCGCCAGGTTATCGGTCAGGATGAGGACGCTGCCCAGAACACCTCGAGCGCGGGCTCGCGCACGGCCAGCAGCGCCGCGATCGGCCATTGCATTGCATCGGCACCGCCAGCCGCGCGTTGCAGCAGCGCGAGCTTCGCCTCACCGGCGATGAACAGGAACAACCGTCGCGTCCGCGTCAGTGCCGACACGTTCAGTGACAGGCGTTCATGCGGCGGTGCCGATGCATGCATCGGCACACAGGCAGGCGCGGCATGCGGATCGAGCGCCTGGGCCAGTCCCGGGCTTGCCGGGAACAGCGAGGCGAAGTGGCCATCCTCGCCCATGCCCAGCACGACGGCTTCGAAGGGCAGCGGCAGCCGTGCAACATCCTGCGTAGCCGCGCGGGCATCGGCCTTGATGTCCGCGGCGCCGCGATACAGCGGCATGAAGCCGGCGACCGAGGCAGGGCCCTGCAGCAGGGTGCGTTTCACCAGCGCCGCATTGCTGCCCGCATCGGACTCCGGCACATGGCGTTCATCGGTGAGCGTGACCCGCACGCGCGACCAGTCGATGTCGCCGCCGCGCAGCGCCTCGAACAGGGGCACCGGCGTGCGCCCGCCCGGCACGGCCAGGCTTGCCGCACCGTTGCGGGCGATCCCGGTGGCAAGGGATCCGGCGATCTGCCCGGCCAGCGCGGTGCCGGCCTCCAGTGCGGTGTCGAATCGTGCGAGCTTCATCCCTCACCATTCCATTCGAAACCATCACGACTGATCAGCGAGTTGGCCGCCGACGGTCCCCAGCTCCCGGCGGTGTACTGCTTGGGCGCGCGGTCATGCTCCAGCCATCCCTTGCGGATCGGATCGATCCAGCGCCAGGCGGCGTCCAGCTCGTCACGGCGCATGAACAGCGTCAGGTTGCCCTTGATGATGTCGGTGAGCAGCCGCTCGTACGCATCGAGCTGGCGCGCCTTGAAACTCTCGACGAGGTCCAGCGACAGGTCGACCGGCTTCAGCAGCATGGTCTCGCCGGGACGCTTGGCGAGGATGGTCATCGTGATGGCATCGCGCGGCGACAGCGAGATGGTCAGGCGGTTCGGATTGCGGCCCGCGACGGTGGACTCGAAGATGGAGTGCGGCACATCCTCGAACACGATGACGATCTCGCTGAGTTTTTCCTGCAGGCGCTTGCCGGTGCGCAGGTAGAAAGGCACGCCGGCCCAGCGCCAGGTTTCGATGCCGGTCTTCAGCGCAACGAAGGTCTCGGTGGTGGAATCGGCCGGGACGCCTTGCTCCTCGAGATAGCCCGGCACGGGCCGTCCGCCGGCGGCACCGGCCTTGTACTGCCCGCGCACGGTGTGCGTCAGCACGTCGGCGCCCGCAATGGGCCGCAGCGCCCGCAGCACCTTGAGCTTCTCGTCGCGCACGGCGTCGGCATCACTGGATGACGGCGGCTCCATCGCGATGATGCACAGCAGCTGCAGCAGGTGGTTCTGGATCATGTCGCGCAGCGCGCCGGTCTGGTCGTAGACCGGCGCGCGGCCCTCGACGCCCAGCGTCTCGGCCACGGTGATCTGCACCTGGCG
>CAYQJU010000080.1:0-12373 GCA_964417875.1 uncultured Steroidobacteraceae bacterium
GAAGAAGGACACGCTGCACTACGCGGTGCGCGGCACCCATGGCGCCACGCGCGTGCTGATGCTGCCGGCCTCCGACGGTACCGGCGTCATCGCCGGCGGCGCGATGCGCGCGGTGCTCGAGTGCGTCGGCATGCGCAACGTGCTGGCCAAGAGCTATGGCTCGCGCAACCCGATCAACGTGGTGCGCGCCACGATCAAGGCGCTCGAGGCCGTGCGCTCGCCGCACGACATCGCCGCCAAGCGCGGCAAGTCGGTCGAAGAGATCCTGGGTTAAAGACATGGCCACCAAGTCAATCAAGGTCACCCAGGTGAAGAGCACCTACGGCGAGCTGAAGAGAATCATCTCGTCGGTGAAGGGGCTGGGGCTGCGCCGGCGCCACCACTCGGTGGTCGTGGCCGACACCCCGGAGAACCGCGGCATGATCAAGGCCGCGATCCACCTCCTGAAGGTTGAAGAGGCGAACTGATGAAACTGAACACCATCAAGCCGGGCGAGGGCGCCAAGCGTCCCCGCCTGCGCGTCGGACGCGGCGCTTCCGCCGGCCAGGGCAAGACCTGCGGCCGCGGCGTCAAGGGCCAGCGCGCGCGCAAGGGCGGCTACCACAAGGTCGGCTTCGAAGGCGGCCAGATGCCGCTGCAGCGCCGCCTGCCGAAGGTCGGCTTCCGCTCGGCCGTGAAGGCCACGCGCGCCGAAGTGCGCCTGTCGGAACTGAACAAGGTCGAGGGTGACGTGATCGACCTGGCCGCCCTGAAGAAGGCCGGCGTGGTGGGCGTGTTCGCCGAGAAGGCCAAGGTGGTGCTGTCGGGCGAGCTGACCCGCGCCGTGACGCTGAAGGGCGTTGCCGCGACCAAGGGCGCCGCCGAAGCCATCGAGAAGGCTGGCGGCAAGATCGAGGCAGCCTGAGACAAGGCAAGGCACCCAAGGACATGGCCAACAATCCTGCAATGAATCCGGCGGCAGCGCTGGGCGATGCGACCCGCTTCGGCGACATCCGCAAGCGCCTGGCGTTCCTGATCGGGGCATTGATCGTGTACCGCATCGGCACGTTCATTCCCGTGCCGGGCATCGACACGGCGCAGGTGGCCGCATTCTTCAGTGACCAGCAGGGCACCATCCTGGGCGTGGTCAACATGTTCTCTGGCGGTGCGCTGGAGCGCATGTCCATCTTCGCGATGGGCGTGATGCCCTACATCTCGGCCTCCATCATCATGCAGATGATGTCGATGGTCGTGCCGTCGCTGATGGAGCTGCGCAAGGAAGGCGAGTCCGGCCGGCGCAAGATCACGCAGATGACGCGCTATGCCACCGTGGTGCTGGCGCTGTTCCAGTCGTTCGCCGCGGCGGCGACCTTGCAGGGCAACAACATGGTGCTCTCGCCCGGGTTCTTCCAGTGGCTGTTCCCGGCCACGGTGACGATGACTGCCGGCACGGTGTTCCTGATGTGGCTGGGCGAGCAGATTACCGAGCGCGGCATCGGCAACGGCATCTCGATGCTGATCCTGGTCAGCATCATCGCCGGCCTGCCGGGCGCGGTGGGCAACACCGTGACGCAGATCAACAGCGGCGAGATGGCGGGCCCGATGGCCATCGGCCTGCTGATCGTCGTGGTTGGCGTGACCGCCTTCTGCGTGTTCATGGAGCGCGCGCAGCGCCGCATTACGGTAAACTATGCCAAGCGTCAGGTCGGCCGTCGCATGATGGCCGGCCAGAGCACGCACCTGCCGTTCAAGCTGAACATGTCGGGCGTGATCCCGCCGATCTTCGCCTCGAGCCTGCTGATGTTCCCGGCAACCATCGCGGCGTTCGCCGGGTCCAACCCCGAGGCGGCCGGTTCGAGCTGGCTGCTGCGGGTGTCCAACGCGCTGAACTACGGGCAGCCGCTGCACCTGGTGCTCTACGGCGCGCTGATCATCGGCTTCGCGTTCTTCTACACCGCACTGGTGTTCAACGCGCGCGAGACCGCCGACAACCTGAAGAAGTCCGGGGCATTCATCCCGGGCATCCGGCCGGGCCAGCAGACCGGCGAGTACATCGACAAGGTGCTCACGCGGCTGACGCTGTGGGGCGCCCTTTACATCGCGGCGGTGTGCCTGGTGCCGGAGTTCATGATGTCTTCGCAGGGCGTGCCGTTCCAGTTCGGTGGCACGTCGTTGCTGATCGTGGTCGTGGTGGTGATGGATTTCGCGGCGCAGCTGCAGGCGCATGCGATGTCGCACCAGTATCCGGGTTTGATGAAGAAGGCCAACCTGCTGGGCGGCCGCAACAGCTGAGGCTGAGGAAATGAAGGTACGTCCATCCGTCAAGAAGATCTGCAAGAACTGCAAGATCGTGCGCCGCAGGGGCATCGTCTACGTGATCTGCTCCGACACGCGCCACAAGCAGCGTCAGGGCTGAGCAGGCCGGGTCTGAACAGGAATTATTCGGAGAGCATGTAATGGCACGCATTGCCGGCATCAATATCCCGATGAACAAGCACGTGTGGGTGGGACTCACCCACATCTATGGCGTGGGCCGCACGCGCGCCAGGGAGTGCTGTGAACTTTCGGGAGTCAATCCTTCCACCAAGGTGAAGGACCTGACCGAGTCCGAGGTCGCGGCGCTGCGCTCGACGATCGCCAAGTGGCTGGTCGAAGGCGACCTGCGCCGCGAGGTGTCGATGAACATCAAGCGCCTGATGGACCTGGGCACATGGCGCGGCGTGCGTCACCGCCGGGGCCTGCCGATGCGCGGACAGCGCACCCGCACCAACGCGCGCACCCGCAAGGGCCCGCGCAAGCAGGCCGTGAAGCTTGGCGGCTCGGCCGGCAAGTAAGACAGGAACTTAGGAAGGCACTGAATCAACATGGCTGAACAGAAGTCAGCGTCGGCGGCCAAGAAGCCGAAGAAGGCGCGCAAGAACGTGCTGGATGGCATCGCGCACATCCACGCTTCCTTCAACAACACGATCGTCACGATCACCGACCGCCAGGGCAACACGCTGTCCTGGGCGACGTCCGGCGGTTGCGGCTTCCGTGGTTCGCGCAAGAGCACGCCCTTCGCAGCCCAGGTGGCCGCCGAGAAGGCAGGCAACGCCGCGCAGGAGCACGGCCTGAAGAACGTGGAAGTCCGTGTCGGTGGTCCTGGTCCGGGTCGCGAGTCCGCCGTGCGCGCGCTCAACGGCTGCGGTCTGAAGATCACCAGCATCGAAGACGTCACGCCGATTCCGCACAACGGCTGCCGGCCGCCCAAGAAGCGCCGGGTCTGAGGTAAGTCATGGCACGATACATTGGCCCCAAGTGCAAGCTCTCGCGTCGCGAGGGCACCGACCTGTTCCTGAAGAGCGGCGCCAAGCCCCTCGAGAGCAAGTGCAAGCTGCAGGTGCCGCCCGGCGGCATCAAGAGCGAGCGCCGCCAGCGGCTGTCCGAGTACGGTCTGCAGCTGCGCGAGAAGCAGAAGCTGCGCCGCATGTACGGCGTACTCGAGCGCCAGTTCCGTGGCTATTACCAGCAAGCCGCGCGCCGCTCCGGTTCCACCGGTGAAACGCTGCTGAGGCTGCTGGAATGCCGCCTCGACAACGTCGTCTATCGCATGGGCTTCGCGGTGACGCGCGCCGAGGCGCGCCAGCTGGTCAGCCACAAGGGCATCGAGGTCAACGGCGAGCCGGTGACCATCGCCTCCTACCAGGTGAAGGCGGGCGACGTGGTGCAGATCCGCGAGAAGTCGCGCAAGCAGCTGCGCGTGCAGAACGCGCTCCAGGTCGCCGCGCAGGTCGGCTTCCCGGACTGGCTCGATGTGAACGAAAAGGAATTCCGCGGCGTGTTCAAGGCCGCGCCGGCGCGCGGTGACGTGCTGCCGGACATCAACGAAAACCTGGTGGTCGAGCTGTACTCGAAGTGATGATTGGTGGAGGTTCGATGACATCCTCAGTGAACGAGTTCCTCAAGCCCCGTGTCGTCAAGGTGCAGCCGGTCGCGCCGCGCCAGGCGCGCGTGGTGATCGAGCCCTTCGAGCGCGGTTTCGGCCACACGCTGGGCAATGCCCTGCGTCGCGTGCTGCTGTCCTCGATGCCCGGCGCCGCGATCACCGAGGTGGAGATCGAGGGCGTGCTGCACGAATACACCAGCATCGAGGGTGTGCAGGAAGATGTCGTCGACATCCTGCTGAACCTGAAGGCCGTGGCGATCCGCATGCATGCGCGCGACGCGGCCGAGCTGCGTCTTTCGAAGAAGGGCCCCGGCCCGGTCACCGCCGGTGACATCCAGGGCGACCATGACGTCGAGATCGTGAATCCCGAGCTGGTGATCGCGAACCTGACGCAGGCCGGCAGCCTGTCGATGACGCTGAAGGTCGAGAAGGGCCGCGGCTATCGTCCGGCGCAGCAGCGCGTGGCATTCGAGGAGGCTACGCGCCCGATCGGTCGCCTGCAGCTGGATGCCTCGTTCAGCCCCGTGCGCCGCGTGACCTACGCGGTTGATGCGGCGCGCGTGGAACAGCGCACTGACCTCGACAAGCTGGTGCTCGACATCGAGACCAACGGCACGATCGACGCCGAAGAGGCCATCCGCCGTGCCGGTAGCATCCTGAAGGACCAGCTGTCCGTGTTCGTCGACCTGCAGGGCGAGGACGAGGCCAGCGGCGCGAAGGTCACCGAGATGCAGTTTGACCCGCTGCTGCTGCGGCCGGTCGATGAACTCGAGCTGACCGTGCGCAGTGCCAACTGCCTGAAGGCCGAGAACATCCACTACATCGGCGACCTCGTGCAGCGCACGGAGGTGGAGCTGCTGCGCACCCCGAACCTCGGCAAGAAGTCCCTCACCGAGATCAAGGAAGTGCTGCAGGGCCACGGCCTGATGCTGGGCATGCGGCTGGAAGGCTGGCCGCCGGCCGGGCTGCGTCACGACGATCGCGACGGAATTTGACCAGGATTGCCCGGTCCGCGAAGGCCGGGTTCAACGGGGGCCGTGCGCCCCCGTAAGAGCAAAGACAGAGAGAAAACGACATGCGTCATCAACTTTCCGGTCGCCAGCTGTCGCGCAATGCGCCGCATCGCCACGCGATGCTGCGCAACATGGCCGCCTCGCTGCTGCGCCACGAGACCATCCGCACCACGGTGCCCAAGGCCAAGGAGCTGCGGCGCGTGGTCGAGCCGCTGATCACGCTGGCCAAGGTCGACACCGAGGCCAAGCGTCGCCTGGCGTTCTCGCGCCTGCGCGATGCCGAGGTGGTGGCGAAGCTGTTCACGGACCTGGGGCCGCGCTTCAAGTCGCGTCCGGGCGGCTACACCCGCATCCTGCACATGGCTCCGCGTCCCGGTGACGCTGCACCCATGGCACTGATGCAGCTGGTGGATGGCCCCGGCACGGCTGCCGCCGACGAGGCGGAAGACGCCGGCACCAGGAAGAAGGCCAAGGCTGCGCCGAAGAAGAAGGCCGCGGCGAAGAAGGCTGCGCCGAAGAAGAAGGCTGCTGCGACCGCCTGATCCTGCGACCAGGTTGAAATGATGATTCCGGAAAGCCCCGCCTCGTGCGGGGCTTTTCGCTGGCAGTCATGGCGCTCTTCGCATCCGCCACCGGCGTCGCCACCACCCATGGCCGGGTGCCACGGTGCAACTCAGGCCGGCATTTCCCCGGCCACTGTCGTCCGGTACATCTCGCGCCGCTGCCCGCCATAGTCATTGAACGCCTGGTGCACGCAGGTGCGGTTGTCCCACAGCACCAGCATGTCCGGCTCCCAGCGCAGGCGGCAGGTGAAGGCCGGCTGCGTCAGGTGGTCGGTGAGCATCCTGATGAACGGCGAGGATTCGGCCTCGCGCATGCCCTCGATGCCCACCGCGTAGGAGGGGTCGATGTACAGCGACTGCTCGCCGGTGCGGGCATGCGTGCGCACCAGTGGATGCACTGCGCCTTCCAGCTTGCGGCGCAGCCCTTCGGGAAGCTGCTGCATCTGCCGCGTCGCCACCAGTTTGCCCACCGGGTTGTTGCGCTGCTCGGCATTGGCTTGCGCGGAGGCCAGCACCTCGCGCATCGAGAAGTGCACGCGCAGCTGCTGGATCATGCGGCGGGTGGTGGGACCCAGCGTGCGCAGGGCCAGCGCGGCATTGGCCCACATCGTGTCGCCGCCCCAGGGCGGCACCTGCACCGAGCGCAGGATGGTGATGGCCGGCGGTTGGTCGAGGAAGGGCGAATCGGTATGCCAGCCGGAACCGAACACATGCGCGGAGCGGTCGTCGGCTTCCTTGACCAGCGGCTGCACCTCGCGAAAGCCCGGCACGCCATCGGTATAGGCGTCCTCGGCAAACTCACCGAAGCGCCGGCTGAAGGCGTGGTGCGCGGCATGGTCGATGCGCGCGCCGCGGAAGAAGATCATCTTGTGGCGGAACAGCGAGCGCTCGATCTCCTCGAACTGCGCATCGGTCAGCGCATCGGGCTGCACACCGCGGATCTCGGCGCCCATCGCGGCAGCCAGTGGCACGGCCTCGATGTGACGCAGGTCGAGCGGTGCATTGTCGAAACCGTCGTGCGGATGCAGGTACATGCCGGATCCCCATCGTCCCGCGGAAAGCCGCATCCTAAGCGCGCGGCAGCCGTTGCCGCCAGCCGGTGCAGCGTCTAGGCTGTGCCCGCGCATGGGCGCTATGGCGACGGATACCAGGGAGAACAACATGAAGCTGGCGCAGGAATTCAAACAGTTCGCGATGCGCGGCAACGTCATCGACCTTGCCGTCGGCGTGGTCATCGGCACCGCATTCGGCAAGATCGTCTCGTCGCTGGTGGCCGACATCATCATGCCGCCACTGGGCGTGCTGCTGGCCGGCATGAACTTCTCGCGGCTGGCGGTGGCTGTCGGCATCAATCCCGAGGGCGAACCGGTGCTGCTGAAGTACGGACTGTTCATCCAGGCACTGATCGACTTCCTGATCATCGCGCTGGTGATCTTCCTGGCCGTGCGGGGCATCAACAAGCTCAAGCGCCCGCCGGAACCGGCCACGCCGCCGGCGCCGCCGCGCAACGAAGTGCTGCTCGAGGAGATCCGCGACCTGCTGAAGAAGCAGCAGGGCTGACCGGGGCGGCCTGGCCTTCAGCCGCTCACCGCGGCAAAGGCGCTGCGCGTCAGGTTGTCGTGACCCGAAGCGGTCACGACGACATTGTCCTCGATGCGGATGCCGCCGCAGGGCGCGAGCCGTTCCACCAGCGGCCAGTTCACTGCCGCGGCATGCGGGCCGGCCGCCAGCTGCTTCAGCAGCAGGGCGATGAAATAAAGCCCCGGCTCGACCGTCACCACCATGCCCGGCTCGAGTTGCCGCGTCAGTCGCAGCGCCGGATGTCCGGGCGGACGGGGAATGGGTGCGGCATCGGCCGCCGGGCGAAAGCCGCCCACATCATGCACCTGCACCCCGAGCAGATGCCCCAGCCCATGTGGCAGGAACGCGCCGCTGACGCCGCATTCCACCGCGGACTCCGGTGCCATGCGCAGCACGTCGGCCTCATGCAGCAGCCGCGCCACGAGCAGGTGCGCGCGCAGGTGCAGCTCGCGCCAGTCCAAGCCCGGTGCCACCGCGGCGCAGAGTTCCAGCTGCAACGCATGCATGCCCTCGACCAGCGATGCGAACAGCCCCGGCGAGCGCGCCCAGGTGCGCGTGATGTCGCTGGCGTAGCCGCGGAAAGCGGCGCCGGCATCGATCAGCAATGACAGCGCGCGCGCCGGTGGTTGCGGCTCGCGTCGCTGGTAATGCAATGTGGCCGCGTTGGCATTCAGCGCGACGATGGGTGGATAGGGCAGGGCTGCTTCCGGCTGGCGCACCGCACCCAGGAAGGCCAGGTGGATGTCGTACTCCGCTCCGCCGTCGCGAAAGCAGCGCTCGGCGGCCAGATGACCGGCCACGCCGATGTGGCTGGCGGTGCGCATGCAGGCCAACTCATGGCGGCTCTTGCGACAGCGCGCCTGCTCCAGGTGCGCCAGCACGCCGGCGGGATTGCGCAGCCACCCGCCCGGCGGATCCGGCTCGCCGATCCAGCCCACCCTGCCGGGCAGTGCCGCCGCCGCCGCGATCGCCGCGGCGGCATCCCGCACCACCACCAGGTCGAACAGGTCGATCCATGGTTCATCCGGCGGCGCCGGCGGGCTGTGCCAGTAATCCTCCGGTGCAACAAACACCAGCCGCGGCCGGCCGGCCGGCACCATCACCAGCAGGCTGCCCGGTGCGGCCGCTGCCGGCACCAGCCAGGTGAACCAGGGGTTCGGCCGGAAGGGACAGGCCTGGTCGTCCATGAACACCATGTGTTCGGTACCGGCGGCAATCACCAGCGAATCCAGTTGCGCATCGGCGAGTGCGGCATCGATGGCCGACTGCACATGGCGCAGGTGATCAGCGAACAGTACTGCGTCGAGTTCTTCCCATGCCATGCGGCAAGCATAACGCTGCCTGCGGCTGCGCTTGTCATATCCACTGTCGTTGATCCGCGACGTGGTGCGTGCAAGCAACGAACCGTTTTGAATCGCATCACGGAACTGGATAGACTTTGTTGCAGCGATGCGAAGATTCGATGGATCGAAAGCTCCTTCACCTCGTGTTGCGTTCTGGTTCCGACTGGTCTCTATCCACTCATTTTCGGGGAATCCATTCCAATGAATATCAAACTCGCCCTGGGTGCCGCCGCTGTTGCGCTGGCCCTCGCCGCATGCTCGTCGCAGGATGATTCGATGGCCGCGACGCAGGAAGCTGCAGCGCCGGTCACCGAGGCACCTGCTGCCGCGCTGGAATCCGACGCTGCTGCCACCACCGACATCGCTGCGGACACTGCCGCCACCGATCCGGCTGCTCCCGTGGCCGAAGACTCGGCTGCCGCCGGCGCCGAGACTGCTGCACAGTAAGCAGCCTCGTTGCGAGAGCCCGGCGCCTTCGGCCGGGCAAACGAGCCCGGCCAGGCGCAACCTGTCCGGGCTTGCTCGTTACTGGAGCCGGAGAACATGACCGTCAGCCTTCGCGATGCACGCGGGCACGCGGAAGATCGCGCCTGGATCGAAAGTGTTTATCGCGACTATCTGGACGACCTGCGTGCGCGCCGGACCGGGCTGTTCCCCGTCCTCGGCGCGGTGGGCCTGGGCGAGACGCATCAGGTGCAGGGCTGGCTTGCCGATCGTGAGGCCACGCTGCTGACCATCCTCGAACATGGCCAGCGCGCCGGCTTCGCGCTGCTGGTGCGCAAACCTGCGCGGGGTGTCGACTACCGGCTCACCGAATTCTTCATTGCCCGGCCGAAGCGCCGCCGCGGCCTCGGGCGCGCCGCCGCGCGGCTGATCTTCGACCGCTTCGCCGGCCGCTGGGAGGTCATCCAGGACTCCGGCAGCCGCGGGGCCATTGCCTTCTGGCGCAATGTGCTGGCGGCCTATACGCGCGGGCATTATCGTGAGAGGACCGCGCACGGCGAGGTGTGCCAGGCTTTTTCGTCCGCCAATACGAACAGGGGTGACCCATGAGGATTTCCACGCAACCGGGCCGGACCATGCGGCTGCTGCTCGCAGTCGTCGCGCTGACCGCGGCCGCCCAGGCGGGTGCTGCCATGCCGGGGCTGTACTTCTCCGGCTTCTACATGGATTCCACCCTGGGCTATTCCACCGCCGATGTCAGCGCCGCGGACATGGAAGCCTGGCGCGGGCAGATCTGGGGCTCATCGCGCTACGAGGCCGATGTGCTCGACCTCGAGCAGTCCGAGTTCGACCGCACCGACATCGGCTACAGCTTCGGCGTGGGTTACCAGCTCACCGACTTCTTCGCCGCCGAGCTGGCCTACGTGCAGATGGGCGAGTCACGCTATATGGCCATCGGCAGCGTGCAGTTCCGCGAGGGCGGCGGCGTGCTGCGCACCCGCACCGACATGCGCAGCCGGTCCCGCGGGCTGGCGCTGTCCGGCATCGCGATCTGGCCGATGGGCGATCACTGGGCGCTGGATGCGCGCGGCGGCCTGCTGCTCAGCAAGAAGAAGGTGCGCTACGCGGTCACCGGACAGAACGGTGAATATGACGATCATTCGCTGAAGGATGGCTCGGTGGCCATGCTGTTCGGCGCCGGGGTGAACTGGTCGATGTCGCCGGGCACCGCGATCCGCGTCGGCTACACCCGCCTGCAGCAGGCGCTGTATGACGACGCCAGTGTCGACTCCTGGGTGCTGGGACTGAAATACGCCTGGTAGCAGGCGCAGACGCAAGGAATCAGGCGGCCGCGCCCTGCTGCAGCAGCGGCGCCAGGTACTTCCCGGTGGCACTGCCGGGCTCTGCGGCGATGGCCTCGGGCGTGCCGGCCGCAACGAGGCGGCCGCCATGCGTGCCGCCGCCGGGCCCGAGGTCGATGATCCAGTCCGCCGTCTTCACCACGTCGAGGTTGTGCTCGATCACCACCACGGTGTTGCCCTCGTCGCGCAGGCGATGCAGCACGGTGAGCAGCTGCGCCACGTCGTGGAAATGCAGCCCGGTGGTGGGCTCGTCGAGGATGTACAGCGTGCGTCCGGTGGCGCGCTTGGCCAGCTCGCGCGCCAGCTTCACCCGCTGCGCCTCGCCGCCCGACAGCGTGGTGGCGTTCTGTCCCAGCTGGATGTAGCCCAGGCCCACGTCCATCAGCGTCTGCAGCTTCGAGGCGATCATCGGCACCGCGGCGAAGAAGGCGTTGGCTTCCTCGATGGTCATCTGCAGCACCTCGTGGATGTTGCGCCCGCGATAGCGGATCTCCAGCGTCTCGCGGTTGTAGCGCCGCCCCTGGCACACATCGCAGGGCACATAGACATCGGGCAGGAAGTGCATCTCGACGCGGATCACGCCGTCGCCCTGGCAGGCCTCACAGCGCCCGCCCTTCACGTTGAAGCTGAAACGGCCGGAGCTGTAGCCGCGAGCGCGGGCTTCGGGCACCTGTGCGAAAAGCTCGCGCAGTGGTGCGAACAGGCCGGTGTAGGTGGCGGGGTTAGAACGTGGCGTGCGGCCGATGGGGCTCTGGTCGATATCAATGACGCGATCGACATGCTCCAGGCCCTCGATGGCCGTCGCTTGCGGCGCATCGAAGCCGGTGAGGCCGAGATGCCGCGCCACGCCGGCATAAAGTGTGTCGTTCACCAGCGTGGACTTTCCCGAGCCGGAGACCCCGGTCACGCAGGTGAACAGGCCCACCGGGAATTCCGCCGTCACCTGCTGCAGGTTGTTCGCGCTGGCGCCGCTGATGCGGATCACCTCATCGCGCGGCGCGCTGCGCTTCGCCGGCACCTCGATGCGCTTGCGGCCGGAGAGATAGTCGCCCGTCAGCGAGGCCGGATTGTCGCGCACCTCGGCCGGCGTGCCCTGCGCCACCACGCGTCCGCCATGCACGCCGGCGCCCGGACCGATGTCCAGCACATGGTCGGCGGTGAGGATGGCGTCCTGGTCGTGCTCGACCACCAGCACGGTGTTGCCCAGGTCGCGCAGCCGCTTCAGCGTGGTGAGCAGCCGCGCATTGTCGCGCTGGTGCAGGCCGATCGAGGGTTCATCGAGGATGTAGAGCACCCCGGTGAGCCCCGAGCCCACCTGGCTTGCGAGGCGGATGCGCTGCGCCTCGCCGCCCGACAGCGTCTCGGCGCTGCGATCCAGCGTCAGGTAATCCAGGCCCACATCCACCAGGAAGCGCAGCCGGTCGGCCACCTCCTTGACGATGCGCGTGGCGATCTCGCCGCGCCAGCCGGCGACCGCAAGGCTCTCGTGGTGCGCCAGTGCGCGCGCCACGGACAGCTCGGACACCTGCGGCAGCGTGTGCCCGGCCACATGCACATGCCGCGCCGTTTCGTTGAGCCTTGCGCCACCGCATTCGGCACAGCGACGCGTGCCCCGGAAGCGCCCCAGCTCATCGCGCACCGTCGCCGATTCAGTCTCGCGGTAACGGCGCTCCATGTTCGGCAGGATGCCCTCGAAGGCGTGCGTGCGTTTCACCGTGCGGCCACGCGCATCGATGTGGCGGAACTCGACCTCGGTGCTGCCGCTGCCATGGAGCACCACCTCGCGCACCTTTTCCGGCAGCTTGTTCCAGGGCATCTCGACGTCGAAGCGGTAGTGCGCCGCCAGCGCCTGCACCATCTGGAAGTACCAGCCGTTGCGCCGGTCCCAGCCGCGGATCGCGCCGCCGGCCAGCGACAGTTCCGGATGCGTGATCACGCGCGCCGGATCGAAGAAATCCTGGTATCCCAGTCCGTCACAGGCCGGACACGCGCCGGCGGGACTGTTGAAGGAGAACAGCTTCGGCTCCAGCTGCGGCACGCTGTAGCCGCAGGTGGGGCAGGCATGCAGGCTGGAGAACACCAGCTCGTCACGCTTGCCGCCGGCAAAGTCCAGGCGCGCCACGCCCTTGCCCAGCCGCAGCGCGGTCTCGAAGGATTCGGCCAG
>CAYQJU010000081.1:0-12340 GCA_964417875.1 uncultured Steroidobacteraceae bacterium
CGCCACGTCAAGCAGACCGTGGTGCTCGACCTGGAGATTCCCGTCGATTGCGCGCGCGCCGCCGGCAGCGACGAGGTGAAAGACACGGTGGACTACAAGTCCATCGCCAAGCGCTGCATTGCCTTTGTCGAGGCGGCCGAGTTCCACCTGGTCGAAACGCTGGCGCACAAGCTGGCGACGACGCTGCTGGACGAGTTCGACATCGCCTGGATCCGGCTGTCGCTGAACAAGCCCGGCGCCATCCGCGGCTCGCGCGATGTCGGTGTGGTCATCGAGCGCCGCAAGGCCTGAAGGCAGCGCCCGCCTTGAAGCTGGCCTATGTGTCTGGCGGCTCCAATGTGGACGCGCAGCGCAACCTTGTGATCGCGGCGCGCGCACTGAGCGGACGCCATCCCGGCGCGCGCTTCTCACGCTGCTATCGCAATCGTGCGGTGGGCTTCGAGGGACCGGACTTCATCAACTTCGTGGTCGAGCTGCCCGTGGCGGGCGATCCGGCGCTGCTGAAGGGCGAGCTGGAATGCGTGGAGACGCAGTGCGGACGGCGCCGCGATGCGCCGAAGTGGGCGCCGCGAGAGATGGACCTGGACATCCTGCTGTTTGACGACCTCGTGCAGGACACGCCGGGCCTGGTGCTGCCGCGGCCTGACCTGCTGCGCTGGGGGTTCATGCTCGGACCATTGGCGGAGCTTGCCCCGCGGCTGGTGCATCCGGTGGAAGGCCGGAGCATGGCGGCGTTGTGGGCAGCGTTCGACCAGCAGGCGAATCCGCTGATTCCCGAGACGCTGGATCTCAACGCGGCCTGAACAGTCGGCGCTTTTTCAATGGATCGGATGGGCGGCGCAGCGCGCCCTGATTCACCGGAGTTCAGGCATTGGCGCTGCGTCCGCCATCCACCGCCAGCACCTGCCCGGTGACATAGGGCGCCTCGCTGGCAAAGAACAGCGCTGCGCGGGCCACATCATCGGTGGAACCGCGTCGCTTCAGCAGCGTCTTGTCGATGATTTCCTGCTTCATCTCGTCGGTCAGGCCGCTCTCCGGGAACTCCACCGGCCCGGGCGCGATCGCATTCACCCGCACATCCGGCGCCAGTTCACGCGCCAGCGACTGCGTCAGCATGATCAGGCCCGCCTTGGCCGGGCTGTATACAGTGAAGCGCCGCAGCGGCCGCATGCCATGGATGTCGGCGATGTTCAGGATCAGTCCGCGCCGTGCCGCAAGATGCGGCGCGGCGGCCTGCGACAGGAACAGCGGTGCGCGCAGGTTGGTGCCCATCAGGTCGTCCCAGTGGTCCGGTGTTATCGTGCCCACTGGCGTGGGATAGAACGTGGACGCATTGTTGACCAGCACATCCAGATGGCCATGACGCGCGATCGTGGCATCGACCAGCGAGGTGAGCACCTTCAGGTCGAGCAGGTTGCCGCCCAGCGTGGTCACCGACGCGGGTCGCGCGGCATTGAGCTCTGCGGCCAGTGCCTGTGCCGCGTCCGCCGAGCGGTGATAGTGGATGACCACATCGGCGCCGGCCGCGTGCATCCTGCGCGCCATCGCGGCACCAACGCGCCGCGCCGCGCCCGTGATCAGGACCACCTTGCCGGTCAGTGGCAGCTTTGCAGAGTCCGCAGATTCCATGCGGACAGCTTATGACTTCGGACGCTGCAGTGCACGAGGCGAAGCATGCGCAGCGCGTGCGCGAGGCATTGCGCGCGCGCATCGATGCCGCCGGCGGCTGGCTGCCCTTCGATGCGTACATGGATTTCGTGCTCTATTCCCCGGGGCTGGGCTACTACAGCGCCGGTGCGCGCAAGTTCGGCGCCGGCGGCGATTTCGTCACCGCGCCGGAGATCTCGCCACTGTTCGGCAATTGCCTGGCGCGGCACTGTGCCGCGGTGCTCGGGCATCTGCAGGGCGGAGAGGTGCTGGAGCTTGGCGCCGGCAGCGGGCGGCTGGCATTCGATGTGCTGATGGGGATGGCAGCGCTCGGCGTACTGCCGCAGCGCTATCGCATCCTCGAGGTCAGCGCCGACCTTCGCGATCGGCAGCGCGCATTGCTTGCCACGCTGCCGCCGGATCTTGCCGCGCGCGTGGAATGGATCGACGCGCCGCCGCCGCAAGCCTGGCGTGGCGCGCTGCTGGCCAACGAGGTGCTCGACGCGCTGGCGGTGCAGTGCTTCGCGTGGCGCAGTGGCGTCGTGTTCGAGCGCGGGGTGGCCGTGGATTCAGGCGGCGATCTTTCGTGGGCAGAGCATCCGGCCGCGCCGCCACTGGCAGCAGAAGCGCAGCGCGTCCGCCAGGATGCCGGCGTCGAATGGCCGGAGGGCTATACCTCGGAGCTGTGCCTGCGCGCCGCGCCGTGGGTGGGCGAGGTGACACACTCCCTGCAGCAGGGCGTGGCGCTGTTCATCGACTATGGCCTCGCGCGGCGCGAGTACTACGACGCCCGCCGCACCACCGGCACGCTGCGCTGCCATTTCCGCCAGCACGCGCACGATGATCCCTTCCTGCACCCCGGGCTGCAGGACATCACTGCCTGGGTGGATTTCACGCGCGTTGCCGAAGGCGCGGATGCGGCAGGTCTTGAGGTGCTGGGCTATGCGACGCAGGCAGCGCTGCTGCTGGGCCTGGGTATCGAGCGCGAGCTGGCCGATGCACCCGATGAACGCACGCGCATCCAGCGCGCCAGCGAGGCGCGGCAGCTGCTGATGCCGCAGGAGATGGGCGAGAGCTTCAAGGCGATGGTGGTGGGGAGGGGGTTTGATGCGCCGTTGGCGGGGTTTGCGCATCAGGATCTTCGCGCGCGGCTCTGATCAGCGCAGGAGCTGTTGCACGTATCGCGCGTTGTCCAGGCGCTCCTTGCGCTGCCGCTGGAATGCCGCGATCCGGGCTGCATTCAGATGTCTGGCAAGGATCCGGTCGAGTCGCTGGTTGTATCGCGCGATCAGATCCCAGTGGATCCTCGCCGGCGGACCGGCATCGACCTGCTGCACGATGAGTCCGGACTCAACCCGCACTGGCAGCCCCTGCGTCATTTGCTGCTCGACGAAGCTTCGACGCTCCTCGGCCATCGCCATGACCAGCCGCTCGGCCTCGGGCTCGGCAAGTGGATGGTCCTCCTCGATGCTGCCGCGCACGATGCTGAGGAACACGCGTTCAGGCATCGTTTCGATCTTATCCCATGCATGAGGGCAAGCATCAGGAGTCGGTTACCATGCCCTGATGTCCATCCGCCTTTCCATCCTCGATCTCGCCCACGTTCCGCTCGACAGCACCGTCGCGCAGTCCCTGCAGAACGTCATCGATTTCGGGCAGCACGTCGACGCACTGGGTTACCACCGCATCTGGTACGCCGAGCACCACAACATGCCCGGCATCGCCAGCGCCGCCACCTCGGTGCTGATCGGCCGCGTCGCCGCGGCCACGCAGCGCATCCGCGTAGGTGCCGGCGGCATCATGCTGCCGAACCATTCGCCACTGGTGATCGCCGAGCAGTTCGGCACGCTCGAGGCGCTGTTCCCCGGCCGCATCGACCTGGGGCTGGGCCGCGCGCCGGGCACCGATGGCCTCACGTGGCGCGCGCTGCGGCGTGACCCGCGCGCCTCAGACCTGTTTCCGGACGATGTGCAGGAACTGCAGGCGCTGCTCGGTCCGGTGCAGCCTGGGCAGCGCATCCGCGCCGTACCCGGTGCCGATTCGAACGTGCCCTTGTGGATCCTGGGATCGAGCCTCTTCGGCGCGCAGCTGGCCGCGCAGCTCGGCCTGCCCTATGCCTTCGCCTCCCATTTCGCGCCCGCCGCGCTGTTCGAGGCGCTGCAGGTCTACCGCCAGATGTTCCGGCCCTCGGCGCAGCTGCAGAAGCCGTACGCGATGCCGGCGGTGAACGTGATCTGCGCCGACACCGATGCCGAAGCGCAGCGCCTGTTCACCTCGATGCAGAACGTGGTGATCGGCCTTGTGACCGGCAAGCCGGGCCGGCTGGGTCCGCCAGTCGATGAGATCGAGCCACTGCCGGAGATGATCCAGCAGCGCCTGGAATCCTTCCTGTCGTGCTCCTTCATCGGCTCGCCCGCCACGGTGAAGGCGGGCCTCGAGAGATTCGTTGCCGACACCGGCGCCGATGAGCTGATGGTCGCCACGGCGGTCTATGACCCGGCCGCACGACTGAAATCTGCGGAACTGCTGGCGCGCGCCTGGTTCTAGGCGCGGCTCAGCTATTCCGTCGCGCCTGATCCGCCCGGGCGCGGCACCGCGCGAATCGCGTCCAGCCGCCGGCGATGCAGGATCTGCGCGATCACCGGCCCTTCGCGTCCTTCGACATCCTCGGGCTTCAGCTGCACCGCGGCCGCCGCCGCCTGCGCGTGCTGCAGGTAATCCCGCTGCGGATACGGACGGTCCTCCAGCCCCGTGCGTCCCTGCGCATCGCACTGGCAGGCCAGCAGCATCTCGCGGAAGCGCTGCGCACGGCGGAACGCGTCGCTGCGCTCCAGCAGTTTCAGCACCGTCTCCGGCCGCAGCTCCAGCGCGCGATGCACATTGGTGTGCTCCTTCGCGGTGAGCAGCGCCAGTTCGCGATGCGCGGCAGGCACCTTCAGGCGCGCACACAAGGCCTCGATCAGCGGCGGCCCGCGCGATTCATGCATCAGGTGCTTCGGCCACTGCTCCTTCGGCGTGGTGCCCTTGCCCAGGTCATGCGCGAGGATGGCAAACCGCACGGTCACCGGTGCGTCCAGTTCGGCGGCGCGCCGCAGACACATCATCACATGCACGCCGGTGTCGACTTCGGGATGCCACTGTGCCGGTTGCGGCACACCGAACAGGCGGTCCACCTCCGGGAACACCACGCGCAGTGCGTCACAATCCCGCAGCACCTGGAAAAACACCTCCGGCCGTGACTCGCCCAGCGCGCGCTCGGTTTCCTGCCACACGCGCTCGGGCACCAATGCATCCACTTCGCCGGCCTGCACCATGGAGCGGGCCAATGCCAGCGTGCTTTCGTGCACGGTGAATCCCAGCGGTGCGAACCGCGCCGCGAAGCGCGCCAGCCGCAGGATGCGCACCGGATCCTCGGCAAACGCCGCCGACACATGCCGCAGCACGCGCGCCTCGATGTCCTTGCGGCCATCGAATGGATCCACGTAATGGCCCGCATCGTCCATCGCGATGGCGTTGACGGTGAGATCCCGCCGCAGCAGGTCTTCCTCGAGCGTGATGTCGGGCGAAAACTCGGTGACGAAGCCGCGATAACCGGGACCGGTCTTGCGTTCGCGCCGCGCCAGCGCATATTCCTCATGCGTTTCAGGATGCAGGAAGACGGGAAAGTCCCGCCCCACGGCGCGATAGCCGGCGGCGGCGAGTTCTTCGGCCGTGCCGCCCACCACGACCCAGTCGCGCTCCCTGGGTTCGCGGCCCAGCAGTTGGTCCCGGACTGCGCCGCCGACCAGATAGACTTTCATGCAGTGATGTTAACGGACAACGCAGCAGGGCGCGTCGCGGCGCTGCTGGCAGCAGTCCTGCTGCTGGGCGGATGCGGCATCGGCTATTACGCGCAGGCCGCTCGCGGCCAGTATGCGGTGATGCGCGCCCGCGAGCCCGTGGACCGCCTCATCGAATCCCAGGGCACCGCCGAAAACCTGCGGGAGCAGCTGGTGCGTGCGCGCCGCATCCGCGACTTCGCCACCGAAGAGCTGCGGCTGCCCGACAATGCCGCCTATCGCAGCTACGCCGACATCGGAAGGCGCTATGTGGTGTGGAATGTGGTGGCGACACCGGAGTTCTCCGTCACGCCGCGACGTTGGTGCTTTCCGGTCGCCGGCTGCGTCGCCTACCGCGGCTACTTCGCGGAACACGCCGCACGTGATTTCGCCGCCACGCTGGCCGCGGCGGGCGATGATGTGTTCGTCGGCGGGGTGCCGGCCTATTCCACGCTCGGCCGCATCGCAGATCCGCTGCTCAGCACGGTCAGCGGCTATGGCGAGCTGGACCTTGCCGCGCTGATCTTCCACGAGCTGGCCCACCAGGTGCTCTATGTGCCCGGCGACTCCGCGTTCAACGAAGCCTTTGCCACGGCGGTGGAAGAAGAGGGCGTGGCCCGCTACGCCGCGCGGCATGCCAGTGATGCGGCATTGGTCCAGTGGCGCCAGCGGCGCCAGCTGCGCAGCGAGGTGACCGATGCATTCATCCGCGCCCGCCGCGAGCTGGCGACACTGTATGCGCGCGAAATGGATGCGCCGGCCATGCGTGCGGCAAAGGCAGAACGCATTGCCGCACTGTCAGAAGAAGTCATTGCCCTTGAACAGCGACACGGGATCGCCAGCGGCTACCGGGCCTGGATCGACTCCGGGCTGAACAATGCGCACCTCACCGCCGTGGCGACGTATTACGACCAGGTGCCCGTCTTCGAGGCCATCCTGCGTGAACGCTGCGGCGGCTATCTGCCCTGTCTTTATGTAGAAGCGCGCACGCAGGCGGACAGGCCCCGCCAACCCTGACGGGGCCTGTCATCCGTTACTTGCTCAGTGGATCTCGACCGCCACCCGCTTGGCCGCCACTTCCGGCTGCTTCGGGATCGACACCTCGAGCACGCCATGGGTGAACTTCGCCTTGATCGCATCGGCCTGCACGTTCTCCGGCAGCGCGAAGCGGCGGGTGAAGCTGCCCATCACGCGCTCGATGCGCTCATAGCCTTCCGTCTGCTCGCGCTGTTCGCTCTTGCGCTCGCCGCGCAGCGTCAGGATGCCCTTCTCCGCGGTGACTTCGATCGCATTCGGGTCCATGCCTGGCAGGTCGGCCTTCACCACATAGCGCTCCTTCTCCTCGTACACATCCACCGGCGGGATGTACGCCACTTCGGTCGAGGGTGCGCCCAGCATGCCGTCCAGGTCGCGGCTCAGGCGATTGAGCAGGCCCCAGGGCTCACGGATTGCGATATTCATGGATGCTTGCCTCCTCAGGCAGGGTTGTGTTGACTGATGCCCGGGATGTATGGCGCGGTAGCGACATTTCAAGATGCACGCCGCCATGGACCGCCCGAACCAGCTTGCTGCGATGCGAAAATGCCTCAGGCCCGACGAACCGATTCACTGGAGAACTGAATGACTGAATCCGCCAACCCCGCCACCGCGCGGTCGATGCCGCTTTTCTACAGCGACCCGCAGATCGTGACGCAGCAGGCGCACGGCAACTGGCGGCTGAAGGAGGGCGACCATGCCTTTGCGGCAAAGGCCATCGCCGTGCCCATCGTGCTTGGCGAATTCGCCGCGGTGCTGCGCAACTACCCCATCCTGTTTGCCGCCTCCGGCGAGAACATCAGCCCGATCGCATTGCTGGGCTTCGACGACACCAACCTGCATGTCACCGATGGCCGCTGGGAGGAGGGCGCCTACATTCCGGCCTATGTGCGCTGCTATCCGTTCAGCTTCGTGCGGCATGGCGAGCAGTATGTGCTCGGCATGGATGCGGCCTGCGAGCGCCTGGTGCGCGGCGGGGATGAGGGCATCCCGCTCTTCGAGGACGGCAAGGCCAGCCCCGGCATGCAGCCGACCATGCAGCTTTGCGACATGTACCGCGTCGACCTGGACGCGACCTGGCAGTTCTGCCAGGCGCTGCGGCAGAAGAACCTGCTGATTGACCGCCGCGCCAATGCCACGCTGCCCAACGGCCAGCAGATTGGCGTGGACGGGTTCCAGATCGTCGATGCGCCGCGCCTGGCCGCGCTCGATGAGGCGACGGTGTACGACTGGCATCGAAAGGGCTACCTGGCCCTGATCCACTTCCACATGGCATCGCTCGAGCGCTTCGAGCAATTGCTGGCACGCCGCGCGGCGCGCGACCAGGCCGCTGCCGCCGCGGCGCCCGCGGCTACCTGACCGCGCGCACCGGCACCTCGACATTGCACAGGTCGATGTGCCCGGCTGGCCGCTGGAAGAACTCGTCGCGGCGGTTGCGCCGCGCTTCGACCAGTTCGCGGAAGCTGGCCGAATCGGTGCGCATCACCTCCAGTGGCATGCGCGCCGACTCTGGCACCTCGGTGGCCAGCAGCATGGAGCGGATCGGCGTGTGCTGCGCGGCATCCTCGATGAATCCGGACGGCCCGGTGCCGCGCGGCAGGCTGCTCAGCGCCTCCATGCCCATCAGCACGCGTCCCACCACGGTGATGTTGTCGTCGAGCTGGCGCGGCGCCTGGCCGATCACCACATAGAGCTCGGCGCCCAGGCTGCTGTCGGGCGCATTGCCGCGCGCCGCGCCCACTGCGCCATAGCAATGCACCAGCCAGGCGCGGTCCGCGCGCCGGTCGCGCGCGGCGGCGAAGCCCTCCACGAAGCCGGATTCCGGAGCCCAGCCATCGCGGTCGGGCAGCACATCGAACGGCAGGTCGCGCGCGCTGCGGTGGAATTCGGCCGGCAGCTGGCGCTTCGCGCTGCCCAGCGGACGCGCAAGCGCCGGGTCATCGCCCCTTGAATCGCCGAATTGCGCCACGAAATTGTCCTGTACGCGGTACACGGTGGCGCCATCCCAGAACTTTTCGCGCGCCAGCGTGCGGATGTTGGCCACATGCTCCGGCGCGAAGCGCGGCGCCAGTTCGATCACCACCACCGTGCCGCGCATGACCAGGTACAGCAGGTTTGCAGGATCGGGCCGTCGCCAGTGTTCCGCGGGTGCTGCGGCGATGATGTCCGCGGCGGTGCGCGGCCTGGCGGCCTCGCCGGCCCACGCGTCGCCGCGGATGCCCGCGCCGGCAGCAAGCGAGGCGATCAAGATCAGCAACAGACGCTGCATGGCGGTTCCTTGGGTCGTTTTCGCAAACCGATCATCCGGGCGTTCAAGGGAAACCCTGATTCGCGTACCTCGACGCGCGTCACACCCGTCGCTCATCTTGCATGAGTGTGGCGGGGCGCACAGTTACATAACATGAGGTTCACATAATGGGCCTGGCTCGATAACCTCTGCCCATCCCAGTTACTTCAACGCATGGTGGTTCGTTCATGCCGGTGAGAACCTTCAGGTCGCTGCTCTCGATGCTGGTGCTGGCCCTGTTCGTGGCCGCCCCCGCGCGTGCCTCCACCGGGGAGATCCCCTTCCCGCCGGAGCTGCAGAAAGATGTCGACTTCTGGGTGCGCGTCTACAGCGAGATCTCCACCAGCGAAGGCTTCCTGCACGACGACCGCGACCTGTCCATCGTCTATCGCAAGCTCGAGTTCGGTCCCGACATCGAGCCGCGCCAGCGCCGCGAGGCGGTGGACGAGGAGCGCAAGAAGATCGAAGCGATGCTGCGGCGGCTGGCCTCCGGCGCCAGCCACCTGAGCACCGAAGAGAAGCGCATCAAGGAGGCTTTCGGCGAGGATGCGAAGCCGGCGGATTTCCGCGACGCGGCCAGCCGCGTGCGCTTCCAGCTCGGCCAGTCCGACCGCTTCCGCGAGGGCCTCGAGCGCTCGGGCATCTGGGAAGGGCACATCGCGCGCACCTTCGACCGGCTCGGCCTGCCGGCAGAACTGGCAGCGCTGCCGCATGTGGAATCCTCGTTCGACCCCACCGCCTATTCGAAGGTGGGCGCTGCCGGCATGTGGCAGTTCATGCCGGCCACCGGCAAGAACTACATGCGCATCGACGATGCAGTCGATGAGCGCATGGATCCCTTCCGCGCCACCGAAGCGGCGGCGCAGCTGCTGGAATACAACTACAACCTGCTGGGCAGCTGGCCGCTGGCGCTGACCGCCTACAACCACGGCGCGGCCGGCATGCGCCGCGCCCGCGATGCCATGGGCACCACCGACATCGCCACCATCGTGCGCAACTACAAGAGCCGCAGCTTCGGCTTCGCCTCGCGCAACTTCTATGTGTCGTTCCTGGCGGCACTGACCATCGACCGCGATCCACAGAAGTATTTCCCCGGCGTGAAGCGCCGCGCCGAGATGACCTTCAGCGAGATCGAGATGCCCTCGTACATGGCGGCGGAAACGTTGCAGAAGGCGCTGCGCATGGATCAATCGGACCTGCGCGCGCTGAATCCGGCGCTGATGTCGACGGTGTGGGATGGCCGGCAGTATGTGCCGAAGGGCTACCGCCTGCGCCTGCCACCGGAAATGGGCGATCTCACCGCGCAGCAGCTGGCGCAGCGCGTCGACGCCTCCGAGCAGTTCCTCGGCCAGCCGCGGCCGCGCATCTATGTGGTGCGCTCCGGCGATACGCTGTCGGGCGTGGCCGCGCGCCATGGCCTGGGCCTGTCCGAGCTTGCCGCGCTGAACGACATCACCAACAAGTCGATGCTGCGGGTGGGGCAGCGACTGCGCCTGCCGCAGGATGCGCCGGCAGCACCGGTGGCGGCCCGCGTGGCGGCGGTGGCCGCCAACGAACCGGCGGCAACTGCCGCGCCGGCTGCGCGCGCACCCGCCCCCGAGCGCGTCGCCGCCACACTGGAAGCCCGGCGCAGCGAGGCACGCGTGGTGGCGCAGGCCAGTGCCGAGGCCGAGGAGTCCGAACCGGTCACCGCCACCGAGGCGCGCGCCGAAAGCCCCGCGCTGGCACCCGGCGCGCCGGTGGCCAGTGCGGTGGATGCCATCGACTACAGCATCGCCGCCGACAACAGCATCCGCGTCGCCGCCGAAGAAACGCTGGGCCACTTCGCCGACTGGCTGGGCGTGCCGGCCAGCCGCCTGCGCAGCCTGAACAGCCTGTCGGCGCGCGCCAATGTCGCCCAGGGCCGCAAGCTGAAGCTGGACTTCTCGAACACCTCGCGCGAGCAGTTCGAGCAGCGCCGCCGCAGCTATCACGAGAACCTGCAGGCGCAGTTCTTTGCCGGCCATCGCATCGTCGGCACGCGCGAATATGTCGCCCGCAGCGGCGATTCGCTGTGGAACATCGCGCACCGGCACGGGCCGCTGCCCACCTGGCTGGTCCTGCACTACAACCCGGACATCGACTTCGGGTCATTGCGCAGCGGCCAGCGCATCGTGATCCCCAGTGTCGAGGCCGTGCCGTCGGCATGAGCCGACGCATCGTGGAGACCGGCCCGGAAGCGCCGGCCCCGGCGTGCGCCTATAATGCGGCGTCAATGGTAGGCATCGCCCGCAAACTGAACCGCCACGCCTGTGCCGCGGCATCGCTGCTGGGGCGCCTGCTGTGCGTTTCGCTGCTGGCCGCCGGCATCGTGCGCGCCGAACCGGTACTGCTGCCGGCGGTGAACACCGCCGCGGCGCCCGCCGCAATGCCGGTGGTGTCGCGCGTGGTGGTGCGCAAGTCCGACCGGCGCATGGAACTCATCAGCGGCAACGAGGTGATCCGCAGCTACCGCATCTCGCTGGGGCTGCAGCCGCAGGGCCACAAGGAGCGCGAGGGCGACTTCCGAACCCCCGAGGGCCGCTACTACCTCACCCGCCGCAACCCGCGCAGCGACTATTTCCTGTCCATCCAGGTGTCCTACCCCAACGATCGCGACGTGAACCATGCGCGCTCGAATGGCTGGGAGCCGGGCGGCGCCATCATGATCCATGGCATGCCCAACCGCCTGAAGCATGATCCGGACTACTACCGGCGCGACTGGACCGACGGCTGCATTGCCGTGTCGAATGCCGACATGGTCGAGATCTGGCTGCTGACCAACCAGAACACGCCAATCGACATCCTCCCCTGACGGGGCGGGACTCTTGCAACGGAAGGCCGCCTTGAACGCCCAGCTGGATATTCCGGAAGTCGTCGACGCCAGCGTCGGCCCGCGCGGCAGCCTCGAGATGCTGTCGCAGTCGGAGATCGCCGCGCTGCTCGGCTCCGACGCCCGCAGCATGCACGAGCTGTTCCGCAAGTGCGCGCTGGCGGTGCTGAACTCCGGCAGCGACAAGGACAATGCCAAGGAGCTGTTCGAGCGCCACGCGGACTTCCGCATCAAGGTGGTGCGGCATCCCTGGGGCATCCGCCTCGACATCCGCAATGCGCCGGCGCGTGCCTTCGTCGACGGGCAGATGATCCACGGCATCAAGGAGCACCTGTTCGCGGTGCTGCGCGATGTGGTGTTCATCGCCCACGAGATCGGGCAGATGGACCGCTTCGATCTCGCCGATGGCGGCGACATCACCAATGCGGTGTTCCATGTGCTGCGCAATGCGCGCGTGCTGGACCGCAAGATCCGCCCGAACCTGGTGGTGTGCTGGGGCGGCCATTCCATCGGCGAGAGCGAATACCAGTACACCAAGAAGGTCGGCTACGAGATGGGCCTGCGGGGCCTCGACGTCTGCACCGGCTGCGGCCCGGGCGCGATGAAGGGCCCGATGAAGGGCGCCACGATCGGCCATGCCAAGCAGCGCATTTCCTCCGGCCGCTACATCGGCATGACCGAGCCGGGCATCATCGCCGCCGA
>CAYQJU010000082.1:0-12299 GCA_964417875.1 uncultured Steroidobacteraceae bacterium
GCAGCTCGAGGGCACCGAGAACCGCATCACCGTGGCGCGCCAGCGCTACATCCAGAGCGTGCAGACCTACAACAGCACGGTGCGCTCCTTCCCCAGCAACCTGACGGCGATGCTGTTCGACCACGAGGTGAAGCAGAACTTCACGGTCGAGAACGAAGCGGCGATCAGCACGCCGCCGCAGGTCGACTTCGGCAACTGAAATGCTGCGCGCGCTGCTGGCCAGTCTTGCGCTGGCCGGTGTCCTGGCACCGGCCGCCGCCCAGGACCTGCAGCCGGTGCCGGAGTTCAGCGCGCGCGTCATCGACCAGACCGGCACGCTGACGGCCGGCGAGCAGGCGGAGCTTGAGCAGAAGCTGCTGGCCTTCGAGCAGCGCAAGGGCTCGCAGGTGGCGTTGCTGATGGTGCCCACCACCCAGCCTGAAACCATCGAGCAATATGGCATCCGCGTCGCGGAAGCCTGGCGACCGGGTCGCGCGGATGTGGACGACGGCGTCATCCTGCTGGTGGCGCTGCAGGACCGCACCGTGCGCATCGAGGTGGGCTATGGCCTCGAGGGCGTGCTGCCCGATGCCATCGCGCGACGCATCATCGACGAGACCATCACGCCGCTGTTCCGCCAGCAGGACCTGTCCGGCGGCATCAGCGCCGGCCTGTCGCGCATCATGCAGGTGGTCGATGGCGAGCCATTGCCGCCGCCGGACCGCCAGTGGCGCCGTCCCGCCGATCGCATCAGTGGCCTGCTGCCGCTGCTGTTCGTGGCGGTGGTGGTGGGCGGCGGCATCCTGCGCGCGCTGCTGGGCCGGACGCTGGGCGCGCTGGCCACGGGTGGCATTGCCGGCGGACTGGTCTGGCTGTTGTCGAAGGTGCTGGGCATGGCCATCGGCGTCGGCGTGCTCGGCTTCGTGTTCTCGCTGTTCATGGGGCTGGGAGGTGGCCGGCGCGGCGGTGGCGGCGGCCCCGGCGGCTGGCCCGGTGGTTTCGGCGGATTGGGTGGCGGCGGTTTCGGCCGCGGAGGCTTTGGGCGCGGTGGCGGTTTCGGCGGCGGCTTCGGCGGCGGCCTGGGTGGTGGTTTCGGGGGCGGCGGCGCCTCGGGACGCTGGTGAGCCATGCGCATCCTGCGGCATCTGTTCACGCCCCGCTGGCTGCTGCGCCTGCGCTATCCGCCGGCAGTGCTGCAGCAGATCGCCGGGCGCATCGCGGCGCTGGAGCAGCGCCATCCGGGCGAACTGCGTTTCGTGGCCGAGCATGCGCTGGACCTTGGTGACCTGATCGCAGGCCTCACGCCTCGCGAGCGGGCGCTCGAAGTGTTCAGCCAGCTGCGCGTCTGGGATACCGAACGCAACAACGGCATGCTGATCTATGTGCTGCATGCCGAGCACGCGGTGGAAATCATCGCCGACCGTGCGCTGGCGCGCGTGGTGCCGCAGTCCGACTGGGATGGCCTCTGCCACATGGTCGAGGAGAAATTCCGCGCCGGCGATTTCGCCGGCGGCGCGGTGGCCGCGGTGGATGCCGCGGCCGCGCTGCTCGACCGGCATTTCCCCGACGCCCGCGGCGATGCCAACGAGCTGCCGGACCAGCCGCTACTGTTGTAGGACGGCGACTGGTAGGGTCGCGGCAGGGCACATGCCATAATCCTGCCCCATGAGCAAGAATCTCCTGACTCTGGCCACTGCGGCCGCGCTGGGCACCCTGCTGGTCGCCTGCACGATGGCACCGCCCATCGCCGAGGCACCGCCTGAGGTCATCGAACCCGTCGAGCCCGAAGTGGTGTTCGCCGAACCTGTGGCCATGCACCGCTTCGAGATCGCCGCCGATGACGATGTCGTCGGCCAGGTGCAGGTGGTGGTGATCGGCGAGCACGACACCCTTTCTGATGTGGCGCGTCGCTTCAATGTCGGCTACGACGAGATCGTGCGTGCCAATCCCGGTGTCGATCCCTGGCTGCCGGGTGTCGGCCGCGAGGTGGTGGTGCCGACGCAGTTCGTGCTGCCCGCCGCGGAGCGCAAGGGCATCGTGGTGAACCTCGCCGCGCTGCGCCTGTTCTACTTCCCCACGCCGGCGAAAGGCGAGCCGCAGGTCGTCTACACGCATCCCATCGGCATCGGCAAGGTGGGCTGGTCCACGCCCGAGGGCAAGACCACCGTGGTGTCGAAGCAGAAGAATCCCACCTGGCGTCCCACCGCGTCAATCCTCGAGGAACATCGCAAGAACGGTGATCCGCTGCCGGCCGTGGTGCCGCCGGGCCCGGACAATCCGCTCGGCAACCGCAAGCTCACGCTGGGCTGGCCGACCTACCTGATCCACGGCACGAACAAGCCCTATGGCGTCGGCATGCGCACCAGCCACGGCTGCATCCGCATGTATCCGGAAGACGTCGAGGCGCTGTTCGAGATGGTCGACAAGGGCACGGCGGTGACCGTGGTGAACCAGCCCTATGTATTCGGCTGGCACGGCGGCGAGCTGCTGCTGCAGGTCTATGACGTGCTCGAGGATGACAAGCGCGACTGGCAGAACTCGCGGCCGAAGCTGATGCAGAAGACGCTCGGCAAGCGCATCCAGCAGCAGCTGGCCGACACCGGCGCCACCATCGACTGGGACCGCGTCGATGCGCTGGCCCAGCATCCGCGTGGCCTGGTCGTGTCGGTGTCCGATCCGGCCCACACCATCGATACGCTGCTGGCCGCGGCCGCACGGGTCGAGAACCGCGTGCCGCAAGGGGCCAACTGGGATGGTGCCGATGATCCGGCGCGCAAGGCCGCAGAGCGCGAAGCCGAGGCTGCCGTCGCCGCCGAGTCGCCGGGCCCCGGTGCCGCGGTGGCAGGTGAGCGCGCCGCAGTCGCCGCAGAACGACAGGTGCCGCGCACCTGAGGTATCCTTTGCCGCATGGCAAAGCTTTCCGAATGGCTGCGGATCATGCTGGGCGAGATTGCCCGCAAGCAGGAAGAAGAAGCGCACGCTGCTGCCGAGCGGCAGCAGCGTGAGGCCACGCGCGACACCTCCCGGCAGACGGTGGTGGAGTCCGCGGCGCGGTGAGCGCCATCCGGGGGACAGGTCCGGACGCCGGCCTGCCGGTCGACGCCTCCCCCCGCTTTTCCCCTGATTTTCCCGACACCTGCAGCGACGCCGGCATCCAGCCCGCGCCACACGATGTGGTCGCCTTCGTCGGCCGCACGCTGAAGGGCCCGGTCGACCATCCGGTCGGGATCGACGACTTTTCGCGCTTCCAGCAGCTGTTCGGCGGACTGTGGAGCGGTTCGCTGCTGCCGCATGCGGTGGAGCAGTTCTTCGAGCATGGTGGCCGGCGCGCGGTGGTGGTGCGCGTGGCCGCCGGCGCACGCGCACCGAGCATCGACCTGACCGCCGGCCGCGAGCGGCTCACCCTGGCCGGCATCAGTCCCGGCAGCGGCGAGGCGCTGCGGGCCTCGGTCGACTATGACGGCATCGGCCGCCATGACCTCGACCTGTTCAACCTCGTGGTGCAGCGGGTGCGCACGCGCGGCTCGGAGCTGGTCGAGGAGCAGGAGATCTTCCGCCGTGTCTCGATCCTGCCCGGTTCGGCGCGCGAGGTGACGCGCAAGCTGGCCGCCTCGAACCTGTTGCGCGTCGCAGGTCCGCTGCCCTCTGTGCGGCCCGACATCACCCGCGGGCGCGATCCTGCAGCGCTGATCGGCTATGCCGAATGCAATGGCGATGGCGAGGATGGCGCGCTGCTGTCCGACTACGACCTGATCGGCAGCGAGGCGCGGCGCAGCGGACTGTTCGCGCTGCAGGGCGGGCCGGCCTTCAACTTCCTCTACATGCCGCCACCGGCCCGCGAGCGTGACGTAGGCATCAGTGCACTGGTGGTCGGCGCGCGTTTCTGCCGCGCCCATCATGCGCTGCTGCTGGTCGATCCGCCGCTGCACTGGCGGCGCACCACCCATGCGCTTGATGGCCTGATGGACTGGCCCTTCCACAGCGCCGATGCCTTGATGTTCTTTCCGCGGCTGTCGGCGCCGGACCGGCTCAGCGGACGCGACGAGGAGTTTCCGCCCGCCGCGGCGGCCATCGGCACCTTGCTGCGCAATGATCACGCCGGCAGCTGGATGCAGCAGTCGCCGGCGCTGCTGCGACCCACGGCCACGCCGCTGGTGTGGGTGGACCAGCAGCAGCGCGCACGCCTCGCCCAGCTGGGTGTCAACGCACTGCGCGCCACGCGCACGCCGCTGCGCGATGCGATCGAACCCTGCACGCTGGCCGGCGAGCTGGGCAATGGTCCTGCGGCGCGGCTGCTTTCCGAGCGACGCCTGGCATTGCATCTTTCCGCCAGCATCGAGCGCGGCACGCGCTGGGTGGCGCTCGAAGGCAACACGCCGCGCAGCCGCGAGCGCGCCTGCCGCCAGGTGGAACACTTGCTGGCCGGCTTCGCCGCGCACGGCGCCTTTGCCGGCGAACTGCGCAACCAGGACTGGTTCGTGCTGTGCGATGCGCGCCTGAATGCGGCCGAGCAGGTGCAGGCTGGCACCTTCCGGCTGGTATGGGGATATCGCCCGGCGCGCGGCACCTCGCGTCATGCATGGCTGGTCGAGCACTGCGCCGCCGGCAGCCATTCACGTGCGGTCAGCCTGAACCAGCTCGCCGCGCTCGGGTAGGATTGCGCCCATGGCGGTGACCGGACACGTCGTTTTCTCGCATGGGCTGGATGGCACGCCATTCAGCACCAAGATCCGTGCGCTCTACGAGATCGCAGAGGCCGAGGGCTATGAAGTGGCCGCGGTGGACTATCGCGGTGTCGACGATCCCGAACAGCGCGTGCAGATGCTGCATGAGTTCTGCCGCGGATTTTCCGGCCACCTGGTGCTGGTGGGTTCGAGCCTGGGCGGATATGTGTCGCTGGCCGCGGCGCCCACGCTGCATGCCGGCGGACTGTTCCTGATGGCGCCGGCCATCTACGTGCCGGGCATTCCACAGCTCAGGCGCATGCCCGAATGCCCGATCGCGCTGGTGCACGGCTGGCGCGACGAGGTCATCCCCTACGAACAGAGCATGCGCTTCGCGCAGGAGAACCGCCTGGCGCTGCACCTGGTCGAATCCGACCATCGCCTGCACAGCGCCATTCCCTTCCTGCGGTACCTGTTCCAGTACTTCCTGGTCGAGTCGCGCCGCGCCCGCTTCGTGCCCTAGGCCATGGAATCGACCATGGACCGTTTCACCGGGACCCTGCTGCCCTGGCTGCGATTCTCCGTGCGTCCGCGCGATGCGGCCGAGCGCGTGGCGCAGGCCAGCGCGCCGGTGTGCTTCGTGCTTGACGCCGATCGTGCGCTGGACCTGCGTGTGCTGCAGCGGGCCTGCGCGCAGGCCGGCCTGCCGCGGCCGCGCAAGGCGCTGCTGCCTTCGGCGTCCGGCCCGCGGCTGCAGTCGCTGCTGGTGCTGACGCGCAAGTTCGGCTTCTGGCGCCGGCGCATCGATCATCGCCCGCCGCCCCAGTTGCGGCACATGCTCGAGGCATTGCGCGCCGAACCATCGCTGGATGTGCTGCTGGTGCCGGTGGCCGTGTACTGGGGTCGCGCACCGCGGCGCGAGCATGTGTCCTGGTTCCGCCTGCTGTTCTCCGAAGACTGGGCGCTGACCGGCGGCATCAGCCGTGCGCTGTCCGTGCTGCTCAATGGCCGCAACATCGTGGTGGAGTTCGGCACCGGGCTGTCGCTGCGCGCGCTGATGGGCGAGGGCGCGGCCGACAACCAGGCCGCGCGGCGCGTGGTGCGGCATCTCAATGGCCAGCTGGTGGCCTCGCGCACTGCCTATGTCGGCCCGGACCTGTCGCACCGGCGCACGCTGATGACCGAGGTGCTGCGCGGTCGCGGCGTGCGCGCGATGGTGGCGCAGGAAGCGGCCGAGAAGAAGATCCCGCGGCGCGAGGCATTGCTGTCGGCGCGCGCGATGTTCGAGGAGATCGCCGCCGACTATTCGCACACCTTCGTGCGGCTGATGGAACGCGCGCTGCGGCGCCTGTGGACGCGCATCTATGACGGCGTCTATGTGGCCAATGTCGATGCGCTGGCCGGCATCGCCACCGGCAGCGAGCTGGTGTATGTGCCCTGCCATCGCAGCACGATGGACGACCTGTTGATGCCCTATGCCATCTACACGCATGGCTTCGCGGTGCCGCACATCGCCGCCGGCATCAACCTGAACCTGCCGGTGGTGGGCTCGATGATGCGCAAGGGTGGCGCGTTCTTCCTGCGTCGCAGCTTCCGCGGCAGCGCGCTTTACTCGGCCGTGTTCACCCGCTACCTGGCGGTGATCATGGCGCGTGGCCATCCCATCCAGTACTTCATCGAGGGCGGGCGCAGCCGCAGCGGCCGCTCGCTGGCGCCGAAGACCGGCATGCTGTCGATGACCCTGCGCAGCTTCCTGCGCCAGCCGGTGCGGCCGGTGGTGTTCGTGCCGGTCTACATCGGCTACGAGCGCATCATGGAGATCGACAGCTACCTGGGCGAGCTGTCGGGCAAGCCGAAGGAGAAGGAAAACCTGTGGGCCTTCCTGCGCGGGCTGAAGCGCCTGCGCGAGAACTTCGGTCACGTGCATGTGAACATCGGCGAGCCGATCGCGCTGCAGCCGCTGCTCGACGAGCAGCTGCCGGACTGGCGCGACAAGCTGGGGCAGGAGGGGCGCGCGACCGCGGTCAGCGGCGCCGTCGATGCGCTGGCCGGGCGCATCATGCGCAACATCCATGCTGCCGCGGCGGTCACGCCGGTGAACCTGATCGCGATGGTGATGCTGGCCACGCCCCGCCAGGCCATGCTCGAGACAGACCTGGAACGCCAGCTGGCGCTGTACCTGAAGCTGCTGCGCCTGGCGCCCTATGCGTCCCATGCCACGGTCACCGATCTCGCGGCGCCGGCCATCCTGGCGCTCGGCTTCGAGCGCGGACTGCTGGTGCGCCTCGAGGGCGGGGCAGTCGGCCTTGCGCCCGAACATGCTGCGGCAATGGCCTATTACCGCAACAACGTGCTGCATGTGTTCGCGCTCACCTCCCTGCTGGCGTGCTGCTTCCTGTCGAATGCGAGGCTGCGCACTGCGGATGTGATGCGGCTTGCCGGCCGCATCTATCCCTATGTGTCCAGCGAGCTGTTCCTGCGCTGGAACGAGGAGGACATCGGCGCGGAGATGCAGTGCCAGCTGGCCGCGCTGCGCAGTGCCGGACTGCTGCTGCAGGATGGGGACGATGCGCAGGGCTGGCATGCGCCGCCGGCGGCCTCGGCCGAGGCCATGCAGCTGTCGGTGCTGGCGCAGCCGATGCTGCAGACACTGGAACGCTACTACGTTGCGATCGCGCTGCTGCTCAATGCCGGCAGCGGCACCATCGCGCAGGCGGAGCTGGGCCGCAAATGCCAGGAAGTGGCGCAGCGCATCGTCACGCTGTATGGCTTCTATTCCCCGGAGTTCTTCGATCGCACGCTGTTCGAGGGGTTCCTGGGATTGCTGCGCCGGCGCGGGGTCATCCGTGCCGACTCGCAAGGCCGGCTGGTATTCGACGAGGTCCTCGAGCGCGTCGCCGAGGATGCGCAGCTGGTGCTGTCAGAGCAGCTTCGCCACAGCATCCTGCAGGTCGTCCACGGCTGAGCCGGTCAGTTCCAGGCCCAGGTGCGTGCGCCGCCACAGGATGTCGTCCGCACTGCGCGCCCATTCGTGTTGCACCAGGTAGCGCACCTCGGCTTCGGTCAGCGTGGCGCCGAAGTGGCGTCCCAGGCCGGCCATGTCGTGCGCATTCCCCAGCAGCTGTGCCATGCGCGTGCCATACAGGCGCGCCAGCCGGTCGACCAGTGGCGCCGGCAGTGCGCTCCAGCGGGCGCGTGCCGCGGCGCTGAAGGCGGCCGGGTCGGCAGCGGGAAGATCACCACCGGGCAGCGGCCGGTTGCCGGTCCAGGATCGTCCCTCCAGCCGCAGTTCGCGCAGCAGCAGGTCCAGCGCCGCCTCGGCGAGGCGGCGATAGGTCGTGATCTTGCCGCCATACACCGACAGCAATGCGGCGCGGCCCCCTTCGGCTGCGGCATGCTGCAGCTCCAGGTGATAGTCGCGGGACACCTTCTGCGCGGCGCTCTCGCTGCCGTCGTCGAACAGCGGCCGGACGCCGGCATAGGTGGAGACGATGTCCTGTCGCTGCGCCGGCACCCGCAGGAAGCGGTTCACGCCATCGAGCAGGTAGTCGACCTCGGCGGCATCGATGCGCACCTGCGCGGCGTCGCCGTCGAAGGGCACGTCCGTGGTGCCCACCAGCGTGTAGCGCTCCTCGTAGGGAATCGCGAACAGCACGCGCCGGTCCGGGCTCTGCAGCAGGTAGGCATGGTGGCCCTCGAACTGCCGGCGCAGCACCAGGTGGCTGCCCTTCACCAGTCGCAGGCGCTGGCGGGGCGCCAGTCCGCAGCGGGTGACGAGGTCATTGACCCACGCGCCGGCGGCGTTCACCAGCGCGCGCGCTGCGACTTCGCGCTGCATGCCGGTGTCGCGGTCCTGCAGCGTCACCACCCAGCCGCCTGCGGCGGCTCGAGCGGCGAGTACCCGGGTGCGCGTCAGCACGCTGGCGCCATGTGCCGCGGCATCCATCGCGTTCAGCACCACCAGGCGGCTGTCTTCCACCCAGCAGTCGGAATATTCGAAGCCGTCCTTCAGTCCAGCGCGCAGTGGCGCGCCCAGCGCGGTGCCGGTGAGGCGCGTGCTGTGCGAGGCGGCCAGTTTCTCCCGTCCGCCGACATGGTCGTAGACGAACAGTCCCAGGCGCAGCAGCCAGCGTGGTCGCAGGCCATCGACATAGGGCAGCACGAAGCGCATCTGCCGCACGATGTGCGGCGCGATCGACATCAGCCGTTCGCGTTCGGCCAGCGCCTCTCGCACCAGCCGCAACTCGCCATGCTCCAGGTAACGCAGTCCGCCATGGATCAGCTTGGTGCTGGCCGAGGAGGTGTGCGCGGCCAGGTCGTCCTGTTCGACCAGGCACACCGACAGGCCGCGGCCGGCCGCATCGCGGGCAATGCCCGCGCCATTGATGCCGCCGCCGATGATGAGCAGGTCGAACTGCTCCTTGCGCCCGGCGTCGGCGGACGCCTGCGCTGCCGTCACGGATCCCCGCCGCGCGTGGTCACCGTGCGGATGTCATGCTGCGAGACCGGGATGGTGATGCCGTTTTCCTTGAAGGCGCGCCAGATCGCGCGGTTCACGTCGGAGCGTACATTGTTGACGCCCTGCTGCGGGTCGGTGATCCAGAAGCGCAGTTCCAGCTCGATGCCCGAATCGCCGAAGTTCATCAGCCGCGACACCGGCCGCGGATCGGCCAGCACGCGCGGATTGCAGAATGCCACGCCCTCCAGCACCTGCAGGGCCAGCTCCGGGTCATCGCTGTAGCTGATGCGCACCGGCAACTTCAGGCGCACCTTCGGGTCGGTGTAGCTCCAGTTGATCACCGGATTGGTGATCACGTTCTGGTTCGGCACCAGCGTGGCGACGCCATCCCGGTCGCGCACCACCACATAGCGGCCGCGAAGTTCCTCGACCCAGCCGAAGTTCTCGGTGCTGGTGCCGGTCATGCCGGTGAAGCTGATCACATCGCCGGGCTTGATGGACTTGTCCATCAGCAGCACGAAGCCGCTGACGAAGTTCGCCGCGATGGCCTGCAGGCCGAAGCCGAGGCCGAGGCCCATGGCGCCGGTGAGCACGGTGAGCGTGGTCAGGTCGATGCCGGCGGCGTTGATGCCGAGCATCACGCCGAGGCCGAGCAGGAAGAAATAGGTGAACTTGCTGATGCCGATGCGCGTCGACAGCGCCAGGCCCTCCAGCTGCATCACGCGCGACTCGAGCGCGCGCGAGAACAGGCTGGCGCCCAGCAGGAACAGCGTGACCACCACCATCGCCTTGATCAGCGCCCACACCGAGAAGGTCATGTCGCCGGGCGCAAGGTCGATGGCATCGAGCCGGGCCTCGAGGAAGCCGAGCCAGCCCACCAGCGCCGCGGCCACCAGCGCCGGCGCGACCACCAGCACCAGCTCGGCCAGCCGCGCGGACCAGTGGCGGCGGCTGGCCATCTTCGTGGTGGAGAACCAGTGCCGCAGCAGCCGCGCCAGCGAGAAGCCCAGCGCCAGCGCCAGCAGCACGATGACCATCTGCGCGAGGACGGCCGGTACCGGCAGCTCCGCGATCCAGTTCTGCAGTGCCTCAGGCATTGAGGTCGGGGATCGACTGGCTCTCCAGCCGTGCGATCTGGTCCTTCAGCATCAGCTTGCGCTTCTTCAGCCGCCGCATCTGCACCTCGTCGATGTGGATGTCCAGATGCAGGCGCGCGATCACCTGGTCGAGGTCGCGGTGCTCGATGCGCAGCTGACGCAACTTCTCGATATTGCGGAACAGCTCGCGTTCGACGTTGTCAGTGCTGTCTTCGCCGTTTTCAGACATGGGGTCACTGGCCCGGGAGCCGCGACCACAGCGGCTCGATCCCTTCCGGTAGCTTAGCGAAGCGGCCCAGTGGACGCCACGGCAGGCCCGGCTCGTGGAAATCCGATGCGGCAGAGCCGGCGAGCCCGTGCATGCGCGCCAGCCGTGCCAGGCGACTGGCGTCATTCGGAGACAGCGCCGGCAGGCTCACTTCGAGCGCCGCGCCGCCGGCCTCGCTGAATTCGGCGCACAGGTTGCCCAGCGCGCCGGATGAAAGCTTGTAGCGATGCGGATGCGCCAGCACGGCATGGCCGCCGGCGCCGCGGATCACCTGCACGGTAGCCGGCAGCGAAGGCCATTCCTGCGGCACATGTCCGGCGCGGCCGCGTCCCAGCCAGCGGTCGAAGGCATCCTGCGTGTTGCGGGCATCGCCGGCGGCGACCAGCGCGCGGGCCAGGTGCGTGCGCGTGGGCACATGGGCGCTGGCGAGCACGGCTTCTGCCGGGTCGCGGCCACCGAAATGACGCTGCCGCGCCAGGCGCGCACCGATTGCCGCCATACGCTCGCGCCGCATCTGCAGCAGCGTCGCCAGGTGCGCCTGCAGCGGCGCATCGCCGACATCGATGCCCAGCGCCACGATGTGCAGTTCCTGTCCGCGCCAGCCGGTGGTGATCTCCGCGCCATCGATGAGGCGCAGCGGCGTGCCGCTGGCGGCCGCGTGCGCCTCGGGCAGGCCCGCGGTGGTGTCGTGGTCGGTGAGTGCCAGCAGGCCCACGCCGCGCGCCATCGCCAGCCGCACCACTTCGGCCGGCGGCAGCGTGCCATCGGAGTAGTGGCTGTGGGTGTGCAGGTCGATGAGGGCTTCCACGATGCCGGGTATCATACGGAGCGATGAGCACCCAGGTCCGGATTCCCGATCACATCGACACGCTGCTGCTCGACCTGGATGGCACGCTGCTCGACCTGGCCTTCGACACGCATTTCTGGCTCGAGGTGGTGCCCGAATACTACGGGCGCAGCCGCGGGCTCACCGCGCGCGAGGCGCTTGAAAGGGAGATCCAGCCGCGGCTGCGCAGCGCCGAGGGCACGCTGAACTGGTACAGCCTCGACTACTGGTCGCAGGTGCTGGAGCTCGACCTGCGGGTCATCAAGTCCGAGCATGATTCGCGCATCGCCTGGCTGCCCGGCGCGCAGGACTTCCTGCGCCGCCAGCGCGCGGCCGGAAGGCGGCTGGTGCTGGCCACCAATTCGCACACCGAGACGCTGCGCATCAAGGATCGCAAGCTGGGCATCCGGCCCTTCCTCGACGCCATGTACAGCTCGCACGAGTTCGACGCGCCGAAGGAATATGCCGAGTTCTGGCTGCGGCTGCGCCGCGCGGTGGGCTACGACCCTGCGCGCACGGCCTTCATCGATGACAACCCGAAGGTGCTCGATGCCGCGCGCGCTGCGGGCATCGCCTTGACGATTGCCGTGACCGATCCGGATTCGAGCCGGCCTGCGCGCGAGCCGCCGGCGGGATATCCGCATGTGGCGGCTGTGGCGCAGCTCGACTGAGCTGCGCTGCGGGGATTCTCAGCGGCCGCGCGGCGGTCCGCGCCGGTGACCACCACCGCCACTGCCACCGGGCCGCCCGCCACCGGGCCTGCCACCGCGTCCGCCACCACCACGCCGCATCGGCGCATCCTCGCGGGGCTTGTGCTTCGGGAAGACCGCATCCTTCGCCATCAGCTCCTGCGTGACGCTGCCGCGCGGGATCTGGTGGCCGATGTATTCCTCGATCTCCGGCAGGCAGATCGCATAGTCCTCGCAGGCGAAGCTGATCGCATCGCCCTCTGCGCCGGCGCGCGCGGTGCGGCCGATGCGGTGCACGTAGTCGGCGCGATCCTGCG
>CAYQJU010000083.1:0-12294 GCA_964417875.1 uncultured Steroidobacteraceae bacterium
TCCCAACGGTCGGGGCGTGGCGCAGCCTGGTAGCGCACTTGCATGGGGTGCAAGGGGTCGGAGGTTCAAATCCTCTCGCCCCGACCAATCTTCCCGGCCTGTTCAGGCCGTCGCAACAGCTTCATCCGGTTCCTGCAAGGCATCCCGCGCACTGCGCACTGCGCACAAGAATTCACCATGCGCGCAATCCGCGCTGGTTACTATTCCGGCCCGATCCGGAACGTACCGGTTCGCAGGATTCGACTGGATTCATTCAAGGAGCGGTTCATGAGAAAGCAGTTCAGCATGGCGGCCCTGGCCGTGACCCTCGGCGCGCTGTGCGCGACGGCCAGCTTTGCGCAGGCCCCGGGACCTGGACGCGGACCCGGCGGTCCGGGTGGCCCGGGTGGTCCCGGCGCCGCGCCTGCCGCGGGTGGCGTCATGGTGGCCAATCCGACCTACACGACGCTCCATCTGGAAATCGCCATCGACCGTCCGGCGGAAGAGGTCTGGAAGCGCGTCGGCAAGTTCTGCGACATCGGCGAGTGGATGCGCGTGCCGTGCACGATCACGCAGGGCAAGGACGGGGAAGTCGGCGCAGTGCGTTCGCTGGCCAACGAGGTGCTGGTGGGCAAGACGGAACTGTCATACACCTATGCGCAGCCGATCCTGCAGCCCAACCAGCCGTACAACCTCTATCACGGTGCGATGGAGGCCCGGCCGGTGACGGCCACCACATCGAAGATCGTCTACTCGCTGGTGTGGGACAACTCGATGCTGCCGGATGATGCCGCACGCGAGCGCGACCGGGCGCAGCGCCGCGCGATGTTCGAGGACGCGCTGAACAACATGAAGATCCTCTCCGAGGGCGGCACGCTGCCGCCGCGCGCGGGTGGTCCTTTCGGTGGCGGTCGCGGCGGCCCGGGTGCAGGCGCGCCGCGCGGTCCGGGTGGTGCAGGTGGTGCAGGCGGTCCCGGCGGAGCACGCTAACGCGCGATCCGCAGCGACTGCAGCATCCAACGCAGTCCTTGAAGAATGCCCCCCGGCCCGCGCCGGGGGCGCAGTCCCGGACACACCCGCACCGCTCACATCCACGACCGCCGCGTCGACTCGACGCGATACAGGCAATAGTCGATCACCGACTTCGCGAACGCCGTGTCGAGATAAGGCACGGCCACCGCCGAGGCCGCGGTCTGCAACCTGATGCTGCTCACGCCGCGCCGTTTCATCAGCAGCGACTGCAGGTGCCTGGCCTGCTGGATCTTGAACGCCGGCACGATGTGGTAGTTGATGCCGATCGCGCCGCTGCGCGCGACGATGCTCTCGCCGTGCACGGCCAATCCCGCGCGCCGCCAGCGCAGATAGACGAGGGCCAGGTGGAAGGGCCAGAGCAGCAGGACGAGGCGCATCGGCGTGAAGTCCTGCAGCAGCATGGCGATGCCGGCGATCGCATACAGCAGCGTCGTGATCCCGACATGCTTGTAGAAATACAGCTTGCTGACGGGAGTGAAGGCGAGGCGGTCCACATCCACGCCGGGCACGATCTCATCGACCAGCCTGCGCGTGTCGCGCAGCGCCACCGAGGGCACCAGCGTGCGGCTGGTCTGCTGCGCAGCCGCCGCACCGGCACCCGGCGCCGCATGCGAGATCTGTTCAAACACCACATCGCGCCGCCCCAGCAGGAAGTCCAGCCAGTCCTGCGAATAGTGCACCAGCTGGATCCTGGATTTCCTGACATGCATCTCGTGCCGGTTGAACAGGCCGCGCCTCACGGTGAACGAGTCACCGGACCGATGGATGCGGAACCGGTAGTAGGTGGCGATCGAAGCGAACACCGACAGCACTGCAAGCACCGTCATCACCACGATGAACGAAACCAGCAACAGGATGGCCAGCCGCGTGATGCTCTGCGCTGCCAGGTACTCGCCAAGGTCCAGGCCCGCCGAGCGGAACAGCCGCTCGAAGGAAAGCGGCGTCTGCGACAGGAAGGCGAAGATGCCACCGAGGACCAGGAAGGCACGATTGTTGGTCAGGCCATACACGACCAGGTCGCCCAGGGAGCGGGAGAAGAAGGGCGGGCCTTCCGTCGCATCATCCGGTCCGCTGTGACCGGATCCATTCATTTCGACACCACCGGCAGCGGCCGCCAGTTGCTGCTTGCGCAGGATGATGCCGCGGCGGATCGACTCGGCCTGCTGCAGGGTCAAGGCGCCCAGGTACACCTCGTCAGTGGAGGAGCCCGCCCCGTCTATCCGGATCGTCACCAGTCCCAGCGGCCGGAAGTAGAAGGGGGATTCGAAATTCACGTTCTGGATGCGCTCCACCGGCAGATCGAGCTGCTTGCGGACGATCACGCCCTGGCGAACCTGCACCGAGCTGTCGAGCAGGCGATATGAAAACCGGCGGTAGCCCAGCACTGCCCAGACGATGACCAGCACCATCGCGATGAACGGGATGGACCAGACCACCGCCGTGCGGTTCGTGATCGAGGCACCCAGCATCGCGGGAACCAGCCAGTAGGCCATCTGCGCGTTCTGCGCGATCCCCCGCGCGGCGAAATGCAGGATGGACCACGGTGCAAGCCTGGCCCAGGGCGGCGCAGCCGTCGACGCCGCCGCGCTCACGCGCCGCCTTGCTGCGTGCGCAGGATGAACGCCTTGATGCGCTCTGCCTCATCCACTCCAAGTCCCGGGATCTGGAAGGTCAGATGGCCGGTGCCTGCGCTGAACAACCTGAGGTTCGCGAGGCCGAACCGCTTGTCCAGTGGACCGCGCGTGACTTCGACATGCTGGATGCGTGTGATGGGCTGGATGGTCTGCCTGCGCCAGAAGATGCCGGATTGCACGATGACATCGTGCTCCCGGATCGCGTAGCCGATCACCATGGCCGACTTGTGCGCCACCCATGCCAGCCACGCGAACAGCAGTCCGGCGCCTGAAAATGCCAGCAGGCCTGCCAACACCGGAAGGGCGCGCGCCGCGACCAGCAGCAGCACTGCCAGCGGCACCATGACGAGGCACGCGGCGATCATCACGACCAGGACCTGCGCGCGCGGATAATGCCTGTGCACCGCCTGCAGCTGCACGGCATCGAAACGCGGGAGTTCGTCCGGGCGAACCTCCGCATTGGTGAATTCCATGGACCGATGCCTCCCTGCGCAAGTAGCCGGATGCTACCGCACAACCGGCGGCGCTATCGGCACATGCGGTAGGGCCCGCGATCCAGGTGCAGGTGATCGTGATGCGCGGCGTTGTAATCCGGACTGAGCACGCCATCGAAGAACCGGCACGCCGCATCTCGCACTTCGTGCAGGAATGCCGCTTCCGGCGTCTGGCCATTCCAGTGCTGTGCCACGCGGATGCGCCGTCCATCCTCCAGCACGAAGCCGGCCACGTCCCAGGCTTCCGCGGTGGCATGGCGACTGCGCGTGGCCGCAGGCCGCCCATAGACATTGCGGCAGGCATAGCTGCCGAAGTGGTCGGTGCGCGTCACCGGCACGCCGAAGTGGCGCAGCGCCGCCGGCTGCACGCCATGCTGCTCCCACATCGCCACCGACAGCGCCGTCCGGCAGCTCAGCGCAAACGCAGTGCCCACATCACCCGTTGTCCGCTCCACGCGCACGGCGTCGGTGAAGCCGCATTCCGGGCCGGTCTCCTCATCAGCGATCACCTGGTACTGCAGCGCCGTGGTGGCCAGCACTGCACGGCACTGCTCACCCTCGGCGCCGGCGCGCGCCAGCTTGAAGGAGGTCAGCAGGTTGGGGGTTTCATGCACATCCAGCGTCGCCCACGGATTCCAGCGGGGCGGGACCTGCAGCCATTCTTCACGCAACGCAATCGCCGTGGCAGCGGCGCAGACCGCGATCAACAGCAGCAACAGCGCCCCGGGCCGGCTCATCGTCCCGGCAGGCTGCGCCCGCGCAGGATGCGCCGCTCAGTCTTCCTTGAAACTGCGCCAGAAGGCACTGGAGCAGCCCTCCTGACGGATCGCCCGCAGGCGGTCACAGGCGGCCGGGCGCAGCATGAATCCGCCCCATGCCCGGGCACCGGAGATCGCCACCCGGTCGGGCTTGGGCGAGGTCACCTCGAGCGAATGCGGCCGCAGCTGCATCGCATGCATGACCGAGAAGCGCAGGCAACGGCGTCCGAAGGCGCTCATGACGGCCACGCCAGGCACAGGGATCGCGCGGACCGGCGCCGCGACGCCACTTGCGAAAGGTCTGCCATCAGCGGTCCCCGGTGAGGAAGGTGCCTTCGACTCTACCGGTGGGGCGGGTCAGGGATTTCCGTATTCTGCCGCAGGACAGTTCAGACCCGTGTCAGGCGGATCCGGCCGGGGACTTCCGCCCCTGGCGCAGGACGCCTCGCGGCATGCTGTTCGAACAGCGCGGCCAGCTTCTCCAGGCGGCCGGCCGTGCGCTGCAGGGCCTCCTGCGCTGAACACAGCGGCATCCGGCCAGCCTGTTCCCTTTGCTGTCGTGCCAGCGCACGGCAGGCACGGGCCGCCTCACGGGCATCGTTGCGGGACAGGGAAACCGGGGGCATGCGCGCACGTTACCGCGGCGGTCCGTCCAGTGTTCAAGAGGGAGGGGGGGCTGGATGAACTTCAGGTAAGGAGTGAAGAATTAGTCGTAAATATTTCAAATACCTGATAATTCAATTCAGGCCGCGACCTTCAATCCGACCAGTCCGGCGACGATGGCCAGCACGCTGACGATCTTGATGGCGTTCAGGCTTTCACCATGGAACACCGCGCCCGCGATCACCGCGCCCACCGCGCCGATGCCCACCCAGGTCGCATAGGCCGTGCCCAGCGGGAGGTGGCGCATCGCCTGGGCCAGCAGCCACATGCTGCCGATGATGGCCGTGATCGTCAGCACCGAAAGCACCGGACGGGTGAAGTCCGGATTGGATTTGAGGCCCATCGCCCAGCCCACTTCCAGCAGGCCGGCAAGGATCAGGATGAACCAGGCATTCGTCATGGCAGAACTCCGGTGGAATTCGGGGTCGTCCCCTGGGTATGCGGCGCGGAGCGCTGCGACGCGGGTCGTCCCGCGCTCAGGTCACAGCATAGCGGGATCCGCGGCATCCTCCCCGACGAACCGCGTGGCGGATCATCCTTGTGACAGCTTCTCGATCAGCGCCATCGCGGCCGCGGGATTCTTCTCCTTGTGGCCGCTGATGAAGTACAGGAACACCTCCCGTCCCCCGCTCGCCCATTTCCGCACTTGCGCAGCCCATCGCGCGATGTCGCGGCCCGCATAGCCAGCCGCATGTGCCGGCGAACTTCCCATGACGCGCGCATACACGAACGGCGAGCGCTCATCGATGACCAGTGGATACTTCGAGTCGGCCGCATGCACGATCGCCACTTCATGCCGCCACGCAAGCTCGATGAAATCCTGTGTGGCAAAGTCCGGATGTCGCACCTCGATGGCATGACGCAGGCGCCGCCCCTCGAACTTCTTCGGCAGCAGGCGAAGGAATGCTTCCAGATCCGCTGCGTCGAACTTCTTCGTCGGCGCGAGCTGCCAGTTGATGGGCCCGAGCTTCTCACCCAGCTGCATCACGCCGCCGCCGAGGAAACGCATGATGGAATCGCCGGCATCGGCAAGCACGCGGCGGTTCGTGGCATACCGCGGACCCTTCACGGCAAAGACAAAGCCGGCCGGTGTCTGCGTCCGCCATTTGCGGAAGCTTTCGGGCTTCTGCGCGCCGTAGAAGGTGCTGTTGATCTCGATCGAGGTGAGCCTGCTGCTGGAATATTCCAGTTCGCGCGCCTGGGGCAGGCCGGCCGGATAGAACGTGCCGCGCCAGGGTTTGAAGTTCCAGCCGCCGACGCCGATGTGGATGCGGCTGCCCGGGTCGCCGCCCGGATCTGGCTTCGCCTTCGGCTTCTTCACCTTTGCCGCTGCTGCACGCATGGAACCTCCGGCCTTCCCATCACCGCATTGTCCGTCTGCCACATCCACACTGCATTCATGCAGATCATGCCTGGAGGGGAGGTTGCCCTGGCAATGAGCAAGTCTTCATCCCACGTCCAACGGCGCTGCGGTAGCATCCCGCCCATAACAACTCTTCAGGGAAGAACGGGGAAACCATGCGCCGACTCTCCGCCCTTGTGCTCGGAACATTCATTTCCGCGGCTTCGATGGGACAGGACCTGCTCGCCGGCATCGAAACCGATGTCCTGCACGGCCTGCTGCTGACTGGCGAACAATCCCTCGTCACAACCCGGGACGTCCCTGCGGAATTGTCCGCGGTGCGCATGCCAGGCCAGTTGCGCTGGATCGGTAGCGCGCAACGCGTGCTGGGACCTGCCGCGGGACCAGGCGTGCCAACCGTGGTGCTTGCGGCATGGCGCACGGATGTCGCGCCGGCAGCGGCCAGCCAGATGGCTGTCGATGCACTGGCGGCCGGAGGGGGCAGCGTGCAGCCGGCCATGATGATGGGGCAGGGCGTGTTCACGGAGGCGAATGCCCCGTTACCGCAGCAGCAGGTCTGTCGGAACGACCGGCCGTTCACGGTCATTTCCAGCGCGATGGACGGCGTGACCTATCTGGTCGTCCAGTTCCAGACCAACGCCACCGGCCAGTGCGACGCCCGCATGCGACGCTCGTTCGGTGCCGCGTTCACCGCCGACATGCCGCAACTCCAGCTTCCCGTCGATCCGGACACAGGTCGGTCGGCCCGCATGACCGGCAGCGGCGCAAGCACCGGCAATGACCAGGTCACGGCGCGGGTCCGCTTTGCGGTGCGCGATTCGGCCGCCAATGTGGCCAGCCATTTCGCGCGCCAGATGGCCGCGCAGGGCTGGCAACCGGACACCTCCTGGAGCGGCTCTGCGACGGCGGGTTCGAGCTGGACGAAGCCGCGCGAATCATCTTCAGCGGTGCATGCGGTACTGCAGGTGATCGCCACCGGCGAAAGCCAGTTCAGCACCATGCTCAAGCTCGGTGCCGGCCAGTGAAGGAAACCACGATGCGTCCCATTGCAATGCTCGCAGCGGCCCTGCTGATTCCGGTCGCGGCGCAGGCGCAGGACCTGCTCGCCGATGCGAACCAGGATGTCCTCAATGGCCTCGTCTTCCAGGGTCGTGCCGAAGCCAGGGCCACCGTGACGGCCACCTTGCCACACGATCTTGCGCAACTGGAAGTTCCCGACGGCTTCGCACTGATCGGCACTGCGGTCCGTGGTGATGGCTCCCGCACCACGGCCTTCAGGACTTCGCATCCTGCCGCGCGGGCCCTGGACATGCTGCTCGCCGCGCTTGATGCGCAGGGCTGGGAAGTCGAGATGCCGCAGGCCGTGGCGGCGCGGCCCACCTTCAACGCGCCCTCCCAGATCCAGGCACGCACCATCTGCCGCAATGGCGAGCGGCGAGGGGTACTGGTGCGTGACTTCGAAGGTGCGAGCCTGGCCTCCATCCTCCGTGTCGGCTTCGATCCGTCGCCGCGGGCCTGCCATGCCGCCGCGCCGGGAGCCGGCATCATGGGACCAGGCGGCTTCGCGCAACTGGTCCGCGAGATGCCGCGCTTCGACTTCCCGCAAGGCGTGCGGGTGCTGGGCGGAGGCGGCGGCGGTGGCGGCAACGACCACCAGATCGCAGGAACCCGCGTCCACAGCGCCGAAGACAACGCCAGTGCACTGGCACTGACCCTGTCGCGCCAGCTGGCCAACCAGGGATGGACACGCGACGCCGCCTGGGTCGGAGAACTGGGCTCGGGCTCCAACTGGACGCGCAAGACAGACGAGCTCTCGCTGCTGGGTGCCCTGGAGGTGATCGATCTGGGAGCAGACCACTACGATGTCAGCTTCACGCTGGTGCTCGGCCATTGATACGACGCCGCGGTAGGAGCTTTCCTACATCCGCAAAATCACCTGTCACCTGCAGCACGACCCGGTAGCATCGGCCCGTCGCGCGCGGCATGGGCGGATGGAATTGACTTCAGACTCCCCGGAATCAACCGGCGGCCCCGCGGCCCAGGCGCAGATCGACCGTCTCCATGCGGAAATTGCCACCCTGCGTGCGCAGATCGCAGCCCGCGACAACCTGCTGGCCGTGGCCGCGCACGAGCTTCGCAATCCCATGCACACCATCCTGCTGCTGGTGCGGGCCGCGCTGCTGATCGCGCAGCGCGAGAAGTCCGCAGCGCTGACCCCGAAGCTCGAACGCATCCGCCATGTTGTGGATACCTACATGAAGCGCGCCACGTTGCTGCTGGATTCGGCGCGCATGGAGGCCAGCGGCTGGGCCACGGATCGCTCCGGGTTCGACCTGACGGAGGTGGTGGCGGAGATCTGTGCGTCGTATGAGCCCGAGGCGCAGTACGCGGGCAGCCGGATCGAAGTCTCGCTGCAGCGGCCGGTGTGGGGCTGCTGGGACCGCCTCGCCGTAGAGCAGATGGTGGCGAACCTCGTCTCGAATGCCATCAAGTACGGTGCCGGCCAGCCCATAGAGGTACACGCCGGCGTGCAGGACGGCGCCGCGGTGCTGCGCGTCCGTGACCACGGCACAGGCATCGCCGAGTCGGACCACCAGCGCATCTTCGAACGTTTCGAGCAGGCGCTGGGTTCAACCCAGCGGCGCAGTGGCTTCGGCATCGGCCTGTGGCTGGTGAAGTCGCTGGTTCAGGCACATGGGGGCAGCATTACCGTGCAGAGCCGCCTGCACGAGGGCTCCACCTTCACGATCCTGCTTCCCGGCCTTGCCGCCGCGACGCAGGAGCCGCCCACCGATCCACGGACCGAGCCTCTCCGGCCAGCCATTTTTCCATGACCACGCAAATCGCATCCATCGAGCGTTTCCCGACCGGAATCGAGGGACTGGACATCATCACCAGCGGCGGCCTGCTGGTCGCCGGCGTCTACATCGTCCAGGGCGTGCCCGGTGCGGGCAAGACCATCCTTGCCAACGAGGTCTGCTTCCGGCACATCGCCAGCGGCGGGCGCGCCGTGTACGTCACGCTGCTCGCGGAATCACACAGCCGCATGCTGCAGCACCTGCGGAACATGGAATTCTTCGACGAAAGCGTGATCCCCGATCGCCTGTTCTACATGAGCGCATTCCGCACGCTCGAGGACGAAGGCCTGAAGGGGTTGCTGGCATTGTTGAGGCGCGAGATGCGCGCGCAGAAGGTGAGCCTGCTGGTGCTCGACGGACTGGTGGCCGCAGAAGAATCCGCACCCTCACCGCGCGAATTCAAGAAGTTCATCCACGAGCTGCAGAGTCACGCGGCGGCCAACGGCTGCACCGTCCTGCTGCTGACCACCGGCGCCGGCGGCAAGGTCAGCGCCGAACACACCATGGTCGACGGACTCATCGAACTCGCCGACGAGCAGAACAACATGCGCAACCAGCGCACCCTGCAGGTGCGCAAGTTCCGGGGCAGCCCTGCGCTGCGCGGCAAGCATGTGTTCCGCATCACGCAGCAGGGAATCCGACTTTTCCCGCGGATCGAGGCGCGGTTCAGCACGCCCTTGAAGCCGGATCCGGGCCATGGTCCGCCGATCAGCACCGGCACGCCCGATGCCGATCGCCTGATGCAGGGCGGCGTTTCCCGGTCTTCCGTAACCGGGCTGGCTGGTCCCACCGGCGTTGGCAAGACGCTGTTCACGCTGGCGTTCCTGTCGCAGTCTGGACCTTGCGAACCCGGCCTGATGTTCACCTTCTACGAGACTCCCCGGCGCCTGATCGAGAAGGCAGCCGGCATCGGGCATGACCTGTCCGGCCTTGTGGAGGAGGGCCACCTGCAGATCCTCTGGCATTCGCAGGGGGAGCACCTGATCGATGAACTCGCCCATGACCTGCTGCGCGCCGTGCGCGAGCGCGGCGTGAAGCGTCTGGTGATCGATGGCCTGGGTGGCCTGATCGAGGCAGCGCCAGACCCTGAGCGCATCAGCCGCTTCATGGCCTGCCTGATGGAAGCGCTGCGCAGCGAGGATGTCGCCACGCTGATCACGGTCGAAAGCCGTGAAATCGTCGGTTCCGCGGTGAAGATGCCGGTGGACGGGATGTCCGCCATCGTCGACAACCTGGTGTTCATGCGCTTCGTCGAACGCGAGGCCATGCTCGGCCGGATGTTCTCGATCATCAAGAAGCGCAACGGTGATCATGACCATTTCATCCGCGAGATGCGGATCAGCAGCGAAGGCTTCCGCATCGGCGAGCCGATGTTCGGATTCGAAGCGGCCACCACCGGGGTGGCGCGCAGCAGCGATCCTGCCGCGGCAACCGCGCACCGGACCCGCGGGAAATAGGGCAACGGGGCGCCACGTGCTCACCATCCTGGTAGTCGAAGACGAATTCGGAGCGGCCGACGTGCTGATGGCCGCCCTGGAAGACGAGGGCTATCGGGTGGTGCTGGCCGCCAACGGCCGCCAGGCCCTGGACCGCATCGGCGAGGCACAGCCGGATCTCATCGTGGCCGACTACATGATGCCCATCATGGATGGCGCGGCGATGGGCCAGGCCCTGCGCGAGGATCCGGCCTACCGTACGCTGCCCATCGTCATCACCAGCGCCGTGGGCGAGCAGGCGATCCGGCAGCGCTTCGACGATTTCCAGGGGTATCTGCGCAAGCCGTTCCGCGTCGATGACCTGCTGCGCACCGTCGGCCGCCTGCTGGACGGCCAGCGCAGCTGAGCCGGTTGAACGGCGGCTCCCGGCCATGCAGGATTGCGTCCATGAAGACGCGCACTGCTCCCATCGCCCTGATCGCAATCGGCGTGCTCGCCGTGCTGGCAGCCTGCTGGCGCTCGGATGCGCAGTCGGCCCAGCCGGTGGCCTCCGCACCCACCGCCGCGTCCGGCCTGCCGCGCACGCCCACCGAGCGCGGCCCGTTGAGCGCCGACGAACAGGCGACCATCAACCTGTTTGAAACCTCGCGCATGTCGGTGGTCTACATCGCCACCACGCAGCGGGTGGTGGATGTGTGGACACGCAACGCGCTGCAGGTGCCCCGCGGCACCGGCTCCGGATTCATCTGGGATGAAGCCGGCCATGTCATCACCAACAACCACGTGCTGCAGGGTGCATCCGGTGCCCAGGTGCGGCTGGCTGACGGGCGTTCATTCGATGCGGAGCTGGTGGGCCGCAGTCCCTACCACGATCTTGCAGTGCTGCGCATCCGCGTCGATGCCGATGCACCGCCGCCGCTGCCCATTGGCATCAGCGAAGACCTCAGGGTGGGCCAGAAGGTATATGCCGTCGGCAATCCCTTCGGCCTCGACTGGACGCTGACCACCGGCATCGTCTCGGCCCTGAACCGCGAACTGCCCACCGACAGTGGCCTGTCCATCCGCGACCTGATCCAGACCGACGCGGCGATCAATCCAGGCAATTCCGGCGGCCCGCTGCTCGATTCCGCCGGTCGCCTGATCGGCGTGAATACCGCCATTTTCAGCCCCTCCGGCGCCTATGCCGGTATCGGCTTCGCGGTGCCGGTCGACACCGTCAACCGCGTCGTGCCGCGCCTGATCGCCACGGGCCGCTACACCCGCCCGTCACTCGGCATCCGGGTCGACTCGCAGTACAACGCCATGCTCACGCAGCGCTACCGCATCGAAGGTGTGTTCGTGCTGGCCGTCGAACCCGGCTCGCCGGCCGCCAACGCCGGACTGCAGGCGGCCACGCTCGACCGGCGCGAGAACCTCGTCATCGGCGATGTGATCCTGGCGGTCGGCGATCGGCGCACCGAGGACCTGGAAGACCTGTTCGATGCGCTCGACCGCACCAACCCCGGCGACCAGATCAGCCTCACCGTGCAGCGCGGCCGCGACCAGATCCAGCTGCCCGTGCGCCTGCTCCCGGGACAATGAACCCCATGGCATCCAGCACCATCTTCAAGATCCAGTTCGTGAACCAGGGAAAGGTCTACGAAATCTACGCCCGCAAGGTCGCACAGGGCCGGCTGTTCGGGTTCATCGAGGTGGAGGAGCTGGTGTTCGGCCAGCGCTCCACCGTCGTGCTCGATCCGGCCGAAGAGCGCATCAAGTCGGAGTTCCAGGGCGTCAAGTGCACCATGCTGCCCATGCACTCCATCCTGCGCATCGACGAGGTGCGCAAGCAGGGCGTCAGCAAGATCAGCGCGCTGGAAGGCGGCAGCAACGTGGCGCAGTTCCCGGTGAACCTGTTCCCGCCACCGACGGGCGAGGGCGGACCGGGCAAGTAGCCGCAGCCGCGATTCGCAATCCACGCGTTTCACACGCGCATAAAGACTGAGCCCGGCCGGCATGGTTAGCCTTGCTGGGCTCAGCGTACAGTGATGCTTCTGTTAGGAAGATTCATCGACTGCGAGTACAGGTTGCCCCAACT
>CAYQJU010000084.1:0-11981 GCA_964417875.1 uncultured Steroidobacteraceae bacterium
TTCGGCACGCCGAATGTCTATTTCCACTATTCGATGGCCTATGCGCTGCTGCGGCACAATGGCCTCGACATCGGCAAGCCGGATTACGTCGGCGCCTGACCGCCGGCAGCCGCCACAATTGAAAAGGGGCCCTTGCGGGCCCCTTCTTCATGGCATCGGCGATGCCCTGCTTCAGAACAGACCGTCGATCTGTCCCTGGGCGTTGAGCTTGATGGTGTTGGCCGCCGGCACCTTCGGCAGGCCCGGCATGGTCATGATCTCGCCGCAGATCACCACCACGAACTCCGCACCGGCCGACAGCCGGATGTCGCGCACGTTCAGCACATGGCCGGTGGGCGCGCCCTTGGCGTTCGGATCGGTGGAGAAGCTGTACTGCGTCTTGGCGATGCAGACCGGATACTTGCCGAACCCGAGGTCCTCGAAATCCTTGAACAGATCGGCCACCTTCTTGTCGAAGCTGATGTCGCTGGCGCGGTAGATTTCCTTCGCGATGGTGCGCACCTTGTCGGTGAGCGACATCTCGTCCGGGTACAGCGGCTTGTAGCTGGCCTTGCCGCTCTCGGCGAGACGCACCACTTCGTGCGCCAGTTCGGTGGTGCCCTTCGAGCCATTGGCCCAGTGCGTGCAGATCACCGCCTTGGCGCCAACGCCCTCGCACAGCTTCTGGATCAGCGCGTGCTCGGCCGGCGTGTCGGAAATGAACCCGTTGATGGCGACCACGGCCGGGATGCCGAATTTGGCCACGTTCTGCAGGTGGCGCTCGAGGTTGGCGAAACCCTTCTCCAGCGCAGCGAGGTCTTCCTTGCCCAGCGAGTCCTTGGCCACGCCGCCGTGCATCTTCAGTGCGCGCACGGTGGCCACGATCACGGCCGCATCGGGCTTCAGGCCCGCCTTGCGGCACTTGATGTCGAGGAACTTCTCGGCACCCAGGTCGGCACCGAAGCCGGCCTCGGTCACGGTGTATTCGGCCAGGCGCAGCGCGGTCTGCGTGGCCATCACCGAGTTGCAGCCATGGGCGATGTTCGCGAACGGACCGCCGTGCACGAAGGCCGGGTTGCCTTCCAGCGTCTGCACCAGGTTCGGCGACAGCGCATCACGCAGCAGCACCGTCATCGCGCCGTCGGCCATCAGCTGCTTGGCGCGGATCGGCTGCCTGTCGCGGGTACGGGCCACGATGATGTTGCCCAGGCGGCGCGTCAGGTCTTCAAGGTCGGTGGCCAGGCAGAAGATGGCCATCACCTCGGAGGCGACGACGATGTCGAAGCCATCCTCGCGCGGATAGCCGTTGCCCGGGCCGCCCAGCGAGTTGGTGATCTGGCGCAGCGCGCGATCGTTGGTGTCGAGCACGCGCTTCCAGGTGACACGGCGCACGTCGATGCCGAGCTCGTTGCCCCAGTAGACGTGGTTGTCGACCAGCGCGGCCAGCAGGTTGTTGGCCGCGGCGATGGCGTGGAAGTCGCCGGTGAAATGCAGGTTGATGTCTTCCATCGGCACCACCTGCGCATAACCGCCGCCGGCGGCGCCGCCCTTCATGCCGAAGCACGGGCCCTGCGAGGGTTCGCGCAGGCAGATCACTGCCTTCTTGCCGATGGCGTTCAGGCCGTCGCCCAGGCCCACCGTGGTGGTGGTCTTGCCTTCGCCGGCCGGCGTCGGGCTGATCGCCGTGACCAGCACCAGCTTGCCCGGCTTGCGCTTGCCGATGTCCTTCACGGCGTCGAGCGAGAGCTTCGCCTTGTAGGGTCCGTACTGCAGCAGCTGCGAGCGGTCGATGCCGATCTTGGCAGCCACGTTCTCGATGGGCTGCATTTTGGCCTGGCGTGCAATCTCGATATCACTCAGGGGCATGGTGACTTCCTGTTATGTCGGCGGATTGTTGGGTGCGCGCCCGATCGGGGCGAGCGCGCAATGATGTCCGAATCGCCCCGCCGATGCCAGCAATAGGGCAAACTTGAAGTTACGGGTTAAATGCCGTGGGCATGCTCTGCCCATGGCAGTTTTCTGCAATCTGAACAGGGAATCGACGGGGATTTATGGGCCGCATTTTTGAAGTCCGCAAGCACACGATGTTCGCGCGCTGGAACCGCATGGCCAAGCAGTTCGCGAAGATCGGCAAGGACATCACCATCGCCGTGCGGGCGGGCGGCAGTGATCCGGGCAGCAACCCGGCGCTGCGGCGCGTCATCCAGAACGCTCGCGCCGTGAACATGCCGAAGGACAAGGTCGAGGCCGCCATCAAGCGAGCCACCGGCCGCGATGCGACCAACTACTCCGAGATCATCTACGAAGGTTATGCGCCACATGGCGTGGCGGTGCTGGTCGAGGCAGCCACCGACAACCCCACCCGCACCGTGGCCAATGTGCGCAGCATCTTCGGCAAGCACGGCGGCAACCTCGGCAGCACCGGCAGTGTCGCCTTCATGTTCCGCAAGATGGGCGTGTTCCGCCTCGACCCGGCCGGCATCGACCACGACGACCTCGAGCTCTATTTGATCGACCACGGCCTCGACGAGATGGGCGAAGGCAGTGGCGAGAAGGGCGAAGCGCAGCTGGTGGTGCGCTGTGCCTTCGAGGAATTCGGGCATGTGCAGAAGGCGCTGGAAGAGCGCGGCATCGCGCCGTTGTCCGCCACGCATGAATACATCCCTGGCACCGCCACCACGCTGGGCGAGGCCGAGGCCACCGAGGTGATGACGCTGCTCGACAAGCTCGAGCAGGACGAAGACGTGCAGAACGTCTACCACACCCTGGCGTAGGCGCCTTCCGGTACTGAACCTTCCTGATTCCGCATCCCCGGGCCCGGCAGGAGGGTTAAACTGCCTGACCGCATCAATCGTTTGCGATTCAAAGAGTTCTGACATGAAGCGCGTCACCGTTCCGTTCCTGATCGCCACCGGCTGCGGCATCGTCAGCCTGCCCACGCTCGCCGCCGCCCCTGTGTCCAGCGGCGAGGAAGTGCTGGATCCGATCTTCGTCAGCGCCACGCGCCTGCGCAGCGTGCCCGACATCGATGTGCCGGCCTCGCTGAACACCATCACCATCGACCGCGATGGCAATGGCCGCCAGGGAGATGTGGCCGAGCTTTTGGCCGGCCTGCCCGGTGTCACTGCGCTCGACCGCCAGAACTATGCGCAGGACACGCAGCTGTCGATCCGCGGCTTCGGTTCGCGCGCCACCTTCGGCGTGCGCGGCCTGCGGCTGTATGCCGATGGCATCCCCGCCTCGATGCCCGACGGCCAGGGCCAGCTGTCGCACTACTCGATGATGGGTGCCGACCGGCTGCAGATCCTGCGCGGGCCGTTCTCGGCGCTGTATGGCAATTCCTCCGGCGGCGTGGTGCAGATCTGGAGCGAGGAAGGCACGGCCGATCCCTCTGCCCGGGTGCGTGCCACCTTCGGCAGCAATGACACCACCACGCTCGGCGCGCAGGCACTGGGTGCAACCGGCCCGCTTGATTACAACCTGGCCGTGTCGCGCTTCGAGACCGATGGCTGGCGCGACCACTCGGCCGCACGACGCGATTCGGTGAACCTGCGCCTGGGCATGGACTTCGGCGCTGGCCAGAGCCTGACGCTGGTGGGCAACTACCTGAACCAGCCGGAAGCGCAGGATCCGCTCGGTGTCGCACCCGATGACTGGCGCGCCGATCCGCGCGGCACGGCGTCGCAGGCCACCGACTACAACACACGCAAGTCGGTCGAGCAGATCCAGGGTGGCGCGGTCTATTCGCACCAGCTCGGCGCGCACAACCTGCGCGCGCAGATCTATACCGGCAATCGCCAGGTGGTGCAGTTCCTGCCGATTCCGCCCGCCGTGCAGAACGCGCCGACCCATGCGGGCGGCGTCATCGACCTCGACGGCAGCTATGAAGGTGCCGACCTGCGCTGGTCATTCACCGGCGAGGTCGCCGGGCGCCTGCTTGAAGTCACCGCCGGCACGAACTTCGACCGCCAGAACCAGCTGCGCCGCGGCTATGAGAACTACACCGGCCCGGCGACCTTCAGCTGCAGCGGCGATACGGTGTGCGGCGTGCGCAGCGAGATGCGCCGCGACGAGAACAACCGCATCCGCAACTTCGACCAGTTCGCGCAGGGTTACCTGCAGCTCTCCGACCGCTGGTCGCTGCTGGCCGGACTGCGCCACAGCGAGGTGCGTTTCCGTTCCGTCGACCGCTACATCACCGGTGCCAATCCCGATGACAGCGGCACCCGCAAGTTCAGCGACACCACGCTGGTGGGCGGTGTGATGTATCGCGCCACGCCGGCGCTGCGCCTGTATGCCTCGATGGGCGATGGCTTCGAGACACCGACCTTCAACGAGATCTCCTACCGCTCCGATGGCGGCGCCGGTCTTGCCTTCGACCTGAATGCGGCGCGCAGCCAGAACTACGAGGTGGGCACCAAGTGGCGTCCCGCCGGTGGCATCGAGGTGGACGCGGCGGTGTTCCGCGCCGAGACCGATGACGAGCTGGTGGTGGTGCGCAACACCGGCGGCCGCAGCAGCTTCGCCAATGTCGACGAGACCCGCCGCCAGGGCTTCGAGGCCGCCTTGTCGATGCCGCTGGCCGAAGACTGGTCGCTGCAGGGTTCCTACACGCTGCTCGATGCGGAATTCCGCAGCGACTACCTGATCTGCACCGGCTCGCCGTGCCCGGCGCCCAGCATCACGGTTCCGGCCGGCTCGCGCATTCCCGGCGTGCCGCGGCACCAGGGGACCCTGGGTGTGCGCTGGTCGCCCGGCCCGTGGCAGGCCGCCGTGGAGTTCGAGGCGCGCAGCAAGATGGTGGTGAATGACCTCGCCACCACCACCGCGCCCGGCTTCGGCGTGTGGCATGCGGAGATCGGCCGCAACTGGCAGCTGTCCGACAGCACGCTGCGCGGCTTCGCGCGTGTCGAGAACCTGCTCGACAAGACCTATGTGGGCTCGGTGATCGTCAATGAGGGCAATGGGCGCTTCTTCGAATCGGGCCTGCCGCGCAATGCCATGGTGGGCCTGCAGTGGAGCTGGCGCTGAGCTGATCCCGTTACAATGGGCTGGAGGTGACCGAAATGCTCCAGCCCTTCAATTTCCAGCAGTGGATCGACACCAACCGGCATCTGCTCAAGCCGCCGGTGGGCAACAAGCTGCTGTTCCCCGTCCACGACTTCATCCTGATGGTGGTCGGCGGCCCGAACCGGCGCAGTGACTTCCACGTCGATCCCGGTGAGGAGTTCTTCTACCAGCTCGAGGGCGACATGACGCTGCGCACCGTGCAGGACGGGCGCATCGTCGACATCCCGATCCGCCAAGGCGAGGTGTTCCTGCTGCCGCCGCTGGTGCCGCATTCGCCGCAGCGCCAGCCCGACACCGTCGGACTGGTGATCGAACGCCGGCGCCGCACCGGCGAGCAGGACGGATTGCAGTGGTACTGCGAGAGCTGCGGCAACAAGCTGTATGAAGAGTTCTTCGAACTGACCGACATCGAGACGCAGTTCCCGGCGGTGTTCCAGCGCTTCTACGACAACGTGGGGTTCCGCACCTGCGGCAACTGCGGCGAGATCGCGCCGGTGCCCGAATCGCGGCGCAAGAGCCCCTGAAATGTCCGTTTCCGGGCAGCCGCCTGCGGTGCCGGCAGTGGATTTCCGGCGCGCGGTCTCGCTGGCACTGCCGCTGGATTTCGATCGGCCGCATCCGCGGCATTTCGGTGCACCGGCCGCGACCAGCGAAGCCTTCCGCGCCGGCAGTTTCGAAGGCGAGGTGGCGCGCGGCGCCAGCTGCAATTGCCAGCGCGTCACGCTGGTCCCGCATTGCAATGGCACGCACACCGAGAGCGCCTCGCACCTGACCCTGCAGCAGCGCCCGCTGCATGCGCTGCTGCCGCTGGCACCGGTGCCGGCGCTGCTGCTGTCGGTGAAGCCTGTGCCCGCGGCGCAATCCGGCGAGGATTCCCTGCCGGCACCAACGCCTGCGGACCGGCTCATCACGCGCGCGGCGGTGCTGGCCGCCTGGGCATCGCACGCCGCTGCCCGTCCGTCGGCATTGCTGCTGCATACCGGCACGGCATGGGACGATCCCTCCCCGCCGTTCCTGTCGCGCCAGCTGATGCAGGAGCTGGTCGCACGCGGCATCGAGCATCTGGTCACCGACCTTCCCTCGGTGGACAGACTGGCCGATGAGGGCCGCCTGACGGCGCATCGCATCTTCTTCGGCCTGCCCCCCGGCAGCGCGGATCTGGACGCCGCGACGCGTCCGCTTGCCACCATCACGGAGCTCGCGACCTTTCCGGCGGCCCTGCGCGATGGAGAATGCGCGCTGCAGATCCAGGTGCCGGCATGGAGCGGCGATGCGGTGCCGAGCCGTCCGCTGTACCTGCCATTGCGCACGACTCCAGGGGAGGGAAGGAATGATCGATGAGTGACCCGGGATTCATGCAGCGCGCCCAGGCGCTGGATGCCGCCGACCCGCTGGCGGACCTGCGCAATCATTTCGCGCTGCCACGCGCTGGCGATGGCTCGCCATTGGCCTATTTCTGCGGGCATTCGCTGGGACTGGCCCCGCGCGAGGCACGCCGCCGCGTCGAAGAAGAACTCACCGACTGGGAACAGCTGGGCGTGACCGGACACCATGCCAGCCGGCGTCCGTGGATCGACTATGCCGAGGCGCTGCGCCCGGGCCTCGCCCGCCTCGCCGGCGCAGAGCCTGGCGAAGTGGTGGCGATGAATGCGCTGACGGTGAACCTGCACCTGCTGCTGGCCAGCTTCTACCGGCCGCAGGGCCGCCGACGCTGCATCGTGATCGAGAAAGGCGCCTTTCCCTCCGACCGGCACGCGGTGCTGAGCCACCTGCAGCTGCATGGTGGCGATGAGTCGGCGCTGATCGAGGTGGGCGCAGATCCCGCCCTGGGCCTGCTCGATGAAACAGTGCTCGAGCAGCTGCTGCAGCAGCGCGGCGCGGAAGTCGCGCTGCTGCTGTGGCCGGGCGTGCAGTACCTGAGCGGGCAGGCCTTCGACCTTGCCCGTGTGGTGCGCGCCGCGCAGGCTGCCGGTGCGCACTGCGGTTTCGACCTCGCGCATGCCATCGGCAATGTGCCGCTGTCGCTGCATGCAATCGATGCGGACTTTGCCGTCTGGTGCAGCTACAAGTATCTGAACGCCGGCCCGGGCGCCATCGGCGGCGCCTTCGTGCATGCGCGCCACCAGCGCGCCGCGCTGCCGGGACTGGCCGGCTGGTGGGGACACGACCCGGCCACCCGGTTCCGCATGGGACCGAAGTTCGTCGCGGCGAATGACGCAGCCGGCTGGCAGGTGAGCAATCCGCCCATCCTGTCCACGGCACCACTGCTGGCCTCGCTGCAGCTGTTCGATGCGGCGGGCATGGAGCAGCTGCGCGCCAAGTCCGGGGCGATGGGCGCGCTGCTGCTGGAGGCGGTGGATGCGCTGGGCGCCGCCATCGAATGCATCACGCCACGCGATGACACGCGGCGCGGCTGCCAGCTGTCACTGCGCGTGCGCGCCGGGCGTGATGCCGGACGCCGCCTGTTCGATTTCCTCACCGCGCGCGGCGTGGTCGCAGACTGGCGCGAGCCGGACATCCTGCGCGTCGCACCGGTGCCGCTGTACAACTCCTTTGCCGAAACCGCACGCCTCGGCCTGCTGCTGCATGAAGCGCTGGAGCCGGCGGCGTGAACTTCGCGGTCATCGGCGGCGGCCCGGCGGGCTGCCTGATGGCGTTGCTGCTGGCGCGACGCGGGCATCGGGTGGATGTCTTCGAGCGCCGCCCGGACCCGCGCATCGTACCGCCCGAAGCGGGCCGCTCGATCAACCTGGCGCTGGCCGCGCGCGGCGAGCGCGCGCTGGCCGAGGCCGGCGTGCTGGAATCACTGCGTGTGCACCAGGTTCCGATGCCCGGCCGGCAGCTGCATCTGCAGGATGGCAGCGAGGCCGGCAGTCCCTATGGCCAGAACCCGGGCGAGGTGAACCAGTCGATCTCGCGCGCCGAACTCACGCGCCAGCTGATCATCCATGCCGGGCAGCAGGCCGGCATCGAGCTGCATTTCAGCCAGCGGTGCATCGGACTGGATGGCGAGGGCCGTCCGCTGGTGCAGCATGAAGGCACGGGACAACAACGCCGCATCGATGCCGATCGCGTGATCGCGGCCGACGGCGCAGGCTCCGCGATGCGCAAGGCGCTGGCAGCGGCCGGGCATGTGCAGGCCAGCAACGACCTGCTGGACCACGACTACAAGGAACTGCTGATCCCGGCGCAAGGCGGCCGCAGCGCACTGGCGGTACGCGAGGCGCTGCACATCTGGCCGCGGCGCGGGCACATGCTGATCGCGCTGCCCAACGCGGACCAGAGCTTCACCGCCACGCTGTTCATGCCGCGCACCGGCGCCCTGAGTTTCGAAGCGCTGTCCGACGCGCAGGCCGTGCAAGAATTCTTCGCACGCGAGTTTCCGGATGTGCCGGCGCTGATCCCGGACCTGGCCGGACAGTTCCGCGCCCATCGCCAGGGCATCCTCGGCACCGTGCGCTGTACCCCATGGAACCTCGATGAGCGCATCCTGCTGGTCGGCGATGCCGCGCATGCCATGGTGCCCTTCCACGGCCAGGGACTGAACTGCGCGCTGGAGGACTGCCGCGTGCTCGATGCACTGCTCGCCGATGGCGCCGCAGCGCCGTTCGCGCGCTTCAATGCGCAGCGGCGCGCGGACGCTGATGCCATCTCGGCGATGTCGCTCGAAAACTACCTGGAGATGCGCGACGAGGTGCTCGATCCGCGCCATCACCTGCATCGCGAGCTGGAGCTGGCGCTGGAGCGGCGGCATCCGCGCCGTTTCATCCCGCGCTATGCGATGGTGATGTTCCACGATGACATCCCCTATTCGCGGGCGCTGGAACGCGGGCGCATCCAGCAGGAGATCCTGGAGGCGCTGGTGCCGCAGGCACTGCCGGGCGCGCGCCTCGCCGACGCCGGCATCGACTGGGCACTGGCAAACCAGCTGGTGCTGGAGCGATTGCCCCAACCTGCCGCGGTGTGAAGGACTACCGGCAAGCTCGCCAGGATCCACTGCGCTCCACCGTGCCGCTGGCTGCAAGCACCGGCCACCGCGCCTGACATACCATCGGCGCCATCCACAGTGATCCGGGGGCCGCATGGTGTCGACGCAGGGATTCATGGACCGGGCACGTTCCGGGCCGCGCGGCTTGCTCGGCACCTGGGCGAAGATCCCCTCGCTCGAGACCATCGAGATGCTGGCGCATGCCGGCTTCGACTTCGTCGTGATCGACATGGAACATGCGCCGCTGGCGCTGGATCGCGCCTATGAGCTGATCTTCGCCAGCCAGCGCATGGGCATGGCGGCACTGGTGCGCCTGCCCGATCACCTGGGCTCGCCGATCCAGCCGCTGCTGGATGGCGGCGCCGATGGCCTGCTGGTGCCGCGCATCACCAGCACCGAGGTCGCCGACGCGATCACCACCCGCATGGTGTTCGCGCCGGCCGGCGAGCGCGGCCTGGGATTCACCTCGCGCGCCGGGCGATGGTCGCTGATGCCGATGGCCGACTACCTGCAGCGCGGCGACGAGCAGTGCCTGCGCATGGTGCAGCTGGAGGACCGGGCGACGCTCGAGGCAGCAGCAGGCTTCGCGCAGCTGAAGCATGTGAATGGCCTGTTCGTCGGGCTCGGCGACCTGTTCCTTTCCAGTGGCAAGCCGCCGGCCGATGCCGGCGTGCAGCAGCTGGTGCGACGTGTGCTGAAGGTGACGCAGGATGCCGGCATCCTCTCCGGCATCGCCGCCGGCTCGCCGGCCGAGGCGCGCCAGTACCTGGACCTGGGCTACCGGCTGGTGATGGTCAGCAACGATGCCACGCTGTTCGGCAAGGCCGCAGCCGAGGCGGTGCGCGCCACGCTGCAGCCGGACGGCAGCGGCAGCTAGATGCCGGTCCCGCGCCCTGCACCTGGCCCTGCAGCTGAAGGCACGCATGAAAGGCCTGCCCACTCCCGTGTATCGCCATCCATGAGCGCGCGCCGGTCATGGCGGACAATCCAGCCGCTGCGCGACCGATGCCGCGAGCCCGGCGGTCGCGCATGACCCCAGCCTCCGCCATCCGCTTCACGGCCACGCTGCATCGACCAGCCGACGCACCTAAGAATGCATCCTGGACCTTCCTGTTGCTGCCCGACGCGGCCAGCAGGCGGCTGCCCAGCCGTGGCGTCACCACCGTTGAGGGCACGATCAACGGCCAGCCTTTCCGTGCCAATGCCGAACCCGACGGACGGAAGGGTCATTGGCTGAAGGTTCCGCGTGCGCTGCGTGAGGCGGCCGGCGCATCGCCGGGGGACACCGTCACGCTCGCAATCCGCGCCGCGGCGAAACAGCTGGAGCCGGCGGTGCCTGCCGACCTGCGCAAGGCGCTGGCCGCCTCGACAGCCGCCGGACGGCTGTGGTCCGTCATCACGCCGGCTGCGCGCCGTGACTGGATCCAGTGGCTGACTTCCGCGAAGCAGGCAGAAACCCGTGCACGCCGTGTGATCGCGGCCTGCCACATGCTGGAGAAGGGCAAGCGGCGCGTCTGCTGCTTCGACCGCTCGGGTTACTACAGCCGCGGCAGCCTCGGCGCGCCAAAGCCGCTGGATTGAAACCACGCTGGACTGCGACCCCCAAGGGCGCAGGTCATCGACCGGCTGTCAGGCAGGCCTGACCCGCTCCAGCACCAGAAAGGTCATCGCATACGGGTTGCGCTCGTCGGCAGCGCGCGCATCGCGGGAAACTTCCTGCCACTGGTCCGGTGGCAACGGCGGCAGGAAGGTGTCGCCTTCGAATGTGCCATGCACACGCGTGAGGTAGATGCGGCCCGTGCGCGGCAGCGCCGCTCGCAGCACCTCCGCGCCGCCGATGTTTGCCAGTTCCGGCTCACCGTCGACGAGGCGCAGCGCCTCGTCGACGGAAGCCACGGTCTCGACTCCAGGCGCCGTAAAGCCGCTGCGCGACATCACGATGTTCCGGCGTCCGGGCAGCGGCCGGCCGATGGACTGGTAGGTCCGCCGGCCCATCAGGATGGGCTTGCCCATCGTGATGCGCTTGAAATAGGCCAGCTCGGCCGGCAGATGCCAGGGCAAGGCATTGTCGAGTCCGATCACATCGTTGTCGGACGCGGCAAACACCGCTGACAGCAGCGTGGTCACCTACCGGCCGCCGGCCGAGGACTTCTTCGCGCGGGACTTCGACTTCGCAGTCTTCGTCCTGCGCCCTGCCTTTGCCCGCGCGGCTGACGACTTCGCATTCGACTTCGCCCTGGTCTTTGCCCCGGTCTTCGCCTTGGTCTTTGCCCTGGTCTTCGACTTCGACCTGGAAGCCGTCTTCCTCGAACCCCCGGCGTTCTTCGCCACCTGCTTCGACTTGCGGCCGGACTTCTTCGCTGTCTTCTTCGCAGCCGTCTTCTTCCCGGCCTTCTTCTTCGCCTTCTTTTTCTTCATCGGCGGCCACAGCATGCTGCCGCGGCACTTGGGCGAGCCGCAGCGGCAGGCATAGGTCTTGTCGACATCCGGCGGATCTTCCTTGTCGCGCGGGATCTGGTAGTCGTAACCCAGCTCCTCGCCCTTCTGGATGTCCTTGATGGACTCGATGAACACCCGCCCCTTCTCGGTCTCGGAGGTGCAGTTGCCATCGCAGCTGTGATTGATGAAGCGCGACTCGTTGCCACCGCGGGTGGCGTCGATCACCGTGCGGCGGTCGGCAATGAACAGGAATGTGTGGTTGTCGTCCGGGTCCGCATCTTCATAGCGCTTGTCGGCATCCTTGTGCGAGAGCCGCTCGCCCAGGTATTCGATGATGCGCGTGCCCTTGGGAATGAACTTGCGGGCGAAGCAGCCATAGCCATGCACTGGCGAGTGGCGCACGACGATCCATTCGCTGTCCGGTTTGCCGGTGTCGTTGATCTTTACGCGTGCCATGTCAGACCGCCACGGGCGCCTTGATGGGCGCATGATGCTGGTAGTTCAC
>CAYQJU010000085.1:0-11803 GCA_964417875.1 uncultured Steroidobacteraceae bacterium
TCTGCGTCGCCAGCACGAAGAACGGCGGCTCGATGCGCCGCGTGTTGCCGCGCACGGTGACCGACAGTTCCTGCATGGCCTCGAGCAGCGCCGACTGCGTCTTCGGCGGCGTTCGGTTGATCTCGTCCGCCAGCAGCACATTGGCGAACAGCGGCCCGGGCACGAAGGTCCAGGTGCGCTTGCCGGTGTTCTGGTCCTCTTCGAGGATGTCGGTGCCGGTGATGTCGGTGGGCATCAGGTCGGGGGTGAACTGGATGCGCTTGAAAGAGAGGCCCAGTGCCTGCGCCAGCGTGCGCACCAGCAGCGTCTTGGCCGTGCCGGGCAGTCCGGTGATCAGGCAGTGGCCGCCCACCAGCAACGTGATCAGCAGCTGCTCGACCACCGCGTCCTGGCCGACGATCAGCTTGCGCACCTCGCGGCGGATCGCGCCGAAAGTGGTACCGAATCGTTCGACCAGGTCGCGGGTGTCCTGGGTGGGGCTCGCGGTTTCGATCATGGTGTGCGCTCTCCAGTCATTTCCAGCAGCAGCCGTTGGGCGGGTCGGTAATTCGGTGCGGTCTCGAGTGATTGCAGCAGGTGGCGCCGGGCGCGCGCCGGCTCGCCGGTCAGCTGCAGCGCGCGCGCCATGCCGTAGTTCGCGGCTGCGGTGTCGAGCGGCTGCAGGGCCAGCAGCACTTCATATTCACGCACGGCCTCGGCACCGCGCTGCTGTTCGATCAGCAGGCGGCCCAGCCGGTCGTGGTCATCGGGCACCAGCGGATCGGACCAGTTCAGCGCCGCCAGCACCTCGGCGGCTTCGGTATTGCGCTTCCCGGCCAGCAGCAGGTCGCCAAGCTTGCGCATGCCGGTGGGATTCCAGCCGCCGGCCGCGCGCCAGGCCTGCAGCGCGGCAATGGCCGCCGCGGTGTTGCCGGCACCTTCTTCGGCGGCTGCCAGCACTTCGTAGGCGTTACCCGAGCTGGTGAACTCCGGCAGCATCGCGATCGCGGCCTGCGCGGCCTCGCGCGCCGCGGACCAGTTGCGCGACTCGAGCATGGTGTGTGCCCGGCGCAGCAGTTCGGGCCAGCGGGAAGGATCCTTCAGGTAGGGCGCGAAGCGCTGCTCCATGAAGGCCTTGAATTCCGCGTCGAATTCCTCCGGCGTCACCTCGAACACGGCCTGGATGCCGCTGGCGGTGGTCACGGCAGGATCATTGAACGAGCGCAGGTATTCAGCCACCTTCGGGAAACCGAAGCGTTCGGCAGCGAACAGGCACATCAGGCCGGCCTGTTCATAGGACACCTGCACCTGCCCCTCGTAGGTCGGGCGCATGAAGCCCTGGTCGATCGAGGCCACCGGCAGGAAGTAGCCATCCTTGAATGCATCCAGCGCGCGCGTGGTCACCGCCACGCCCGGCGTGGGACCGCTGGTCCATTCCTCATAGACGGAAAGACCCTCGCTGAGCCAGCGCGGCACGCGATGACCCGTGGCCGACAGCGTGAACACATGCGCCATCTCGTGCCACAGCACGCTGCCCCAGTGGAAGTCGCCGCGACGCTGGCCGGAAGGGCTGTCCATCGCCACCAGGTGCCCGAAGGTGACGCCGAGCAGGCCGATGCCGGTGAGGCCGGCGGTGCGCACCTCGAAGTCGCCATGCTCGCGGTACAGCTCGATGGTGATCGGCGCATCCGGCGTGTAGCCATAGCGGCGCGAGAATGATTCGATGCTGTCGCGCGCGATCTGCGCCACATAGGGACGCAGCGCCGCCGACTCGCCCTTGTGCAGCTGCAGGACCAGGTCCGGGTCCTCCAGGCGGATGAAATCGTAGTTGTCGAGCGAATCGATCAGCGTCAGCGTGTTGGCGGTGACCACATTGAACGGATCGCCTTCATAGGACGCCACCAGGTGACTGCGGGCCTCGTCGATGCGGCCCAGGCGCATCAGGTTCAGGCCCAGCTCGCGGCGCGCCGACCACAGCTCCGGCTGCACATCGGCGGCGCGCTGCAGCCAGACATTGGCCTCGCGATAGCGGCGGCGCATCACCTCGAAATGACCCAGTGTCTCGAACAGGCTGCCATAGCGCGGGTTGTAGTCCAGCGTCTGGCGCACCAACGCGTCCGGATCGCGGTTGCGCATCACCTCGACGGCGGCCAGCAAGGTCAGCGCCTCCAGCGGTGGCAGGTCCTGCTCAGCCGCCAGTTCGCGCGCACGGTTCGCGGCGCGCACGGCCTCGTCGTAACGGCCACGCTCGATGGCGATGCTGGCGTCGATCAGGTGCGCCTCGACCAGCGCCGGGTCCCCGGCCAGCAGCACGCGGATGTCCTCGGCCACATCGCCATCGAAACGCGCCATGCCCAGCCGCGCCATCGCCAGGCGCGCGCCGACGTCCTCGGGCGCATCCTCGAGCACCTCGTTGAACAGTCCCACCGCCTCGTTGAACTGGCCGGCGGCGATGAACATGCGGCCCCAGCGCAGGCGCGGCAGCACGGCATTCTCGTTGGCGGCCACGGCCTCGCGGAAGGTGTCATTCGCGGCGCGCAGGTCATCGAGCGCGAACAGCGCCTCGGCGCGCACCAGCGCATCGGTGCTCCGCAGCAGCGCGCCATAGCACTCGCGCGCCTGCTCGACGCGGCCGCGATGGGCCGGATCGTCGCAGCGACGCAGCGCCGGCGCACGGCGCGGGTCATAGTCGATGTCGCGCGCGGCCGCGGTGCCGCCGGCCAGCATCGCCACGCCCAGGCCGATGACGAGCAGCAGCTCATGGCGTCGCATGTTCAGCCTCCTCCACGTTCACGCCCAGCGCGGCAAAGCGCGCATCGATGCGCACCCCGACGCGCGCCAGCTCCAGCAGCACCGGCTCGATGCGGGCGTAGTAGTCGTCCTCCGGCAGGCTCGCCTTCTGCGCCTTGAAGCCCTCGAGGCGTTCGATGATGGCGTCCTGCTCGGTGCGCAGCGCCATCAGCTGCGAATCGCTGGCGAACATCGCCGCAGGTCCCAGGCGCGACACCACGAAGCGCGACGGCTCGCGCCCTTCGATGCGCGCGCGTTCGGTGAGGATGGCATTGTCGGACTTGAATGCATCGGCCACGCGGCGCACGGCATAGTCATAGGCCTCGCGCGCGGTGACATTGCCGTCCTTGTCGACGTCGGCGGCATCGCTCTGCAGCGCCTCGGCCCAGAAGCCACCGAAACGCGTGGCATTGCGCTCGCCACCGGATCGCGTCGCAGTGATCACCACCCGCCGGTCGTTGACCAGCTTGTCGGCCAGCGCACCGCTGGCGCTGGTGGCGTTGACAACCAGCTGCTGCGCGGGAATGCGATCGAGCAGCGCGCCGAGTTCCGTGCCGGTGAGGTCCGGCCCGTCGATGTTGATGCGGTATTCGCTGCCGTCATAGGTGCCATGGCCCAGCAGCACCAGCACGAACTGGTCGCCGGCGCCCAGTTCCCCGGCGGCCTTGCGCAGCGCCGCCTGGATCTGCTCGCGCCGCGCGTCCTTGCCGGACAGCCGCTGCACCTGCTCTGCATCGCCGGTGGCTGTGGCCGAAGCGCGCGCCACCTGCTCGCTCCACTGTGCGAAGCGCTCGTCATATTGCGGCTCGCCGCCGATGCCCGACACCACCAGCACCCGCGTGGCGGCAGATGCGGCGCAGGTCATGCAAACTGCCACCGCGGTGACGAACACCCTTGCTGCAACGGGCTTCACAGGCGCCTCCAGTGCCGCCGCAGCAGCCACTCGCCGCCCTTGAGCATCAGCAGCAGCAGGAAGGCTAGCGGCATGTTCCACAGGTCCAGCGTCTGGCGCTCGACCACGCCGGCGCGCGAATAGCGGATGGCCTCGGGCAGGCCGGAAAGATCATTGAGTGTCCAGTAGCGTGCATCGGTGGTGCGGGCGATGCGCTCGAGCATGGGCCGGTGCTGCCACGATGAGAACTGCTCGAGCACGCCATCGGCACGGCGCAGGTGCGCCACGGCGCGACCGACCTGTTCATCGCCGCGGGTGGCCGTGAGTTCCACGCGGTACATGCCCGGCGCGCGGGCATCGAGCGCCACGGTGTGGCGGCCATCCCCGCGCCCGGAAGCCTCCAGTCGCACCGGCACGCTCATGCCGGTATCGGAGGTGGCCTGCACGTCGATCTCCACATCCTGCAGCGGCTGGTAATCCTTGCCCAGCACCTCGGCCTCGAGCGTGACGGCGGTGTCATCCTCATACACCGCGCGCTCGGGCTGCAGCGACAGCGGCGAGGGCGACGAAGACGCCAGCGCATAGGCCAGCTGCCGCCAGAAGGTCTCGTGCTTCTGGTCTTCCAGCGGCATCTGCATCTGCCAGCGCCAGGTGGTGGCGGTGGCCATCAGCCACGTGGAGCCACGGCCATAGCGCTGCGTGGCCAGCAGCGGCATCGAACGTGCGCGCTCGCCGCTGCCCGATGCGGCTTCCAGCAGCACGATGGCGGCGGGACGCAGCTCGCCGATCTCCTGGTAGTCGGCCAGCACCGGCAGTTCCTGCCAGGCCGTCTCGTTGGCCTCGGTGTCCGAATCGAGGCGGCCGATGATGGATTCGCGGCCATAGTCGGTGAGCTGCGCGGTGCTGGCGATGCGCCCATAGGTGTGCGAGGAACCGCCGGGCAGCTTCGCCGGCAGCAGCGGCGCGATCGGCACGCGGCTCCAGCCGCCATCGCCCAGGCCATCGCGCCCGGCCAGCATCAGCAGCGAGCCACCACGCTGGTCGACGAAATCGCGCAGCCATTCGTGCTGCTCATTGGACAGCTCGGCGGCCTCGAGGCTGCCGATGATCACCGCGTCGTATTCAAACAGTTCCTCGCGCGTGGACGGGAAGCCGTTCTCCAGCTCGGCGCCGGAAGTCAGCCCCTGCCGGTAATAGCGGTTCGGCGTGGCGCGCACCGCACTGGCCAGGCGCAGGCTGGCATCGCCTTCCAGCGCACGGCGGATGAACTTGTATTCCCAGCGCGGCTCGCCCTCGACATAGACCGCCGCGCGGCGCCGGCCGTCCACTTCCATCACCGCGCGGCGCTCGTTGTTGGCCAGCTGCGTCTCACCGTCCGCGGCATCGACGCTGACGGTCAGATCGCGCACGCCGGCATCGCCGGCCGGAAATTCGATGCTGACGGTGGTGAGGCCGGCCTGGTCGGAGAAGGTCACATCCTCCGCGGCGATCAGCTTGCCGGCCGAATGCACGCGCACGCGCCCGTTGCGCTGCCGCTGGTGGCGGATCGACACCGTGGCGCGCACGGTGGCATTGGCCATCGCCGATGCCGGCACCGCCAGCTGCTCGATCTCCAGGTCATTCTCCGGCTGCTCCGGACCCACGCCCACGGTGTGGATGGGGATGCCGGTGGCCGCCAGCCGGGCCAGCGCGGCCTCGCTCAGCGTGTTGGCCGTGTCGGCGCCATCACTGACCAGCACCACCGCGGCCACCGGAATGCTGGCGGCCATCTGCGTGACGGTATCGAGTGCATCGCCGATGCGCGTGGTGGCCGCGCCGCCGGGCAGCGCATCCAGCGAATCCACCGGCATCGGGCGATCGGAGAAGCTGAACATCCGCAGGTCCGAACGCTCGCCGATGGCATCGAGCACACCATCGCCCAGCGCCGCCACCGCCTGCTCGCGCCGCGTCGGCGCGTCGGGCGTTGCGGCCACATTCATGCTGCCGGAATCATCCACCAGCACCGCGACCACGTTCTCGCGGTCCTTGATCTGCTCGACGTTCAGCACCGGTCGCCACAGCAGCAGCAGCAGCAGCGCGAGGAACGCCGCCTGCAGGAACCCCAGCGTCAGCGCGCGCGGCCAGGAGAGCTGCCGGCGCAGCAGCGTGAATGCGATCGCGGCGATGCCCGCCAGCAGCAGCAGGCCCAGCATCCACAACGGCCAGCCGCGCGCAAAGCCCAGCTCGCCGCTGCGGAACGCCCAGACCGAGTGACCCAGCAGGAATTCGAGCATTGCCCCTTCTAGTGCGTCATTGCGTAAAGCGCATAACTGACTGCGAAGCGGTAGGCCAGCGCGGTCAGATGCTGACGATACTCAGGATCGTCCGCATGCTCCCAGGCATCGCCCAGGTCCATGTTGAAATTGATGGCGACCATCAGCCGGCCGTGGTCGTCGAAGACGCCGCGCCAATGCGGCTCGTAACCATCGTCCTCATAGGTCAGGCCCTGCATCACCGCATAGATGCCGGGGATCTGTTCCTTGTGGTTCAGGTCGTAGAGCACATGGAAGACTTCGTGTTCTGGCGGGATGTCGACCACTTCGCGGTCGGGAAAGATTCGCTGCATGGATTCCATGAAGCCTTCCCACTGCAGGCTGCCGTGGAAGTCGTCCACCATCAGGAAGCCGCCGCGCTCCAGGTATTCGCGCAGTGCCGCAGCTTCGGTCTCATCGAAATGCCAGCGGCCCACTTCCACCGCATAGAGGAAGGGAAACTGGTAGAGCTCGGGACTGTCGGCGGAAAGCGCAATGGCCTCGTCGCGCAGCGGATCTTCCGGATTCAGGCGTGTGAGGCGGAACTCGCGGCTGGTCGGATCGATGGCATCGATGCGCGTCAGGCGGCGGATGCCCTGCAGCAGGTGGTATTCGGCATCGAGCGCGTCGGTGAGCCAGGAGTTGGCGCCACGGAACCCGCCGGACATGAAGTTGCCGTTGTAGGCGAGGCGCGCGAAACGGAACTCGCGCTCGGGGGGCGGCAATTCACGGCCATCGTTGCCGTTGCCCGCCACTGCGCCGGACAACAGCGCGCAAAAGGCCAAGGCAGAAGCCAGGCCGAGCTGCCGGCGGAACTGCCTGACTCGAAACCCCATGCCAAGCAAACTAACCTTGAATACGTTTCTGCGCCAGCCTGCCTGACGAAGGTGAACGGCAGGACTACAAGGTTCGCTTTGCGCAGCAGCAGGTTAATATCCTGTCAGGTTGAGCGGCGCTGCCGCGGCGGGCAAGCTATTGCGCGATACCCCACGCCACAAGCAGTGCAGCCGGCGGAACGGCTGCGGCAATCCAGGCCGGAATCCGCTCGATGAGCAGCGCCCCGCGCGGTGCCGCGGCCATCGCACCGGTCAGCGCACCACAGACGAAGCCCAGAAGATGCGCCAGAACATTGGTGGAGCCGCCATCGTCGAAAGGCAGCAGGTCCGGCGCCGGCAATCCTGCCACCGGCACGTTTGAACCGGCACCGAAGAAACCCAGCATCGCAACGCCCGCCACCAGCGGACCCCATCGCGCCAGAGGATTGCCGAAGCGCTGCCGGCGGGTGCGCCATGCAAACGCGGTCACCAGGCCCAGCGCGGCAAACACGGCCGTCGATGCGCCCGCCGACACGTAGTTCGGCATGCCCACCCAGGCCTCGACGAAATTCGCCGCGGTGGCCGCGACGAGGATCAGAAGCCAGGCCCGCGCATTGCCCCACACCTGCGCGGCGGAATATCCCAGCAATGCCCCGCCGCCGAGGTTGCCCAGCAGGTGCGCGGCATCCCAGTGCAGCGTCAGCGCGGTGAACGCGCGCCACCATTCCCCGGCGCGGATCAGCGGCGGATCGAGCGTCGCGGCCAGGTAGGGATCGGTCCGCAGCCAGCCCTGTGCCAGCGCGAAGGGCGGCAGCAGCAGCACCAGCGCATAGACCAGCGACCCGATCCAGGCGCGTGGCCGCGGCGAGAAGCGCGCCTCGGGCGCCGGCTTGCGGATGCGCTCCTGTTCGTATTGCCACAGATGATGCAGGGCGTGCTCGCGCAGCGGCTGCTGCACCACCAGCGCGAACCCGTCCTCGACGGGCAGCACCTGGCTTTCGATGCCCACCGCGGTGAGCACGAACGCCCGCTCCTCGCAGGCACGATGGCCTGCGGACCGGAAGACCACTGCGGGCTGTTGCATCGACCGTGTATTGAGGCCGCCGCTGCAGGGTTCAATGGGCCGCGGTCGCATCGCGGCGTCGTCCTATTTCGCGAACAGCTGGCTGGGGTCGCGGAAGCTCTTGAACTCCAGCGCATTGCCGCTGGGGTCCTGGAAGAACATCGTGGCCTGCTCGCCCACCTGTCCCGCAAAGCGGATGCCGGGCTCGATGCCGAAGAAGGTGCCGGCGGCGCGCAGGCGATCGACCAGCGCATGCCAGGCATTCCATTCCAGCACCACGCCGAAGTGCGGCACCGGCACGTGCCGGCCATCCACCTCGTTGTGCACGGCGCGGCGCGCGGCGGCGCCGGCATCCAGGTGTGCCACCAGCTGGTGGCCGAAGAAATCGAAGTCGACCCACTCGGCGGAACTGCGACCTTCCGCGCAGCCGAGCAGCCCGCCATAGAACGCACGTGCCTCGGCGAGGTCTGCCACCGGCACGGCGAGATGGAAGGGCTGCAGGCTCATCAATCGATCCTGTCAGTGGGTCGCTGCGGTCAGGGCGTTGCCGGCTTCACGAAACGCAGCGTGAAGCGGTCGCTCTCGCCGATGGCTTCGTATGTGGCGCGATCGGCATCGGTGACTCCGGCGAAGCTGGGTGGCAGCGTCCACACGCCACGCGGATGATCCCTCGTATCGCGCGGGTTGTTGTTGATGTCGGAGCTGGCATCGAACCTGAAGCCGGCCGCCTCGATCTGGTCGATCAGCCACTGCTCGCCCACATAGGCCTGGCCGGGCGTGGTGGGAGCGAAGCTGGGATCGGCATGCCGGTGTTCGACCACGCCGAAGACTCCGCCCGGCTTCAGCGCACGGAACGCGGCCGCCCAGACTTCTTCATCCATGTCGGCCCACACCCAGTTGTGCACATTGCGGAACGACACGACCAGATCCGCCGAACCCTCGGGCGCGATGTTGCCATTGCCCTTGCCCAGCGCCGTCACCTGTACGCTGGAATAGAGATCGGGGTTCGACGCCAGCAATGTGTTGAGGCCTTCGTTATAGCGCATCTCCTGCGCGCTGGCGGTGGCCGGATCCATCCCGGCGGCGTAATAGGTGCCGTTGTCGCGCAGGTAGGGCGCCAGCACCTCGGTGTACCAGCCGCCGAACGGCCACAGCTCCACCACCGTCATGTCGGGGCGGATGCCGAAGAAGGTCAGCGTCTCGACCGGATGGCGATGGGCGTCGCGGGCCCGGTTGGCTTCGGAACGATGGGTGCCGGCGACTACCTCGGCCAGGCCTTCTCCGGCCTGCGCCTGCGCCGTGGCCTGCGAGGCGTCGGTTGATTCCGCGCGATCTGAACAGGCGCTCACGGCCAGCAATGAACCGGCCAGCAGGGCTGCGCCGAGGCGGGTGATGGAAGGGCTGCGTAGTGGCTTCATGTCTGCTCCTTGCGGGCCTTGTGAGAAGCCCTTTTTTTGGAAGGCGAAGTCTAGCCCCAATCTGCCGTGAACTCGAAACCCTGCGGATGCAGCACCGAATCGCGCTGCCAGGTCACGCGCTGTCGCGTGACCGACAGATGCCAGGACTGTTCCGAGTCCGGTGGCGCGCTGAATGCGGCCGGCGTCAGCACGGCGGTGCAGGCGCCTCCGCGCGGATCGCGCACCGAGCGGTAGCGGATCATCGCGATGTCCGCCGCGCGCGCCTGCATGCCGAGCTGCTGGCAATGCGTGTAGTCATCGCGCGCGGTCCACAGCGCGGCATCGCTCGACAGCGGCGCGGTGCGCAGGTCGAGGCCCGTGCCGTCGACACGGCAACGAAACAGCGTATGCGGCACCGGCGCCAGGGCCTGCAGCGCGGGACTGTCGACCAGGAAGCGCCAGCGCCAGTAGCCCAGCTCGGCGCAGGCGGTGCGGACCTCGGCCGCGCCATAGAACACGCCCGGGTCAGTGGCGCTGCGAAAGCGCGAGCCGCCGGGATGCCGCGGCGGGTAGCGGAATGGCGTTGCCAGCAGATAGTGCAGGCCGGCAGCAGGCGCAGGCAGCGGCGGCTTGCTGTCTTCGAGCAGGCGTTCGAGCTGCGCCTGTTCCTCGAGCGTGTCGACCAGGCGCAGCGTGGCCGCGCGGTGCTGGGATTCCACCGCCCGCCACAGCGCCGCGCGCCAGCGGCGGGACTCAGAGGCGAGAGCGGCTGGCGTCCAGGTAGTGGAGGACACGCACCAGTCCTTCGGCGCCGCCGATCAGGTCGACCGGCCGTGCACCCAGGGCGAGGTTGTCGTGGCGCAGCCAGGTGCGCGCATCGGCTTCATTGCCGACCAGCGCGGCCAGCGAGCGGTACAGACGCACGAACAGCAGCGCGAACTCCCATTCGCGACGCCGCGCGGGTGCCAGCCGGTAGGTGCCACCGACAAGGCGCGACACCGTGGCGCCACTGACCCCCAGCACCTCGGCCAGCGCCGTCTGGCTCAGGCCGAGAAAGTCGGCCGAGCGCACCACCGCCTTGCTGAGGGTGGCAGCCGGATCGGGTTCCTTGCCGGGTCGTTGCTGCGCAGTCATGCGACCTCCTTTCTGCAGAAAGGATAGCCGCATCTTGTTTCTGCGGCAACAGGCCGGTTCGCGCTCAGCGGCGCGGCCGGGGCAGCGGATGCCCGGCGGTGGTCAGCACCCCGGAGGCCATCAGCTGGATGCCACGCAGGCCGACCTGGGTGAGCGAGGAACGTGCCGGATTGCGCGCCGCCAACAGCAGATGACGCCACACCTGTGGCTGGCGCTCCCAGCGCGGCCGCACCCAGCCAGGACGGTGTGATGCCAGCCAGTAGAGGTCCTGGAGGCGCAGCTGGCCAATGCGTTCGGCGCAGGCGGCGGACATGCCCAGCACCACGCGCGCCAGCTGCCGTTCGGCGCGCGCCAGGTGCCAGCCCATCATCAGCACCTGGCGGATGAAATCACCCACGCCGTCGCCGACGAACACCGGCTCGGCGTACTGCACGGGCAGGTCGTGCACGGCGCGCTGCTCAGGGCAGCGCCAGCGCGGCAGGTCGTCGAAGCCGGCATCGACCAGCAGCCATGGCGAGGCGGCGAGATGTTCCCGTGCCCGCTGCGGCAGGTCGTGCCACAGCGCGGACTGGCCCGCGAACAGCGCCGGACAGTGACGGGTGTCGGCGGCGGCCATGGCCGCCAGCAGGTCGATGCATTGCAGGTTGAGATCGGCCACGGCATCAAGGGATCCGTCTGAAAGCCACCTGCCGCCCTGCCACTGCCGAAAGGAATCCGCAATCTGGATAGCCATGCCACGCCTTGCAAGAAAGAGCTGAAAACTCCCTGTTCGGGACAGATATTCCCGTACCAGGCTTATTTGTGGAATATTTAAAATTGGGAAAAATTTCCCAATTTTGATTTTCCGCATTTTTAGCACATCCATCAGGAAAGCAGGGAAGCCAGCATGAAACAGCACGAAAACCGCTATGACCGCGATCGCCAGCGCCACGACCTGGCGCTGCGTTTCATCCAGCATGAGGCACGCACGCGCACCATCCGCACATGGACCGGCCTCAGCGACGACCGCATCCGCAAGCTCTATCGGGGCTACCTGTTCGACGGCCGGGCGCCGGTGCGCCATCGCGGCAAGTCGCCGCAGCAGACCGGCTATTTCGTGCGCACGCCCGAGATGCGGCAGGAAACCGCGCTGCTGGCCAGCGTCTGCTACCTGCTTGGCGTGGTGCCGCTCAGCCAGGTGGTCGATGCCACGCGCGCCATGCCGGGCATGAGCCGCGGCGAGGCACTTTGTGCGGCCTTCGAAACCTATCGCCGGCTGGTGCCCGATGCGCGCATCAGCTTCGAGCACGCGGTGTTCCTGGTACTGGCGCTGGCGCGCGGCGATGAACTGCGCGCCGCGCCGTGCACCGACTGCACCGGCCTGATCGTCATCGACCGCTATGCGCCATCGGCGCGGCGCTGCCTCGCCTGCGAGGATTCCAGCCAGGGGCGCCTCGCGCTCG
>CAYQJU010000086.1:0-10207 GCA_964417875.1 uncultured Steroidobacteraceae bacterium
GGTCACCTTCTGGGGCTGGGTGGTCGGCTACTGGGTGGCCTGGACGCCCATCTACGTGGTGGGCCTGATGGGCACCACGCGGCGCGTGCGGCATTTCGACGACCCTGAACTGCGCATCTGGTTCCTGATCGCGGCGGTGGGTGTCGTGATCATCGTGGTGGGCATCCTAGCCTTCGTGATCCAGATCATGGTCAGCATCCGCAATCGCCATGCGCTGCGCGACACCACCGGCGATCCCTGGGATGGCCGAACGCTGGAGTGGGCCACCAGCTCGCCGCCGCCTTCCTACAACTTCGCCTTCACGCCCGTGGTGCACGACCTCGACGCCTGGTATGACATGAAAAGCCGCGGCGCGAAGCAGCCCGCGAGCGGCTTCCGTCCCATCCACATGCCGCGCAACACCGGCACCGGGGTGATCCTGTCGGGCATTGCGCTGGTGCTGGGCTTCGCGATGGTCTGGTACATGTGGTGGCTGGCCGCGCTTTCCTTCGCGGCGCTGATCGCGGTTTCCATCCTGCACACCTTCAATTACAACCGCGACTACCACGTGCCGGCCGAAGAGGTCGCGCGCACCGAAGCGGCGGCAAGGGCATGACGATGCACACCAGTGCCGCCGCCCGGGCGCAGGACGCGCCGCTGCAGTTCTACCAGGTGGACGAAGAGGAAGGCGTCGTCCACGACAGCGGCACGCTGCTGGGTTTCTGGATCTACCTGATGAGCGATGCGCTGCTTTTCGCGGCCATCTTCGCCACCTTTGGCGTGCTCAGCTCCAGCTTCGCCGGCGGTCCCACGCCGCAGGAACTGTTCAACCTGGGGCTGGTGGCGGTGAATACCGGCATCCTGCTGGTGTCGGCGCTGACCTGCGGGCTGTCGATGATCGCGATGCAGAACGGCAACCTCGGTGCCACGCGGCTGTGGCTGCTGGTCACCGGCCTGCTGGGCGCTGCATTCGTAGGCATCGAGCTCTATGAATTCTTCGAGATGGCCGCGCATGGCGCCACGCCGCAGCGCAGTGGCTACCTGTCGGCCTTCTTCACGCTGGTGGGCACGCATGGCCTGCATGTGACCTTCGGCGTGATCTGGATCGCGGTGATGCTGGTGCAGCTGCAGCAGCGCGGCCTGCATCCGGAGAACCGGCGCCGACTGCTGTGCCTGAGCATGTTCTGGCACTTCCTCGACGTGATCTGGATCGGCGTGTTCACCTTCGTCTACCTGCTGGGGATGCTCTGATGACCGCCGGCCGCCACGAGCCCGCCTCCGTTGCGCACGACCAGTTCCAGGATGGTGGCCACTACACGCTGCGTGGCTACCTGCTCGGATTCGGTGTCGCGGCGCTGCTCACCGTCGCGGCGTTCTGGATCGTGATGACCGGTGCAATTCCCCATGCCGGCACGGCCAGTGCCGTGGTGGTGGCGCTGGCGATCGCGCAGATCCTGGTGCAGACCGGCGCCTTCCTGCATGTGAATGCGCGCGCGCAGGGCGGCTGGACGCTGATCGCCTATGTGTTCACCGCGGTGCTGCTGGTGATCACCATCGCAGGCTCGGTGTGGATCATGTATCACCTGAACCTGAACATGATGCCCGGCATGATGGCGCCCGAGGCGCCGGTGAACCAGCCGCCGTGACCGCGAGCCGCGGCAAGCGGCGCGGGTTGCTCGCGCTCTGCCTGCTGGGTCTTCTACTGTTTGGCGGACTGGGCGTGTGGCAGGTGGACCGCCTGGCGTGGAAGCGCGACCTGATCGCGCGCGTCGAGGCGCGCATCCATGCATCGCCGGTCAGCTTGCCGCCGCGCAGCGCCTGGCCTGCGCTGGACCTCCACGACGCCGAGTACCGCCGCGTGCAGGCGCGCGGTCATTTCCTGCACGGGCACGAGACGCTGGTCGATGCCCTCACCGGGCTGGGCGAGGGGTACTGGGTGCTCACGCCGTTGCAGACCGGTGACGGCGTGGTGCTGGTCAATCGCGGCTTCGTGCCGCGGGAGCAGCGCCTGCCGGCGACGCGCAGGGCCGGGCAGGTGCAGGGGGAAGTGACCGTCACCGGACTGCTGCGTCGCCCGGAACCTGAAGGCCGCGTGCTGCGCGCCAATGTGCCTGCCGAGGACCGCTGGTACTCGCGTGACGTGGCCGCAATCGCGGCCGCGCGCGGTCTGCATGAAGTCGCGCCGTTCTTCATCGATGCAGAGGCCGGGGCGGATCCGGCCGCCATGCCGCGCGGCGGACTGACCGTGGTGCGCTTCCGCAATGCGCATCTGGTGTACGCACTGACGTGGCTGGTGCTGGCCGGGCTGTGCCTGGCCGGCATCGTGCTGGTGATGCGCGAACCACGGCCGGCTGCGTCGGGCGGCGGCGCATCATCAGGTGCCGGATGATGGCCGCCGTGAGGTGACCGCACGCAGCGTGCCGCACCCTCCCCGGGAAACAGACGGGGCGCAGCCGCGGCGTCGTTGCCGGCCCTTCGAGGTCAGTTGCGCGGTGGCTCCGCCAGTGGCTGCGAGCCATCGGCCATGCGGCCGATCTTCAGCGCCTCGATCTGCTGCTTCGTGCCCGGCGGCGCGGCATAGGCGCCCACCTCGTCGCGATCCGGCTTGAACACATTGCCGGTCACCGGGTTCGGGTAATGGAACGGGATGATGTAGTAGGCCGGATAGGTCAGGTAGATGGTGGATGGCGGCAGATCCGGCGGTGGCTCGAACTTGTCAGGCCAGGTGTTGTTCAGCGCATTCTTCGCCCAGCCATCCCAGTTGGTGTACATCGTGAACGGACCGGTGAGGCGGCTCATCTTCCACACGCCGTTTTCCTTGCGGTACTCGTTCTCGTACAGCGGCAGGCCCCAGCCGCCCGAGCTCATGACATAGGCGCGCGAGCGGATCCAGCCCGTGGTGCCATCGGCCGAGATGTCGGGAATCGACTGGAACTGCATGTGGTTGGCCAGCGAGTTCTCCTTCGCGCCGTCCTGGCCGAAGGCGGTCTGCATGTATTCAAGGACCCGCGACTTGCCGAGGAACAGGCCCTTGCCGCCGATCTCGAGCGTGGCATCGTCGCTGAACAGGTCGGCCAGCTGCGTCCACTGGCTCTTGTCGACGAAGTAGCCATAGGTGCGCTGCAGGCGCTCGATGGCATTCATGTCTTCGAGCGTGGTGATGCGGCGTTCCAGTGCATCGAGGCGCTCGGTGGCGGACTGCGCGAGGGCCGCCGGCGAGGTGGCGGCGGCCAGCACGGCCGCCATCAGCATCTGTGTTGCATGTTTCATCGCACGGCTCCCGTGACACTGTCTGCAGCCTGTGGCAACCGGTCCAGCGGCGCGCCGGTCACCGGATGCGGATAACTGAAGGGCGGAATGTAGTTGCCCGGCATGCTGCGATAGACCACGGTGGGCGGCCGATCGGGCGGGAACAGCGCGCTGGGTCCCTTCATCGGCAGCAGCGAGCGGGCCCAGCCGCGGTCATAGTCGGTGAACGCGGTGGGATAGAAATGCAGCTTCGCGATCTTCCACGTGCCGCCTTCCTTCACGTACTCGTTTTCGTAGATGCCCACGCCCCAGATGCCGTTCTGGCCCGGCTCGGCCAGCTGCACCGGTCCCTGGAACCGTCCCTTCGCCGTGCGGCCATCGGGTGCGACCGAGATCACCGGCTGCAGCATCATGTGGTTGTTGAGGTGGCCCTGGCCCAGTCCCTCCGGACCCAACAGCAGCATCGCGCGACGGATGCGGTCCTGCCCGACATAGACGCCGCTCTGGCCATATTCGAACTCGCCATTGCGCGCGAACAGGCTGGCCGCCTCGCCCCACAGTCCCTTGTCGAAATAGAAGCCGAACATGGCCTGCAGGTTCTCGACCGCGTCGTGGTCTTCAAGGCGCGCAACGCGGTCGCGATAGGCGGCGAGGCGCTGTGTGGCGGACGGCTGTGCCGCCGCGGCCTGGGTGGCGGGCGCCTGCGCAGCGGCCAAGGGCGCGGCACACAGCAGCGGCAGCAGCACGGCCAGGGGAGCTGTGGATTTCAAAAATGCGCGGCACATCAGCGGACTCCTCGCACCGGCTTGCCGGTGACCGGGTTGGGCGCCTGGAACGGCGGCACCTGGGTTTCGGGGAAGGGGGCGTAGCTGGCCGTGGACGGACGGTCCGGCGGGAACTCGCGCGCGGTCTGGCTCGGCGCCAGGCCTTCGCCCGGCTTCAGCCGCGCCCATCCCTTCTCATAGGGCGCGACGAAATTCACATACAGGTGCATCGACTGGATCTTCCACACCCCCTGGTCCTTCACGTAGGTGTTTTCGTAGATGCCATCGCGCCATTCCGCATGCTTCCTGTACTGCCCGAGCATGCCGTGGTCGCGCCAGCGCGCGGTGGCGCTGCGGCCATCGGCCGCAATGAACACCGCCGGCTGCAGTGTCACCCATTCATTCAGCTGGCCGTAGATCAGGCCTTCCTGGTTGCCATGCAGGCGCTTCAGGTATTCGCGGATGCGTGCCTTGCCGGCATATACCCCGTCGCGACCGATCTCCAGCGTGCCGTTGTCGGCGAACAGGTCGGCCGCCTCGCCCCACAGGCCGCGGTCGACGTAGTAGCCGAAGGCACGCTGCAGCTTCTTGATCGCGCGCGTGCCCTCCAGTTTCTCGACGCGCGCGGTGAGCGCGCCGATCTCTGCATCGATGTTCTGTGTCAGCGCGGGTGCACTGGCAAGCATCGACGTGACGAAGGCGGTGATCAGCAGTCGTTTCATGGCATCTCCATGCTCGGGCCCCGGCGGATCTTCATGGGGCAGTGGCGCTTCGCTGGCGGATGAATTCCATCCATTCTTCCGCGGTGGGCATCACAGGATAGTCGACCCGCCGCAGGATCTTCCATTCGCCGTCCTCGCGGATCAGCTCGTCCTCATATCGGCCGGCCAGCGCCGGCGTGGGCGCGCCATCCGGCCCGCGCAGCACCAGCAGGTGCCGCGAGCGTGCGGTGGCACGGTCGCCCTGCACGTCGATCTGCGCATTGGAGGTGATGTGATAGCTCTCGCTGTTCACATAGTCCGGCGGCGGCGGGCCATAGAGATCGACCAGCATCCGGTGGATGGCCTCGCGACCCTTGTGCACGGTGCGGCCGTTCACCCATTCGCCGTCGCGCGCGAACAATGCCGCATAGCCTGCGTAATCGCGCGCGTCCTGGGTGGCGGAGTAATCGACCAGGATGCGGTGGATGGCCAGTTCGTCCTCGACGCGCTGCAGGCGTTCGGCAATCCCTGCCTGCACGGGTGGGGTCGCGCTGCCGCAGGAGGCGGCCAGCAATGCCGCGGCCAGCACCAGCGCGATCTGCACTTCCTGCTTCATGACACCCCCCTTCTTTCCACAAGACTAATGCTGGAAGGCCTCGTCCGGGCGCAGATAGCGCCATTTGCCGGCCGGCAGGCCCCCCAGCAGCACCTGGCCGCTGCGCACGCGTTTCAGCGCCGTGACCCTCAGGCCCACCAGTTCGCACATGCGGCGGATCTGCCGCTTGCGACCCTCGCGCAGGATGAAGCGCAGCTGGTGTTCGTTCTGCCAGTCCACGCGCGCGGGTCGCAACTTCACGCCATCGAGCGACAGGCCATGGCGCAGGCGCCGCAGGCCGTCCTCGCCGAGCTGCCCTTCGACCCGCACCAGGTATTCCTTCTCGACGCTGGAATCCTCGCCGATCAGCTGCCGGGCGACGCGACCGTCCTGCGTCAGCACCAGAAGGCCGGTGGAATCGATGTCGAGGCGGCCCGCAGGTGCCAGGCCGCGCAGGTGAGAGGGCTGGAACCGGCGCGGGTCCGTGTCGCCGGACCAGCGGTTCTCCGGGCGCACCAGCACGATGGCCGGCTCGTGGCCATCCTCGGCCTGGCCGGACACATAGCCCACCGGCTTGTGCAGCAGCACCGTGACCAGCTCCTGCTGCGCCCTGCGCGCCGCATCCTCCACCGTGATGCGCGCCGCCGGCGACACGCGAACGCCGAGCGTATCGATCACCACACCATCGACCTTCACCCAGCCTTTCACGATCCACGCTTCCGCCTCGCGCCGCGAGCACAGTCCCAGCTCGCTCATGCGCTTGGAAAGCCGCGGATGTGCCGCGGCGCCGGGTGCTTCCGGCGGCGTGCCGGAGCTCATCTCACCAGCTTCCGACGTTGGGCATTTCGGTCCACGGCGATTCCGGCGGCAGAGGCTCGCCCTGCTGCAGCAGCTCGATGGAGATCTCGTCGGGCGAGCGCACGAAGGCCATGCGGCCGTCGCGTGGCGGCCGCAGGATCTGCACGCCATGCTTCTGCAGGCGTTCGCAGGCGGCATAAATGTCCGCCACTTCGTAGGCCAGGTGGCCGAAGTTGCGCCCGCCGGTGTAGACCTCCGGGTCCCAGTTGAAGGTCAGCTCGACCTGCGCCTCCGGCTGGCCCGGGGCCGCCAGGAACACCAGCGTGTAGCGACCCTGCGGGGATTCGTGCCGGCGCAGCTCCTCGAGGCCGAGGGCATCGCGGTAGAAGCGCAGCGAGGCGTCGAGGTCGGCGACGCGGACCATCGTGTGCAGGTATTTCATGCGGCGATTGTAGTGGCGATGCACCGGGGGTATCCGGCCTCACCGCTCCTCGGCCAACGCGCGCCGCAGGCCCTCGCGGAATGCGGGCGCGCCGCCCATCGATGGATGACGCAGCGGCGTGGCCGCAAGGCCGATGTCCGCCAGCGAGGCCTCGGCATTGCGGCCGACGGCAAAGCAGCGCACGCCGGGCAGCGCAGCGAGCAGGGCTTCGAGCACCGGCAGTCCGGCGCGGCGCTCCTGCGGCGTGGGCGTGCGGTTCGACTGCGGCACGCCCGGCCGGTGCGGGTGCCATGGATAGGCGTTCCACAGCAGCGTGTCCTGCGCGCGGTCCAGCGCATGCAGCGTGCCCCACACCGTGGTCGCCGAAGGCTCGCTCCAGGGGCGCGGGCGCGTCGACAGGCGCTGCCCGCCGATGTCGACGCGCGGCACGGCTCCGGCCAGCAGCAGCCTCTCGCTGGTGAAGGGGATGCCGCTGACATGCGCACCCTGGTAGCCGGCCGCCTCGCCGAGCAGCAGCCAGCGCGGCTGGATGGCGCAGAAGGCGCGCAGGCGCGCCAGCCGGGCCGTCGCGGCGTCCGGTCGCAGGTCGGTGCCGGGGTCCTGGTCCAGCCAGGGATTGAAGACGGCAGGCGGCGAGGGGGCGACCAGCAGGTCGAAGAAACGCTTGAGCTTTGACACGCGCCGCAGGATAACGGCGCGCAGGTTCGGACGCACCGGGCGCCTGGCGGGCGCTCGGGTTCTGGTCGCGGGACTATCTTCCGCGGGGACCGGGCGCGCCGAGCTTGCGATCCAGGCTCCACGTGGCCGGCTGGTCGGCCTTCATCTCCCGGTACTGCTGCTGCGTGGATTCCAGCTCGCTGTAGAGCTGCGCCAGGTGAGCGGCCTTCTCGGACAGACGGGCATCACCGCGGATCACATCCATGACCGTCTGTGCGTACTGCTCGCGGTGATGCATCGCCTCGAGCGATGCCGGCACGAATCCAGACGGCGCAAGGGAATCGCCGAGGTAGCTATCCATCGCCTGGTGATAGTTTTCCGAAATGGAACCCTGACAACCGCCCTCGAATTGTGAGGTGGCCGGCATCGGCGAATTGCACTGCATGCCGAACTGTGAAGGCGGACGGAAGGACACCCGGTGCCGCAGGCGCATCGGCATGCGCTGCGCCAGGAAACCGGGAATGCAGGTTCGCTTCAGGATCATGCTGCCCTGCTGGAGCGCGACCAGGCCACAGGTCACATCAAAGCGGTCATCATCGTTCAGCGCGTTGTAGAGGGCGAAGAAGTCATCCTCGGCCTCTTCGATCCGGTCTGCGAGGCGCTTGCCGTGCACCCAGACCTCATCCAGTTCCAGCGCCGGGGCCGCCTCCGGGCTGGCCAGCGGTGCGGAGGATGCGGCTTCCACTGCGGCACACGTGCCTGCGAAAAGCAGCGCGGATGCCAGGGCGAAGCAGGTCTTTCCGGCCATCTGCATGATTCGGTTCATGGATTGTCTCCGTGTTCAGCGGATGCCGGTTCAGCGCGGACCGGGCGAACCCGCCCTGCGGTGAATGCTCCAGTTCCTCGTGCCTGTGGCCTTCAGTTCACGGTACTGCTGCTGCGTGGATTCCAGTTCCTCATACAGGCGGGAAAGACCGGCCGCCTTGTCCTGCAGGCGGGCATCAGCGCGGATGACGGCGGCAACCGTGTTCGCGTATTGATCCCGATAGTGCACGGCCCGCAGGGAGACGGGGGCCGGGGAGCTCGCATGCGTGCTGCGCAGGTAGCGGTCCATCGACTGGAAGCTGGGGCCGCTGAAGCCGCATCCGTCGGCATACGTCGACAAAGTTGAATCCCCGGACGCGGACGGGACGCGCGTGCAGCCGTCCGGTGAATACAGCAGCGAGAACGCGGGTTTCACCGTCTGTGGCAGTTCCAGCTGATCGACCAGAAAGCCGGGCACGCAGGTGCGCTGCATGATCATGCTGCCCGGGTGCAGCGCCATCTGGCCGCAGTGCACGTCGAAGCGGTCATCGGCGTTCAGGATGTTATAGAGGGCGAAGAAGTCGTCCTCGGCCCGCTCGATGCGGCGCGCAAGGCTCTCGCCGTGCACCCGGATTTCCTCGAGTTCCATTGGCGCGGCATCGACGGCGGCAAACGGCGTGTCCGCGGACTCCACCGCGGCGGCGGTCCCCGCGAATGTGAGCGACAAAGCCAGTGACAGGACGACTCTCCCTGCCGTGCGCATGCATCCGTTCATGGCGACCTCCTCGAGAATCAACTGGTGCGGTTCGTCTTCAGCGCGGCCCTGGCGAACCCAGCTTGCGCTGCATGCTCCACGTTGCGGGCGTCAGCGCCCTCATGTCGCGGTAGTGCTGCTGCGTGGCTGCCAGTTCCGTGTACAGCGTCGAAAGATGGGCGGCCTTCTCGTGCAGCCGCGCATCGCCCTCGATCACCTCGATCAGGGTCTGCGCATACTGCTCGCGGTAATGCACGGCCTCCACCATGGCCAGGTGGTAATGGTCCATCAACCCTGACGGGTATTGGTCCATCGGCGCCCCGTAACAGCCGCCTTCGAAATGCACGGCGCCGTTGTCGGCGGTGGGCGAGCCCTGACAGACGGCGCTGGTCATGAGCGAATACGGGCGGAAAGAGCGGGCCTGGCGATATATCGGGACGCGATCGGCAATGAATCCGGGAACGCAGGTGCGTTGCATGATCATGCTGCCGCGCTGCAGGATCGTCAGGCCGCAGTGGACATCGAAGCGGTCGTCATCGTTCAGCTCGTTGTAGAGGCCGAAGAATGCGTCCTCGGCTTCTTCGATGCGATCGGCCAGGCGCTTGCCGTGCACCCAGACTTCATCGAGTTCCATAGTCGGGGCGGGGTTGCCGCCAGCCGGCGCGGCATCGGGCGCTGCCTCGACGGCCGCTGCGATACCAGCGAAAAACAAGGTCGATGCCAGGACCAGGGACACCCTGGCGGTCGCATTCGCAATCCGTGCCATGAGCCGTTCTCCAGAGGGAGCCTTCGGCCAGTATGCAGGTCGCATGGCTGCCCGGCCACGCCGCCGTGGCAGTGATAACCACCTTTGCGCTATTCGAAGAGAGTCAGCGTATTCAGGTACTTTTCGATGTACCAGCGGTTCTCATTGTTGTATCGCGGGATCGCAACTGGACGCACGCCGTCGGCAGACTGCTTCCACAGGCAGGGACATTTCACGCGCCGGGCCGGCTGCTCGCCCGGACGGGCCAGGTCCGGCAGCTTCACGCCAGCGTTCTTCACCACGTTGTAGAGACGGGTCACATTGCGCGGCCCGCCGTTGTAGGCCGCCACGGCGAAGATGCCCAGCAGCAGCGGATCATCCAGGTACACGGCGCGGATGTCGGCGCGCATCTGCGAGAGTTCGATGTCCAGCAGGCAGATGGCCGCCTTCATGGCGTTGGGCAGGTTGGTGGCGCCGCGTTCGAATACCGGGTCGATGCGGGCTTCCGGACAGCGGCGCACCACCAGTGAATAGGTGCCATTGCCGCGGCGGTTGGTGAACTGCATCGCCCCCAGCGCCGAGGCGCTGGACACGCTGTAGCGGTAGGCTTCACCGCGCTTCAGGCCGTACTGGTTCAGCACGTCATGGAAGGCCTCGATGCCCTTGTTGGTGTAGTCGGTGTCATCGGTCTGTTCGATCACCGCCAGCATCGCCACCAG
>CAYQJU010000087.1:0-10207 GCA_964417875.1 uncultured Steroidobacteraceae bacterium
CGCCACAACCTCGGCCACAAGCCTCGCAAGACCAAGCGCCAGCTGCGCTCGGGCGGATCCAGCCTCATTCACAAGAGTGATGTGGGCCGCGTCGACCAGCTGCTCCCGAACGCCTGAAGCGCTACAGTCAAAGAGGTTAAAGAACCATGGCACGAGTCAAACGCGGCGTCATCGCCGGACGCCGTCACAAGAAGGTCCTGGCCAAGGCCAAGGGCTACTACAACGCCCGCCGCAAGATTTTCCGCGCGGCCAACCAGGCCGTCATCAAGGCCGGGCAATATGCCTACCGTGATCGCCGCCAGAAGAAGCGCGAGTTCCGCGCACTGTGGATTGCGCGCATCAATGCCGCGGCACGCGAGCAGGGTCTGACCTACAGCGTGCTGATCAACGGCCTGATGAAGGCCGGCATCGAGGTCGATCGCAAGATCCTCGCCGAACTGGCGGTGCACGAGCCGGCATCCTTCGCCGCCATCTGCGAACAGGCCAAGGCCCAGCTCCAGGCTGCCTGAGCGCGGTTGCGCAAGGGCATCAGGGGTTGGCCATGGAGTCGCTCGCCGACCTGACCACGCGCGCGCTGGCGCAGATCACCGCCAGCGCGGATCTCGCGCGCCTCGATGAGGCGCGCGTCGCCTGGCTTGGCAAGAAGGGCATCCTCACCGAACAGCTGAAGTCGCTGGGCAAGCTGCCCGCGGCCGAGCGTCCGGCTGCGGGTGCGCGCATCAACGAGGCCAAGCAGGTCGTGCAGGACGCCATCGATGCGCGCCGCGCGGTGCTCGAGGCCGAGGCGCTGACGCAGAAACTGGCCGCCGGTCGCGTCGATGTCACGGCCACCGGCCGCGGCGAGGTCAATGGCGGCCTGCATCCGGTCACCCGCGCGCGCCTGCGCATCGAGACCCTTTTCCGCGAGGTGGGGTTCGAGGTGGCGCAGGGCCCGGAGATCGAGGACGACTTCCACAACTTCACCGCGCTGAACGTGCCGGCCAATCATCCGGCGCGCGCCATGCACGACACGTTCTATCTGGAGCACGAGGTCAACGGCGAGCGGGCGCTGCTGCGCACGCATACCTCGCCTGTGCAGATCCGCGCCCTGCATGCCGCACGCGAGCGGCTGCCGCTGGCGGTGATCGCGCCGGGCCGCGTCTATCGCATGGACTCCGATGCCACGCACACGCCGATGTTCCACCAGGTGGAAGGCCTGCTGGTCGACGTGGATGTGAGCTTCGCGAACCTGAAGTCCATCCTGCATGGCTTCATGGAAGCCTTCTTCGAGCGCGACCTGGCAATGCGCCTCAGGCCGTCATACTTCCCGTTCACCGAGCCCTCGGCAGAGGTGGACATCACCTGCGTCGAGTGCAATGGCTCGGGCTGCCGCCTGTGCAAGCAGACCGGATGGATCGAGGTGCTGGGCTGCGGCATGGTGCATCCGAATGTGCTGGCCGCCTGCGACATCGACAGCGAGCGCTACACCGCCTATGCGTTCGGCATGGGCATCGATCGCCTGGCGATGCTGCGCTATGGTGTGAATGACCTGCGCCTGTTCTTCGAGAACGACCTGCGGTTCCTGAAGCAGTTCCGCGGAGGCTGGTCATGAGGCTGCCGGTTTCCTGGCTGGCCGACTGGGTGGACATCCCCTGGGCGCCCAGCGACCTGGCGCGCCGGCTGACGGCGTCGGGCTTCGAGGTGGAAGGGGTGGAAGGCAACGGGCCCGATGCGGTGCTCGAGCTGAAGACCTATGCCAACCGCGGCGATTCGATGTCGGTGCTGGGCGTGGCGCGCGAGGTGGCGGCGCTCACCGGCAGGCCGGTGAAGACGCCCGATGCGACCCCGCCGGTGCCGGGCGATGCATCCATCCGCACGCCGATGCCGGTGCTCGAGGCGCCGGCCGCAGCGCCGCGCTTCCTCCTGCGCCGGCTGGAAGGCCTCGACAACCGCCGCAGCGCGCCGGCGTGGATGACCGCGCGCCTGGAACGCGCCGGCCTGCGCAGCATCAGCCCGGTGGTCGATGTGACCAACTACGTGCTGCTCGAACTGGGCCAGCCGATGCATGCCTATGATGCGCAGCACGTGCAGGGCACGCTGCGGGCTCGCCATGCGCGCGCCGGTGAGTCGCTGCTCCTGCTCGATGAGCACAGCCTCGAGCTGACGCCGGACGTGCTGGTGATTGCCGATGACAACGGCGCGGTCGGCATGGCCGGCGTGATGGGCGGGCAGGGCAGTGCCATCGGCGAGGACGCCACCGACGTGCTGCTGGAAGTGGCCTATTTTTCACCCGATGCGATCGCCGGGCGCGGCCGCCGCTACGGTCTCACCACCGACGCCAGCCAGCGCTTCGAGCGCGGCGTCGATCCGCACGGCCAGCAACGCGCGATGCAGCGCGCCACCGGGCTGCTGCTGCAGATCTGCGGCGGCAGGGCCGGCGAGGTGCGCGAGGCCGTCGAGCCCTCGGCATTGCCGCAGCCGAAGCCGGTGCGCCTGCGCCGCGCGCGACTGGCGAAGGTGGCCGGAGCGGAGCTGCCGGATGATCGCGTGGTCGCGAGCCTCGCCGGGCTGGGGCTCGATGTGAAAGCCGATGCCGACGGCTGGACCGTGACGCCGCCGTCGTGGCGATTCGATCTCGCCATCGAGGCTGACCTGATCGAAGAGGTGCTGCGCATCATCGGCTTCGATGCCGTGCAGGAATCCCCCAAGCGCCTGCCGCAGCGGTTCGGGCGGCTGGCCGAATCGCGCATCAACGAGCGCGCACTGCTCGATGCGCTGACTGCGCGCGGCTATCACGAATGCATCAACTACGCCTTCGTCGATCCGGCGCTGCAGGAAAGACTTTTCCCGGCGCGCGCCGCGATCCGCCTGGCCAATCCCATTGCCTCCGATCTGGCGGTGATGCGCGTGTCGCTGTGGCCGGGCCTGATCCGCGCCGCGCTGACGAACCTGGCGCGCCAGCAGGATCGGGTGCGCCTGTTCGAGCTGGGCGCGGTGTTCGACCACATCGATGGCGCGGTGCAGGAATCCCTGCGCGTGGCCGGCCTCGTGGTCGGTGCGCGCCTGCCTGAACAATGGGGCGCCGGGCGCGACAGCGCGGACTTCTTCGACCTGAAGTCCGATGTCAGTGCCGTGCTGCAACTGGCCGGGCAGGGCGCACAATTCGATTGGCAGGCGGCGCAGCTGGCCTGCCTGCATCCCGGTCGCGGCGCCACCATCCGGCGCGAGGGCCGCGAGATCGGTTGGCTGGGCGAGCTGCATCCGCAGCTGGCCGCCGCCTGCGGTTTCGATGCCGCCTGCCTGCTGTTCGAACTCGACGTCACCCACGCGCTGCGCGCGCCGCTGCCCACCGTACAGCCGGTCTCGCGCTTCCCGCAGGTGCGACGCGACCTTGCCGTCACCGTGCCGGTGGACACGCCTTTGAGCGCCCTGATGGGCCATGCTAGTGTTGCCGCCGGGGAGCTGCTGACGGACCTGACGGTCTTCGACATCTACCAGGGCGCTGGCATAGAACAAACTCGAAAAAGCGTCGCTTTAGGCTTGATTTTTCAAGATAAAAATAAGACGCTCACTGATTCCGAAGCGGATGCACTGATGGCCTCCGTGGCGGCCCGTCTCGGTGAGAAGCTGGATGCGAGGGTGCGGAGCTGATTCATGGCGCTGACGAAGGCAGAAATCGCTGAAGCGCTGTTCAACCAGCTCGGCCTGAACAAGCGCGAGGCCCGCGAGCTGGTCGACCTGTTCTTCGAAGAGGTGCGCGGCGCGCTCTCTTCTGGCAGCCAGGTGAAGCTCTCCGGCTTTGGCAACTTCGACCTGCGCGACAAGAACCAGCGCCCCGGGCGCAATCCCAAGACCGGCGAGGAGATCCCGATCAGCGCGCGGCGCGTCGTGACCTTCCGTCCCGGCCAGAAACTGAAGGCACGCGTGGAAGCGTATGCTGGAACCCCGGAACAATAACGAACTGCCCGCGATCCCGGGCAAGCGCTACTTCACCATCGGCGAGGTGAGCGAGCTGTGCGGCGTGAAGCCGCATGTGCTGCGCTACTGGGAGCAGGAGTTCCCGCAGCTGAAGCCGGTGAAGCGCCGCGGCAACCGCCGCTACTACCAGCGCCAGGACGTGATCGTGATCCGCCAGATCCGGAGCCTGCTGTATGAGCAGGGCTTCACCATCGGCGGCGCGCGGCAGAAGCTCGAAGGCGAAGAGGCCCGCACCGACACCAGCCACAGCCAGCAGATCGTGCGGCAGGTGCGTGCGGAGCTTGAGGAGCTGCTGCGCATCCTGCGGCGCTGATCAGGCGCAGCCGTTCCCGCCAGCGGCAACATCCGGGGGAGAAGCATGAAAACGACGATCCGGAATCTGGTGCAGGTGGTGGTGCCCGCCGCCGCAATGGCCCTCTTCCTTGGCGGCTGCGCACGGCTCGATGCGCCAGACGCGCAGGATGAATCCGCAGCCGCATTCACCGCGACACTGCCGGCCGGCTTCCAGCCCGCCGCCAGCATGCTCGACCTGATGCTCGAGCCCATCGACACGCATGCCGATGCGCTGTGGGAAGCGGTGGCCACCATCGCCACCACCGAAGGCACGCGCGATGTGCATCCGCAGACCGATGAGGAATGGGACGAGCTGCGCCGCAAGGCCATCGTGCTGATGGAGGCCGCCAACCTGCTGGTCATCGACGGCCGGCGCGTGGCGCATCCGGGCCAGCTGGTGCAGGGCCCCGGCGACACCACCGACTACACGCCCGAAGAGGCGCAGGCCGAGATCGACAAGGAACCGGCCGTGTTCACCGCCTTCGCCGCCGCCATGCACAACGCCGCCGGACAGCTGGTGGCGGCCATCGATGCGCGGAGTGTCGAGGACTACCTCAGCGCCGGCAGCAACCTGCAGGAGGCCTGCGAGGCCTGCCACCGGCGGTTCTGGTATCCGGACTCGATGCTGCCGCCGGGGCTCTGAGTCCGGCCCAACGCGCGTTGCTGCGCTCAGCCGCTGGTGGCGGCCGGCGCAGCCTCCATCTGCCAGTCGTTCACCAGCCGGTAGCGTGCCGCCTTGATGCGGCGGAACAGGCCGTCCTCGACCCAGTACATGCCGAAGCTGATCACGCGCAGCACCTCACCGGCCTGCAGCGCGCGATTGAAATAGTTCGGCGCCGGCCAGTCGCGGAACACGCGGAACTCGGTGGGGATCTCGGCCGCGATGCCGGTGGCATCGGAGATGTAGTGGTTCACCTCCACCGTCTCGTGGATATGCGCCTTCACCTCGGCATAGAAGTCGCGGATGGCATCGGCGCCGTTCAGCGTGGCATTGCCCAGTTCGAGCACCACCTCCGGATGGTAGAACTCGAGGAAGCGCGGATCGTTGGCGTTGAACCAGGCGACGTACTGCTCGTAGCGCTCGCGCGGCATCCCGCCGGCGGGCACGGTGGCCTGCGGTGCCGCAGGTTCGCTGCAGCCGGGCAGGGCGAGGGCGCCCAGCCCCGCCGCAGCGCCCAGCGTCCCGGTTGAAATGAAGCGTCGGCGATCCGTGCGCATCGCGGCCATGGCGTTCCCCATTTGATGTTCCCGGCAGCATTATGCTTCCCTGACAGGCCCCACTGTGAACAGGTGTCTGCCACATGTCCTCCGGCACCCGCATCCCCATCGCCATCTCGGCCCGGCACGTGCACCTGAGCCAGCCGACCATCGACCGGCTGTTCGGTCCCGGCCACGTCCTGCAGCCGCGGACCGCGCTGTCACAGCCCGGACAGTTCGCGGCCACCGAAACCGTCTCGCTGGTGGGACCGCGCGGACGCATCGACCGGGTGCGTGTGATGGGGCCACCGCGTGATACGGATCAGGTGGAGGTGTCGCGCAGTGACGAGATCGCACTGGGCATCGACGCACCGCTGCGCCTGTCCGGTGAACTGCAGGACACGCCCGGCATCGGACTCATCGGGCCGGCAGGGCGCGTCGATCTGCCCGGCGGCGTCATCACGGCATTGCGCCACATCCACATGAGTCCCGAAGACGCACGCCGCTTCGGAGTCGTCGACCGTCAGCGCGTGGAAGTCGCGATCGACAGCAATGGCCGCGACATGGTGTTCGGTGATGTCATCGTCCGGGTCTCGCCGCATTTCCGGCTGGAGCTGCATCTGGACACCGATGAGGGCAATGCGGCGGGTATCGACGCAGACTCCACCGCCACTTTGCGCCTGGCAGGCCCGATGCCGCGCTGACGGCAGAACCGCTTCCTATTGCGGGCTGACCGCCGGAGTGGCTGCGCCGTGCCGCGTCCTGAGTCGGCGTGTCAGCAGCAGGCATGGGGCTGCGCTGAGAAGCGCCGCGACGAAAACGAATATCCAGTCGCGCGGGGCAAGCGGGGTCAGGTGCACCCAGGATGACAGCGAATCAGACTGCACCAGCAAAACCAGCGACACCACCGACGCGCCGGCAATGAAGCGGGCCGCATTCGACCGCAACCCGGACAGGATCGACGTCACGAAAGTGCCGGCCAGGATCAAGGTCGCCAGCGCCAGCGTACGCGCCAGCTCCGCGCCCCCGGCGACGCGGCCGCGATCATGGGCCAGCAGCACCGCTGCGGTGATGGCCAAGCCCACCGTGACGATCACCACCCACTCCCTGCGACCGAAGAACGACGCCGGACCGGCGCGGCGGGCGGCAATCCCCATGTGCCCGGTGGGTGGCGGGTCCTGGAAGGCCAGCATGGCGGTGGGATGGATCAGCAATTCGAGCCACACGATGTGGATTGGCAGGTAGAGCAGCGGATGGCCCGCCAGTGGCACCAGCGCGGCGGTCAGCACCAGCGGCAGGTGGAACATCAGCAGGTATGCAAAGCTGGTCTGCAGGTTGCGGAACAGCTGGCGACCCTCGGCGATGGCGCGCGTGATGGTGCGGAAGTTGTCGTCGAGCAGCACGATGGCGGCCACCTCGCGGCTGCTGTGCGCGCCGGATTCGCCCATGGCGATGCCGATGTCGGCCGCCTGCAGCGCCGGTGCGTCATTGACCCCGTCGCCGGTCACGGCGACGATCTCGCCGCGCTGCTGCAGCCGTTGCACCAGTTCGAGCTTCTGCGCCGGCACCGCGCGTGCCACCACATCGCAGGTGGCCAAGGCCTCATCCAGGCTGGCCAGCGCCTGCATCGTCACCACTTGCGGATTGCCGTTGCCCAGACCCGCCTGCGTCGCAATCGCGCGCGCGGTGCCGGGATGATCGCCGGTCACCATGATCACCCGGATACCGGCCTGCGCACACTCGCGCACCGCCTCGCGCACGCCCGGGCGCAGCGGATCGGCAAACGCGAGCAGGCCGCCAAGGCTGAAGCCCGCGTCGGGTTCGTCCTGCATGGATTCGCCCGGGTCCATCCGCCGCGTCGCGATGGCGATGACCTTGTGCCCGCTGGCCGCATGACTGGCGACGCGCGCCAGCCAGTCCGCCCGCTGCGCGGCATCGACCGCGCACAGGTCGAGCAGCGTCTCCGGCGCGCCCTTGGTCACTGCCAGGCAGGACCCGTCGGCCAGGCTCCACACTGCGGTTTCGCGCCGCCGCGCCTCGGTGAACGGAAAGACCTGCAGGCGCTGCGCCGTCGCCGCCGCGGCGCCTTCGGCTGCGGCGGCCTGCAGGATCGCGGCGTCGAGCGGATCGCCGCTGTCGGCGCGACTGGCCAGCCCGGCGCTGCGCAACAGCTCGCCATCATCGACACCGGGCGCGGCTTCCCGCTCCACCAGCTCAAGGCGACCGGCGGTCATCGTGCCGGTCTTGTCCGAGCAGATGCAGGTCACGCGGCCGATGTTTTCCACTGCCACGGCACGACGCACCAGGGCCTGGCGGCGTGCGAGCCGGTACACACCTGCGCCGAGGAAGAACGTGAACACCACCGGAAATTCCTCGGGCATCGCCGCGACCGCCAGCGTGACGCCGCTCAGCAATGCATCGACCACGCCGTGCCCCTGATACAGGCGGATCGCCGCCAGCAGCAGGCACATCGCGATCGCGGCGGTGAGCAGCACGCCGACCAGGCGGGTGATGGCCTGCTGCAGCGGCGTGCGCGCATGCGATCCCTGCACGGCCAGCCGCGCGATCTCGCCATACAGTGTTCCGCCGCCCGTATCCACGACGCGCAGCCGTGCCACGCCAGTCAGCACGCGCGTGCCGGCGGCCAGCCAGTTCTCCGGCGCAATGCCATCGCCGTCCGGCGCATGCGGCTGCTTGGAGACCGGCAGCGACTCACCGCTGAGCATCGACTCATCGACCTGCACGTTGTCCCCCGAGCACAGCAGGCCATCGGCAGGAACCGGCTCGCCGGCGCGCACCTCGACCAGATCTCCCGGGACCAGGTCGCGTGCCGGCAGCTCGCTCCACTGCGCATCACGCAGCGCGCGCGCGACGCTCGCGAGGCGGCTGGTCAGGCCCTGTGTCGAGGCCTGGGTGCGCCGGTGCAGGAAGGCATCCATGCCGACCAGAGGAATCAACGCCAGCAGCAGGATCAGGGCCTCGAGCCGGTCCCCGAGCCAGGTGAACAGGGCCGCCGTGCCGAGCAGGAACCACAGCATCGGGTCGCGCAGCGTGTCGCGCGCCAGCGTCCAGAACACGGGCGGAGCGGCCTCGACGATGTCGTTGGCACCGTATCTGGCGCGGCGCACCGCCACCTCGGCACTGGTCAGTCCGCGCTCGCCCGCAGGCAGATCGGCGAGCCGGTCGGTCGGAATCCGCGCCTGCATGGCGGTCACGGTGGTCACTCCAGAAGAGAGGCGCGAGATGCGGGTATTATCTGCCGAATCCGGCGGTTTGGTCACCGGGCACGCAGCTTCGCCGGGGCAGCCCGCCCGCCACCCGGCATGCCGCGCAGCGAGGAGGGGAGCGATGTTTCCACGATGCTTGCTGTTCATCCTGTTGCTGGCCGCGACCGATGCGGTTCGCGCCCATCACGGCATCTCCAACTGGGACCTGAACCGCGACATCACGCTCACCGGCACACTGGCGGCCATCGACCTCGTCAATCCACATGCATGGATCCACCTCGACGTGCGCGGCGCAGATGGCAGGACCGTGCGCTGGAAATGCGAGATGCGCTCGGCCAGTGCGCTGCGGCGCTCGGGCTGGACCCGGGACATGTTCCGCGTCGGCAGCACCATCACCGTGACCGGCTCGCCGGAGCGGCGCAAACCCGACCAGTGCTATCTGGGCACCATCCGGTTTGCCGACGGCAGCAGCATGGACCGCTATGGCCAGCGACACCTGGCAGTGGCGCCGGCGGCAACACCGGCGCCGCGGCGCGCGCGCACGGCAGACGGTCGGCCGAACCTGGCCGGCAACTGGGCCGCCGAGCAGCGGGTGATGACCGACCCGCGCGGGCAGCTGGGTACGCTGGTGCCATTGAGCCAGGCGAGCACGATGCGGCCCGGCGCGCTGCCTGCGGGCCAGGCCGCGTTTCCCGGCGCGCGCGGATCGCCGGCCTCGCTGGCGGATGATCCGGTCCGCGCCGCATGGGACCGGCCGATTCCCGTGCGGCTCACTGCACGCGCCGAACAGGCCTTGCGCAGTTTCGACCCTGCCAGCACCGACAATCCGCGGCTGCGCTGCGAGCCCACCAGCATCCTGTTCGACTGGACCTTCGACTCGGTGGTGAACCAGATCGAACAGACCCCGACGCGCATCACGCTGCGCTACGGACACATGGACCTGCAGCGTGTCATCCATCTGGATCGCCGGGCGCCACCGGCAGACGTGAGACCCTCGCGCGCCGGATATTCAACCGGCACCTGGGAAGGCGACACGCTGGTGGTAACCACCACGGCTTTCCTGCCCGGAGTGCTCAATGCCGACGCCCGCATCCTGCATGGCGGGCAGTTGCGCGTCGTCGAGCGCTTCACGCTGGAGGCGAATGGCACACGCCTCAGGCGCCAGTTCGCCGCGACCGACCCGGAATACTTCGCCGATACCTGGCAGGGCGTGGATGAAGTGCTGCCCGCCGACATGCCCTACGAGCCTTACCAGTGCCGCGACCTGGGCGGCGCGCCGGCCGGGCGGTGAGCGAATCCCCGCCGGACTTCCACCGGCCCCCCGTTTCTGCCACTATCTCGCCCCCGGCCCGGTCCCTTGTTTGAAACCCCATTCGAAAACAGGAACCTGACCACGCCGGGGCCGGGTGCTCCATGAGAATGCAGCAAATCCGGTAGTTCCCAACGGTCGGGGCGTGGCGCAGCCTGGTAGCGCACTTGCATGGGGTGCAAGG
>CAYQJU010000088.1:0-10201 GCA_964417875.1 uncultured Steroidobacteraceae bacterium
ACCTGATCCAGCAGGCGGTGGACCGGCTGATGAGCGGGCGCACCGCCATCGTCATCGCGCACCGGCTTTCCACGGTGCGGGCGATGGATCGCATCCTGGTGTTCGATCATGGCCGCATCGTCGAGGAGGGGACGCACGCTTCGCTGCTGCAGCAGCCGAACGGGGCGTACCGGCGATTGTTCGAGCGCCAGTCGGGCGGACCGGAAGCGGCAGAACCGCCGGAGCCGCCAGCCATCATTGCCAAGGGGGGCTGAGCGGCGCTGCCTGCTAGCGCCGGAACAGCATGCGGTCGAAGATGCCGTCGCGAAGCAGCAGATGCCGCAGTGCGCCCAGCACGTGCAGGACGATCAATGTGACCAGCACGTATGACGTGACCACATGCGTGGCATTGAGGAAGCCATACACCGCCTCGCTTTCCACGCCCCATGGCGGCAGCGGCACTGCATTGAAGAAGTTCACGCCCCAGCGCGAGAAGTTCGAAGCCACGTAGCCCGACAGCGGCATGACCAGCATGCAGGCGTACAGCCCCCAGTGGCTGAACTGCGCTGCACGATGTTCCCAGGCCGGCCGCGTGCCCGGCAGCGGCGGCGGCCGGTGGGTGAGCCGCCACCATGAGCGGAACAGGATCAGCAGGCCCAGCAGCATGCCGAATGACTTGTGCAGGTTCACGAAGACCGTGCGGTCCGGTGTGCCCCGTTCGACCGACTGCAGGTACCAGCCGAATGCGATCTGCCCCAGGATCAGCGCCGCGAGGATCCAGTGCAGCGAGATCGCGGTTGCTGAATAGCGGGGCGCAGCCGGCGGATGCGTCATGGTGCCGGACGCCAGTAATCGTTGGCCGCGGCGATGGTCTGGAAGTGGATGGCGATGACCTGCGATGCGGCGATCAGGCTGTCCGCATCATTCGCATAGGCGGGACGCTGCTCGCGCAGCACCGAGACATCCGGCTGCGTCAGCCGCACGCCGGTGCGGGACAGGCGCACCGCCAGCTCGAAGCCTTGCTGGGGTGTGGCAGTGATCAGCGTGGGCAGCCAGGGTTGCTCCGGCGCGTCCTGCGCCACCGCGCCACCAGTTAGCATGGCCAGCGTGGCCACGATCGCCATGGATGCATTCTTCATTGCCGTTCCTCCATTGGGTGCGGACGGACCCGTCGCCTGAAGCATCGCATGAAGCGCTGCTCCAGCTCCTCGTGCACGTCCGGGGGTGCGGCATCCAGGCCCAGCCATTCGATGCGCATGGCCTCCCAGGTCCGCTCATCGGTCTGCCTTGCCCGGCCCAGGCCCTGACTGAGCAGCTGCAGCTCCTGTTCACGGCGCTGGCCAGCGTCTTGCGATGGCGTGGGCATGCCGGCCAGGATCTCGGCGTGGATGCAGAGCCGGCGAAGGGCATGCTCGCGTGTTTCGTCATCTGGACTTGTGAATTGGCCTGAATCTGTCCGGACCAGCGCCAGGCGCAGGGCCTGCGGCACGGTCTTGCCCGGCCAGCGCGGCACGCCGTCGAGAAAGGTTTCGGCGGCAGTCTTCAGCTCCCCGGCATTAGCATCGCCCTGGATGACGGCGCGCTGGTATCCGCGCACCCGCTGCGCGGCGGCCAGCACATGGTCTTCGACGGCTTGCGCATCGCGGGCCTTCAGCGCGGTGATGCTTGACTGGTACGCGCTGATCGCGCGCTGGTAACGCGAGCGCAGGCTTCGCGCCTCATTGCGCGGCAGTTCACCCAGCGCGTTGAACGCATCATCCCATTCGGCGAGGCGGGCTTCGCCGGCGGCGCGGTCCTGCGGACCCTGCTGTGATTCCACCTCGACCTGCCGGCACAGTTCCTCTGCGGCGGACCTGGCCTGTTCCAGCGCGGCGGACTGCAGGGCGAACTCCTGCTGGCGCCGCTCGAACACGACATTGCAATGGCCCCGGAATTCCTGCCACATCTTTTCCGACTGCGCATGCGGCACAGGACCGATCGATTTCCATTGCGCCTGCAGCCGCTTCGCCTCGTCGATGGCAGCCTGCAGGTCCGTGCTGGTCGTGAGTTGCGATGCGCGCGCGACCAGTGCCTGCCGGGCGGTGGCATTGGCTTCGTGCCAGGCCGCGATCCGGGCGCGAAGCCGGTCCAGCGCGGCGAAGAATTCCGTGTCGAGCGGGCGGCCGGCATCCCGGTCGACCGGCGCATGGCTGCGCCACTCGCGCGGTGCCTCGCGCAGCACGCGCTGGATCATTGGATGATCTGGTTGCCCGGCATCGAGACCTGCCTCGAAGGCCAGCACCCGCTCCAGCACCAGCCTGCGGGCCTCGAGGTTCGCGCGGCGCTGCGCTGCCTGCTCGGCCAGGTAGACCTGGCAGGGCTCGAATGCCGCGGCATATGCCGTCTCGAATCGCTGCGACTCTTCGGTGGCCTCGACGTCCAGGCCCTTGTTGATCGTGCGCCATTCCTGGCGCAGCGCGCGGATGTGCTCCACCAGTGTCGCCGGCTCTTCGTCCACGCCGATCAATGCCTCCATTGCCTCGATCAGTTCGATGCGCTTTGGCGCTGCGGCATAGTCCTTCCATTGGCGCAGTTCGTTCAGGCGCGTGTCGAGCTGGTCGAGCCGGCGCGCAAGATGCGCGGGCAGCCCGGGAACATCGGCGCGCGTCGCTTCGATGGACTGGCGGAACCATGCCGCCTTGCGCGTCTCGCCTCGTGACAGGGCTGCGCCGCTGAGGCGGATCAGGCTCGCGATGCGCGACAGGACCTTCGCATCCGGGGCCGGGTCCTGCGGTGATGTCGGTGTGTCAGATGCGGATTCCAGGTCGGTGGCCGGGTCGGCCATGAGCGGGTCCGGGGCTTCGGTCGCGATCTTCGGATCGGCGACAGCCTGCGCATCTGCGGCCACCATCTGCGCCTCGGTTGCGGCCCTCAGTGCCTCGGCCGCCTGCTGCTGCGCCAGCAATTCGGCCTCGCGCGCGCGGGCTTCCTCTTCCGCGCGCTCGGCGGCGATGCGCGCCATTTCGCGCTCATGCGCGGCGATGACTTCATGGCAGCGATCGATGGCAAGCCGGGCACGCTCGCGCAGCATTGCGTCGACGCCCTCGGGCAGGTCCTGGTAGCGCGCCGTGTACTGCGACAGCGTCGAGGCGAAGCGGGCATCGTGCGGTCGGCCCGCATGTTTCTCGATGGCGGCGCACAGCGCTTCCGCATCGCTGGTGGCCTGGGCAAGACGGCGCTGCTCGGCGAGCCGCGCATCGTGCCGCTGCTTGATCAGCCGGTAAGCCGCCTTGTCCCGGCCGCGCAGGCGTGGCAGCAATGCCTGCCAGGCTGCGGGATCATGAATCGCCGCCGCGGCCGCCTGGCGCAGCTGGGTGGTCTGGCCTTCCACGGCCAGCTGCAACAGCTCCGGCAACTGCATGGAGCCGGATTCGATCGCATGCAGCAATTGCTGCTGCTGCTTTGGATCGATCGCCGGCGGCGCGGGTTCGACGCGCAATGGAGGAGCTTCGACCTCAGCCGGTGGCGGTGGCGGAGCGGCGGTGCGGAACAGGCGGGAAAACAGTTTCATTGCGGAAAATGATACAGGAACAGGATGGTGCACCCGCCGGTGGCCCCGACCGACATGATTTCCGGCAGGACGACCAGGATGTGGAAGAATCGCTGCGCACCGCCGGTGACAGGGGAGAGTGAATCGTGCAGACGCGAACGGATGAGATTGCAGCCGGTATCCACCGGATTTCAACGTGGATCCCGCAGATTGCTGCGCCTGCCGGGTTCACCGTCAACCAGTTCCTGATCACCGGCGATGAGCCGCTGCTGTTTCATTGCGGGCATCGCGGCCTGTTCCCGCTGGTGAGGGCAGCGGTCGAACAGATCATGCCGGTGCAGCGGCTCCGCTGGATCAGTTTCGGTCATGTCGAGGCGGATGAATGCGGTGCGATGAACCTGTGGCTTGCCGCCGCTCCGGATGCACAGGTGGTCTACAGCCCGCTGGGCTGCGAGGTCTCGGTCAATGACCTGGCTGACCGGCCCGCGCGTTCGCTCGCAGAGGATGAAGTGCTGGACCTGGGCGGCAAACGCGTTCGCCTGATTGCCACGCCGCATGTGCCGCATGGCTGGGAGGCGCAGGTGATGTATGAGGAGACGAGCCGGACGCTGTTCTGCGGCGACCTGTTCACGCATGTGGGAGACACGGTGCCGCTGACGCAGGAAGACATCGTCGCACCGGCGATGGCGGCCGAATCGATGTTCGGCGCCACAAGCCTGGGCCCGGCCGTTGCTCCAGCGCTACGGCGGCTGGCCGGGCTGGCGCCGCAAAGACTGGCGCTGATGCATGGCGCATCATTCGAGGGGGACGGGGGCGCGGCGCTGCAGGCGCTGGCCGATGCGTATGAAGCATTGCTCGGCGCGAAGGCGGCGTAGTCCTTTTTCGGCATCGGGACTCGCCGGCCGTGCCGCCGGAAGTCGTCGGCGCACCGTGCCTATACTTCCAGGTCGCCGACGGCAGTCATGACAGGACAGACTGACTTGGAAAGTGCACTGGAAAACGGTTCAACACCTGCGGGCCCCCGGCAGGCAGGAGGCGTCGCTGGCGTCCCGAGGATCTCTGTCGCCCCGATGATGGAGTGGACCGACCGCCATTGCCGCTACTTCCTGCGCCTGTTCTCCCCGCACACGCGCCTCTATACCGAGATGATCCACGCCAGCGCCATCCTGCGCGGCGATGCCTCGCGCCTGCTGCGCTTCTCGCCCGAGGAGCAGCCGCTGGCCATCCAGCTGGGTGGGTCCGATCCGGCGCAGCTTGCCGCCGCCGCACGTCGTGCCGAAAACGCTGGATACATCGAGGTGAACCTCAACTGCGGCTGCCCCAGTGATCGGGTGCGTTCCGGCGCCTTCGGAGCCTGCCTGATGCTGCAGCCGCAGCTGGTGGCGCAGTGCGTGGCCGCGATGAAGCAGGCCGTGCGCATTCCGGTGACGGTGAAATTCCGCATCGGTGTGGTGGACCGCGATGCCGCCGGTGGCAGTGCCGCGGCACTGCTGCGCGGCCAGGGATTCGATGCCGCCGACGAGGCCGCGCTCGCCGGGTTTGCGCGCGCGCAGCTGGATGCCGGCGCCGACATGCTGGTGGTGCATGCGCGCAAGGCCGTGCTGGGCGGCCTCTCGCCGCATGAGAATCGCACCGTGCCGCCCTTGCGAGCGGATGTGGTGGCCGCATTGCGCACCACGCTCGCCGGCGCCGCGGGCGCCACCCCGGTGCCGGTGATCCTGAACGGGGGACTGCGTACCACCGGCCAGGTACTGGCCGCCCTCGACGAGTTCGATGGCGTGATGATCGGTCGCGAGGCCTATCATCGTCCGCAGCTGCTGGCCGAACTGCACAGCGCGTTGCATCCGGATGCGCCGCCGCCGCCGGATCCGGCCGAAGTGCTGGCCCGCATGCGCGCCTATGCGCACCGCGAATCAGCCGCCGGCACGCCGCTCAACGCCATCACGCGTCACATGCTCGGCATGCTCAGCGGACAGCCGGGCGCGCGCATGCTGCGGCAGGTGCTGTCGCAGGATGCGCTGCGCGGCAGGGTGGACGAGGTGTTCGGCAAGGCCATGCAGCTGGTATCGGAAGCCGCCTAATGCCTTGTTTTCCATAACATCATGCCTCAAAGTGCGAACTTGCTCACATTATCCCAAGCGGGTTGAATGGGTACCGACGTAGAGCTGGCAGTGCTGTTTTCCGACGTGGTCGGTTCCACCCGCATTTATGAGGCGCTGGGGGATCAACGGGCCCGCGAGGTGATCGCCGTCTGCCTCGACCTGATGCAGGGTGCCACCGAGGCTCACAAGGGCACGGTCATCAAGACCATCGGCGATGAGGTGATGGCCACCTTCCCGACCGCCGACGATGCCATGAACGCCGCGGCACAGATCCAGCGCAGCATCACCACCCATCCGGCACTGCAGATCGAAGGGCAGACCGTCTCGGTGCGCATCGGCTGCCACTTCGGCCCGGTGGTGCTGGAACGGCACGATGTGTTCGGCGCCACCGTCAACACCGCCAATCGCATGACCAGCCAGGCCAAGAGCGGCCAGATCGTCACCACTGCGGCCACGGTGGAGCTGCTCTCGCCGGACTGGCGCGCCTCGGTGCGCCAGATCGACCTGGCCACGCTGTCGGTGCAGGGCGCCGAGGTGATGCTCTACGAGGCCATCTGGCAGAGCGATGACATCACCAGCATGCTGCCTTCCATCCGCATGGGCTCGGGCATCGACCGCAAGGCGGTGCGCCTGCGGCTGGTGCTCAGCGACCGCGAACTGGTGCTCGACGAGGCGCACCCGCAGATCGCAATCGGCCGTGCCGACGAGAACGACGTGATCATCCGCGGCAACCTGATCTCCCGCATCCATGCGCGCGTCGAGCTTTCGCGCAGCAAGTTCCTGCTGATCGACCAGAGCACCAACGGCACCTTCGTCACTTCGGTCAATGGCGAGGAGGCCTTCGTCCGGCGCGACAGCATGCAGCTGAAGGGTGCCGGTCTGATCGGCCTCGGCAAGGTGCCGGAACCGGACTCGCCGCAGACCATCCGCTTCATCTGCGAAGAGACCTGACGAACACCGGCGCCGCCGGGGAGGAGGGGCATGTGAGATCCGCAAGGCCATGGCGCATGCTGGTCATCCTGCTCGTGGTCAGCCTGTCGACCGCACTGCCCGCGCATCATTCGGCGGCCATGTTCGACCAGACGAAGACGGTCGAGCTGACCGGCACGGTGCGGCTCTTCCAGTGGTCCAATCCGCATTGCTACATCCAGCTGCTGGTGCGCGACGCCACTGGCGCCGAACAGGAATGGAGCCTGGAGATGGGCGCACCGATGTACCTGTACAACCGCGGCTGGCGACCCTCCACGGTGAAGCCCGGCGATGTGCTGGAGGTGAAGCTCTCGCCGCTGCGCAAGGGTGGCTTCGGCGGCCTGCTGCTCGAAGCGCGCACGCAGGATGGCAAGCCCCTCGGCCGGCAGGCCGCGGCGGCCGGACCTGCGCCATGAACCGGCTGCGATCCGTCTGGCTGCCGGCATGCGCCGCGCTGCTGCCCGTCCTGGCCACCGGCTGTTCGGGCCAGACGGAGAATGACTCCCGGCCGGCACTGCCGGACTGGAGCGGGGTGTGGATTGCCGCCGACACCGACATCGACATCTCCGGCTACCCCACGGCCGATTCTCCGGACGGCATGGCCATCGACCTGCTGGACTTCGACGCCGCGCCCTGGAATGACGCGCAGCGCGAATGGATGCGCACCGAACTGCCGAAGGTGTGGGCGGCGGATGCACTGCGCCGCGGCCAGGGCTGGGGCTATCCGCTGATGATGGAAGGCGTCGCGCCGATGCAGTTCCTGGTGAGCCCGGAAGAAACGCTGATCCTCAATTTCTATCGCGACATCCGCCACATCCACACGGATGGGCGCGCGCTGCCGCCCGAAGAGGATCGCTGGCCGGTGCCCTGGGGTGATTCGGTGGGCCACTGGGAAGGCGACACGCTGGTGTTCGAGACAGTGTCCGTGCGCCATGGCTCGGTGCTGCCCTTGCCGCTGCCGCCACTGTCGCCCGCGGCGCGTTTCACCGAACGGCTGCGGCGCACCGGTCCGGACCGCATGGAACTGTCAATGACCATCGAGGATCCGGCCGTGCTCAGCGCGCCGTGGAACCTGCGCTTCGAGTACCGGCGTGCGGAAGGCATCGACCGTCTGATCCACGATGTCATGGAGAACGACCGCACCGCAGTGGATGGCGACAGTCTCACCATCGCACCGGTGCCCTGACGGCCGCGCCGCCCGGTGGCAGCCGCGAACCAGCCCGGGAGGAAGCAGATGACGGATGTCGGGAAGATGCCGGCCGTGCAGCAGGGCGAGGCTTCGGCCGCGCCATTCCGCTTCTATGACAATCGCCAGAAGTACCTCGCCTTCGTCAACACCTGCAACGAGAAGTCCGCGGTGGCGCATCGTGCCGCGCGCGAACTCGACCACATCCGGCCCACGCCGCCGGCGCTGCGCGTGTTCGATGCCGGAATGGGCGATGGCACGGTGCTGGCGCGGCTGCTGCGCACCATCCATTTCCGCTTTCCCACCGTGCCGATGTCGGTGGTGGCCAAGGAGATCAGCCTCGAGGACGTGCGCCTCGGGCTGGAGAAGATGCCCGGCCGCTTCTATGAGCATCCGGCCACCGTGCTGGTGATCACCAATCTGAACTATGCCGATGCACCGGTGCTGGCGCCTGCGCAGCCCACGCCGGATGAGCCGCTGAACTGGCAGGTGCTCAGACTCACCGGCAACTCCACGCATGAATACGCCGACGAGATCGAGGCGCTGGCGCCGGTGCTGGCGCATGGCTGGCAGACACGGCCCAGCACGAAGACCGGCAATCCGGTGTATGTGCGGCCCACCGTGCTGGTGATCTATCGCGAGGATCACCAGTTCCTGCTGCAGGGGGTGATCCCGCAGCCGGGCCATGTGCTGCCGGGCTACGACTTCATTCTGGCCTCGCAGCCGTGGCGGGCACGCATGCCCGCGGCATTCAAGGCCCGCACGGTGCTGGCTCCGCTGACGCGCAATCTTGCGCCGGGCGGACGGCTGCTGGCCATCCAGTCCACGGGCGGCGACCCGGGACTCGAGCTGGTGCAGAAGATCTGGCCGGGAGAAGACCCGTTCCGTGTCGACCGGCACCAGCTGCTGGCGGCGCTGCGCGCCGAACTGGGCGATGAATCCGGGCGATATGACCTGGATCCACCCACGCCCGACGAGGCGGTGTTCCGCTACCACATGCACACGCTGCCATCGGAGATCGGCGATCGCATCGGCACCTCGACGCTGTTCGCCGCGTGGAACGCGGCGATCTACGTGAACCAGATCGAGGATGAGCGGCTCGATGCCGTGGTGAACAGCGGTGCCTATCTTTCTGCCACGCAGGAGGTGCTGCGCCGGCATGGCGGCCTTTGGTTCAACGACGAAACCTTCGTCGTCACCCGCTGCGACTGACGCCGCAAAAACAAAAGCGCCGCGCTTGCCAGCGCGGCGCTTCGTTGCAGGCTGATGGAAGGAAACCTCAGCCCAGGCTCTTCTCCACCCGGTCCAGTTCCTCGAACAGCGCCTTTGGCGTGCGGGCGCCGTATTCGCCCAGGTACTTGCGGATGTCCGCCACTTCCTTCTTCCACGCATCGGCCTTCACCGACAGCAGGTCATCGAGCGCGCCCGGCGCGATGTCGAGACCGTCAGTGTGGATGTCGTCAGGTCGGGGCAGGTAGCCGATGGCGGTGTCCTGCGCGTCGGCGCGGCCGGCGACGCGATCCAGCGCCCAGGCAATGGGGCGCAGGTTGTCACCGAAGCCCGGCCACAGGAACTTGCCGTCCTGCCCCTGGCGGAACCAGTTCACGTGGAAGATCGCTGGCGGATTGGCAAGCTTCGCGCCGATGTTCAGCCAGTGCTGGAAGTAGTCGCCGAAGTTGTAGCCGCAGAACGGCTTCATCGCCATCGAGTCGCGACGCACCACGCCTACGGCGCCGGTGGCGGCCGCAGTGGTCTCGGAGGCGACACCGGCGCCCACCAGCACGCCATGGCGCCAGTCGCGGGCCTGGTAAATCAGTGGCGCGACATCGCGGCGCCGGCCGCCGAACAGGATGGCCGAGATCGGCACGCCCTTCGGGTTCTCCGCTTCGTTGCTGTAGGCCGGGTTGTGGTGCGCGCTGACGGTGAAGCGCGAGTTCGGATGCGCGGCGGGCCCGTTCTTCGGGTCATGGGGACGGCCCTGCCAGTCGATGGCCGGCTCGCCCGATCCCATGCCTTCCCACCACGGCTCGTTGTCCGCGGTCAGGGCCACGTTGGTGAACAGCGTGTCCTTGCGGATGGTGTCGAAGGCGTTCTTGTTGGTCTTGGGGCTGGTGCCCGGCGCCACGCCGAAGTAGCCGGCTTCCGGATTGATCGCCCACAGGCGGCCGTCGGGACCGGGCTGCATCCAGCAGATGTCATCGCCGACGGTGGTGACCTTCCAGCCGGGCATGGAGTCCGGCGGGATCAGCATCGCCAGGTTGGTCTTGCCGCAGGCGCTGGGGAAGGCGGCCGCCACATAGTGCGTCTCGCCCTGCGGGTTGGTGAGGCCCACGATCAGCATGTGCTCGGCCAGCCAGCCCTCGGTGCGCGCCTGGTAGCTGGCGATGCGCAGCGCGTGGCACTTCTTGCCCAGCAGCGCATTGCCGCCGTAGCCGG
>CAYQJU010000089.1:0-2965 GCA_964417875.1 uncultured Steroidobacteraceae bacterium
CGCTGGTGGTGGCCCCACTCCTGACGGAGCGGGGTGCTGGTCGTCTTGCGCAAGCCTTAGCAGCTTCAAACGACTCCATGCCAGAACCCATCTCCGGCTGCCGGTGATGGGTTTTTTATTGTCCGACGGAAACATCGAACGCGAGGAAACGCTTCTGAAACCGCCATTCGACATCGCAGGCGACCTGGACACGCCGGTGTCCGCCTACGCGAAGCTGGCTTCCTTCAATCCGCGCTTCCTGCTGGAAAGTGTCGAGGGCGGCGAGCGGCTGGCCCGCTATTCCTTCATCGGATTCGGCAAGGGGCTGGAGGTGCGGCTGGATGCGCGCGCGCTGACCATCGGCGGCGATGTGTACCCGGTGCCCGAATCAAGGGAAGGCCTGCTGCTGCGGCTGCGCGAGGCACTGGCGCGCGCGCCGCGCCCGATGCCCGAGCTGCCCGGCATGCCGCTGGCCGGCGGACTGGTGGGGTTCACCGCCTATGACGTGGTGCGCTTCTTCGAGCGGCTGCCGACGCGCCATGCGCGCCGGCCCGAAGCGCCGGTGCTGCACTATGTCGCGCCCGAGTCGCTGCTGGTGTTCGACCATCTCACGCGCGGCATCGCGCTGCTGCATGCCGGCAGCGAGAGCGAGCGCCAGGTGCTGCGTCGCGAAGTGATCGCCGCACTGCGTGGCGGTCTGGTGCTGCCGCGAGCGCAGAAGGGCTTCACCGACCCGGTCGTGTCGCTGGGACGCGAGGACTTCATGGCCGGCGTGCGCCGTGCGCAGGACTACATCGCCGCCGGCGACGTGTACCAGCTGGTGCTGTCGTCGAAGTTCTCCGGTCGCCACCAGCTCGACCCTTTCCAGGTGTATCGCGCGCTGCGGCTGATCAATCCCTCGCCCTACATGTATTACTGCCAGCTCGGCGGCGTGACCGTGGTGGGCTCCTCGCCCGAGGCGCTGGTGAAGCTGAAGGGCGGGCGCGCCGAGCTGCGTCCCATCGCCGGCACGTTGCCGCGCATGGCCGACCACGCGGCAGACCTGGCCAACGAGCGGCGCCTGCTGGCCGATCCGAAGGAGAACGCGGAGCATGTGATGCTGGTGGACCTGGCGCGCAACGACCTGGGGCGCGTGGCCGCCGCCGGCAGCGTGGTGGTGGATCCCTACCGCGTCATCGAGCGCTACAGCCATGTGATGCACATCGTCAGCGGCGTGCAGGGCGATCTGGCGCCGGATCGCGATGCCTTCGACCTGTTCGCCGCCACGTTCCCGGCCGGCACGCTGGTGGGTGCGCCCAAGGTGCGCGCGATGCAGATCATCGAGGAGCTGGAGCCGGTGGACCGCGGCCTGTATGGCGGCACCATCGGCTACTTCGGTGCGCAGGGCGACATGGACCAGGCCATCACCATCCGCACGCTGGTGTTCGAGGGCGACCAGTACAGCTACCAGGCCGGTGCCGGCGTGGTGGCCGACAGCCATCCTGAATCCGAATTCAACGAAGTCTTCGCCAAGAGCGCCGCGCTGCGCAGTGCGCTCTCGATGGCCGGGGAGGGACTGTGAGCGACATGCAGAAACCACGCCTGCTGCTGATCGACAACTACGACTCCTTTACCTACAACCTCGTGCAGGCCTTCCTGGTGCTGGGCGCGGATGTGCGCGTGCTGCGCAATGACGAGGTCAGCGTCGATGAGGCGCTGCGCATGGACATCACGCACCTGTGCATCTCGCCCGGCCCGGGCACGCCGCGCGATGCCGGCGTGTCCATGGAGATGATCCGCGCCTTCGCCGGCCGCAAGCCGATCTTCGGCGTGTGCCTGGGCCACCAGGCCATCGTCGAGGCCTTCGGCGGCGAGGTGGTGCGCGCGCAGCGGCTGATGCATGGCAAGACCTCGCAGGTGAAGCACGATGGCCGCACGCTGTTTGCAGGCCTGCCGCAGCCGGCCGAGGTGGGCCGCTATCACTCGCTGATCGCCGAGGCGGCCGCAGTGCCGGCCGACCTGGAAGTGACCGCCTCGACCACCGAGGGCGAGATCATGGGCGTGCGTCACCGCAAGTACACCATCGAGGGCGTGCAGTTCCACCCGGAGAGCGTGCTGACGCCCGAGGGCCCGCAGCTGATGGGCAATTTCCTGAAACTGACCGCGCCACTGCGCAGCGAGTAGGAGGACGCAAGATGGCCGCCAACCCTGTACAGATGCGCGCCTGGCTCGATGCCGTGCTCGATCAGCGTGCACTTTCCACCGATGAGGCGCGCGAGCTGCTGGTCGGCCTCACCGATGAATCGCTGCCGCCGGCGCTGTGCGGTGCATTGCTGGCGGCGATCCGCGCCAAGGGCGTGACGCCCGTGGAACTGCGCGGCTTTGCCATGGGCATGCGCTCGCTGGCGCGCCGTCCGCGCATCGAGCGCGGCATGGATGCGGTGGACATCGTCGGCACCGGTGGCGATCGCTCCGGCAGCTTCAACCTTTCCACCGGTGCGTCGCTGCTGACCGCGGCCGCGGGCCTGCCGGTGGTCAAGCACGGCAACCGTTCGGTGTCGAGCAAGGCCGGCAGCGCGGATGTGCTCGAGGCGCTGGGCCTTGCACTGCCGCTGGATGAAGAACGCGCCGCGCAGTGCCTGGCCGCCACCGGCTTCACCTTCCTGTTCGCGCCGCACTACCACCCCGCGATGAAGGCCATCGCCCCGGTGCGCGCCGCGATGGGCGTGCGCACGGTGTTCAACATCCTGGGACCGCTGACCAATCCGGCCGAGCCGGCCTTCCATGTGATCGGCGCATACAACGAGTCCACCGCACGCTGCATGGCCGAGGCGCTGGCCGGCCTGCCGCTGAAGCGCGCCTTCGTCGTGCATGGCAGTGGCGGCTGGGACGAGCCCACGCCGCTGGGTCCCTTCCTGCTGCTGGATGTGCGTCCGGGCCAGGTGACCGAACTGCGCCGCGATCCGGCCGAATATGGCATTGCGGCCTGCACCGATGGCGACCTGCG
>CAYQJU010000089.1:3065-10117 GCA_964417875.1 uncultured Steroidobacteraceae bacterium
TGCGCCGCGATCCGGCCGAATATGGCATTGCGGCCTGCACCGATGGCGACCTGCGCGGCGCCGACGCCGCCCACAACGCCGCGGAGATGACCCGCGTGCTGCGCGGCGAGCAGCGCGGTCCGCATCGCGATGCGCTGGTGCTCAGCGCCGCGCTGGCGCTGGAAGTGGCCGGACGTGCCGACGGACCGCACGACAGTGCCGCGCTGGCGGCGGCGGCCATCGATGACGGACGGGCCAGCAGCCTGCTGGCAAGACTGGCCGCGTTCTCGCGCGCGGCCACCGTGCCGGCATGAGCGATTTCCTCGCCGGCATGGCCGACAGCAGTCGCCGCCGCGTCGAGGCGGCGCTGCAACTGCTGCCGCAAGAGGAGCTCTGGCAGCGCGCGCTGCGCGCGCCCCCTGCGCCGGCCTTGCGGCTGTCGCCGCAGGGATTCGATGTCATCGCCGAGGTGAAGCTGCGTTCTCCGGCGGTGGGTCAGCTCGCCGGCGGCAGCACGGATGTGATGGCGCGGGTCGCCAGCTATGCCCAGGCCGGCGCCGCGGCCGTGTCCGTGCTCACCGAGCCGGAGCGGTTCGAGGGTTCGCTGATCCACCTGGACCAGGCCGCGCGCGCCCTGCAGCCGACTGGCGTGCCGGCGATGCGCAAGGATTTCCTGGTGCATCCCTGCCAGGTCGCCGAGGCACGTCTGTCCGGCGCCGGCGGCATCCTCGTCATCGTGCGCATGCTGGCGCGCGAGGAGCTGGATGCGCTGCTCGACGCGGCGGTGAAGCTTCGCCTGTTCGTGCTGATCGAGGCGTTCGATGAGCGCGACATTGCCATCGCCGCCGAACTGGTACAGCAGCATGGCGGCCAGGGCGTGCCGCTGCTGGTGGGCGTGAACAGCCGCGACCTGGTCACGCTGAAGGTGGTGCCGGGACGGCTGGAAGAACTCGCCGTCCACCTGCCCGTCGGCGTGCCGCGGGTGGCGGAAAGCGGCCTGCAGGATGCGGCCGATGCGGCGCGCCTGGCGCGCGCCGGCTATCAACTGGCGCTGGTGGGCAGTGCGCTGATGACCGCGGCGGAACCGCCGGCCCTGCTGGCCGCGATGATCGCCGCCGGCCGCGGGGCACGCTGAATGGGCTTCGTGAAGATCTGCGGCATGACCGACACGCGCGCCGTCGCCGCGGCGCTGGCGGCCGGCGCCGATGCCATCGGCTTCGTGTTCGCGCCGTCGGTGCGGCAGGTGACGCCCGAACAGGCCGCGCAGCTGGCACGGCCGGCTCGCGGGCGCGCGCTGTGCGTGGCGGTCACGCAGCATCCTTCCGCCGAGCTGCTGGAACTGGTCTTCGAGGTCTTCCGGCCGGATGTCCTGCAGTCCGATCGCAATGACCTGCAGGGCATAGACCTGCCTTCGGGCGTGACCGCGTGGCCAGTGCTGCGGGGCGCGGCCGATGCGCCTGGCGACGATGCGGACGGCCGCAGCAGCGCCGCGGCCTCCGCCGCGCGCATCCTGTTCGAAGGTCCGCGCAGCGGCACCGGCCAGGTGGCCGACTGGAGCACCGCGCGCACACTGGCCAGGCGCCGCGAGCTGATCCTCGCCGGCGGCCTGTCGCCGGACAACGTGGCCCACGCCGTGGCCGAGGTGCGTCCCTTCGGCGTGGATGTATCCAGCGGCGTCGAGGAAGCGCCCGGCCGCAAGAGCCCGCAATTGATCGAGTCATTCGTGAGCCGGGCGCGCGAGGCCTTCGCCCGCGTCCGCAATGGAGAAGCAAGATGAGTACCCTGATGGACAAGGCCGAGGCGGATCGCCTGCTGGCCGATCTGCTGGCCGGCCGACTGCCGGGACCGGAAGGACGCTTCGGTCCCTACGGCGGGCGCTACATACCCGAGACACTGGTGCCGGCCTTCGACCGGCTGACGGCCGCCGTGCACGAGATCCTGCCGTCGCGCGACTATCGCGAGGAGCTGTCGGCGGAGCTGCGTGACTGGGTGGGACGTCCCACCGCGCTGTCACCGATGCGTTCGCTGAGTCGTCGCTGGGGCGCGGAAATCTGGCTGAAGCGCGAGGATCTTGCCCACACAGGTGCGCACAAGATCAACAATGCGCTGGGCCAGGCCATTCTCGCGCGGCGCATGGGCGCGAAGCGCGTGGTCGCCGAGACCGGTGCCGGCCAGCACGGCGTCGCCACCGCGGCGGCATGCGCGCGCGTCGGCCTGCCCTGCACCGTGTACATGGGCGAGGTCGACATGGCGCGCCAGGCCCCGAACGTGGGCCGCATGCGCCTGATGGGCGCCACCGTGGTGCCGGTGACCAGCGGCGAACGCACGCTGCGCGCGGCCATCGACGAGGCCTTCCGCGACTGGGTCACCGATCCTTCCGGCACGTTCTACTGCCTGGGCTCGGCGCTGGGTCCGCATCCCTATCCCTACCTGGTGCGCGAGCTGCAGGCCGTGATCGGCCGCGAGGCGCGTGAGCAGATCCAGCAGCGCACCGGCGGCCTGCCCGATGTGCTGGTGGCCTGCGTGGGCGGTGGCTCCAACGCCATCGGCCTGTTCCATGCCTTCCTCGGCGATGCCTCGGTGAAGATCTTCGGCGTGGAAGCCGGTGGTCGCGGACCGGGCCTGGGCGACAACGCGGCGCGCATGGCCACCGGCCGTCCCGGCGTGCTGCATGGAACCTATTCGCTGCTGCTGCAGGACGAGCATGGCCAGGTGCAGGAGACGCACTCGGTGTCCGCCGGCCTCGATTATTCCGGCGTCGGCCCCGAGCATGCGCTGCTGCGCGACATCGGTCGCGCCGAATACATGATGGCGCTGGACCAGGACGCGCTCGACTGCGTGAAGGAATGCAGCACCCATGAAGGCGTGCTGCCGGCGCTGGAGAGTGCGCATGCGCTGTGGGGCGCGCGCGAACTGGCCAGGCTTTACCCGGGCAAGCGCATCCTGGTCGGACTCTCCGGTCGTGGGGACAAGGACATGCCCACGCTGCAGACCACCTTGCTGGCCGGCGAGGAGGGCGCGCAGTGAGCACCACTCCCGCGCAGCAGCTTGCTGAAACCATCCGCGCCGTGCGCCGCGAGCGCGTGGCCGTGGTCGCCTTCATCACCGCGGGCTTTCCGTCGAAGGAGCGCTTCCGCGACGACCTGCTCGCCGTGGCCAGCGAGGCCGACGTGGTGGAGATCGGCATTCCGTTCACCGATCCCATGGCCGACGGCGTCACCATCCAGCGCTCCAGCCATGCGGCGCTGAGGCAGGGCGTGACCCTGCGGTGGATCCTCGATGCACTGAAGTCGCTGCCGGAGACAAAGGCGCGCCTGGTGTTCATGGGCTACTTCAATCCGATGCTGGCCTATGGCCTGGAGAAGCTGGCGCGCGATGCGGCGGCAGTGGGCATCTGCGGATTCATCGTGCCCGACCTGCCCATCGAGGAAAGCACGCATTTCGAGAAGGCACTGGGCGAGCAGGGCCTGGCCATCATCCGCATGGTCACGCCGGTGACGCCGCCCGAACGCCTGGAAGAGCTCTGTCGCGGCGCCCAGGGTTTCGTGTATGCGGTGTCGATGACCGGCACCACGGGCCGCTCGGTGGGCGGCGAGGGTGGTGTGTCGCAGGCGACCTGCGACTACCTCGATCGCGTGCGCGCGCTGGCGCCGGTACCGGTGTGTGCCGGCTTCGGCATCCGCTCGCATGCGCAGGTGAAGGCGCTGGCACCGCATGTCGATGGCATCGTCGTCGGGTCTGCGGTTATCGAAGCAATGGAAAAGGGAGATTCCACGGCCGGGTTGCTGCGCCGCCTGCGCGGCGAAAGCTGAGCCGCATAATCGCCCGGTGAGGATCAAGGTCGCCAACGCGCGGGGCGCGCCGACGCTGGGCATCACGGTGCTGCTGGCCAGCCTGTCGATGATCAGCCCGCTGTCCATCGACACCTTCCTGCCGTCCTTCCCGACCATCGCGCGCGAGTTCGGCATCTCCGACTGGCAGGTGCAGCAGATCATCACCGCCTACCTGCTGCCGTTCGCATTCTTCGCGCTGGTGCACGGCCCGGTGTCCGATGCACTGGGCCGGCGGCGCGTGGTGATCACCGGCCTGGTGCTCTACACGGCCGGTTCGGTGGGCTGTTTCTTGGCGCCCACCTTCGGCACGCTGCTGTTCTGCCGCGTGCTGCAGGGACTGGCCGCCGGCATCGGTCCCACCGTGGCGCGCGCGGTGGTGCGCGACCTCTTCGACGGCACCAATGCACAGCGGCTGATGAGCAGCATGATGCTGGTGTTCTCGCTGGCGCCCGCGGTGGCGCCCATCATCGGCGGCTGGGTGCATGTGTCGCTGGGCTGGCGCTGGGTGTTCGGCATGCTGGTGGTGCTGGGAGGCCTGCTGATGCTGGCCTGCATCACGCTGCTGCCCGAGACGCATCCGGTGGAGCGGCGCACGCCATTCAAGGTGCGCGTGCTGATCGCCAACTGCTGGCGCGTCGCCAGCGGCGCGTCGTTCTTCCTGATGGCCATCGCCGCGGCGCTGGCCATCGCCTCGGTATTCATCTACATCGGTTCGGCGCCGGCCATCATCCTGGAGGTATGGGGCCTGCGCGAAACGCAGTTCCACTACATCTTCATCCCGGTGGTGGCCGGATTCATGATCGCCTCGTTTGCCAGCGGCCGCATGGCCGGGCGCATGCGCCGCTCCACGCAGTTGCACATCGGCTTCGGCTCGCTGAGCTTCGCCGGCGGCGTGGGCGTGCTGGCCCACACGCTGATCCCGGGCGGGGCGCCCATCCTGCTGGTGCAGCTGCTGTGGTTCTGCATGGCGCTGGGTGCACAGCTCACCTATCCGGTGCTGTCGCTGGAGATGATCGACATGCACCCGGAGGCACGCGGTGCGGCCGCCTCGGTGCAGTCCTTCGTGGCGCTGGGCATCGGTGCGCTGGTGATGGGCATGGTGGCGCCGATGCTCGAAGGTGACCTGCACGCGCTGGCGTGGATCTCGCTGGGCGGTGGCGTGGTGGCATGGGGCGCATGGCGGCTGGGCAAGGCCTTGCGCGTCGGACCCGGCCCGGCAGGGCGGGGGACAGGCGCGGGCTAGGGCACCGAGCTGTGCGGCTGCGGTGCCGGCTGCGGCGAGCCGGACTTCTTGCGCCGCACCGCGGTGACCTTGCCTTCCCCCTCGACATAGGCCGCCTTCACCTCGGCCAGATCCTCGATGCCCAGTTCGCGCAGGTGGCTCATCAGCTCCTCTTCGGTGAGCCATTCCTGGCGCATGTGGCGGCGAAGCATGCGGCCGTCCCGCACCACCTGCAGCGGCGCGCCCGAGACCAGTTTCTCGACCAGGCGGCTGCGGTAGCTGGCCGCGTTCACCACATAGTTCCACGCCATCAGCGTTGCGATCACGACCACGGCATCGGCCAGTGCGGAGTAATCGCCGATGGCCTGCGCGCCGGCATTGGCGATCAGCACGATGAACACCAGGTCCATGGTGGCCAGCTGCCCGCCGGTGCGGCGCGGCATCACGCGCATCAGCACCAGGATGGCGAAATACAGCACCGAGCCGCGCACCACCAGTTCGAGCAGCGGCGCCTCGGGCAGGAAGACAGCGGTCCAGTCATCGGGAAGGAAACCCATGAGCGCCGACGCTAAGCCGCGCTTGAAGCGCGAGCCTGTCCGGCGTGCGCCGCGGCCTGCGGCAGGCGGGTTCCTTCACGCCGGCCATCGCCGGACCCGGGGCGTGACGCTCTCTTGCTGTGGCTCAGGACCGCTTCAGTACCAGCCGCAGCAGCCACAGCGCTCCGGCGCCGGCGACCCCCCAGCCCAGCCACTCCGGACCCGCCCGGCCCGCCACCAGCATCACGCCGGCCAGCAGCACCAGCGCTGCCGCGATCGTGTCGCTGCCGCGCGCCTGGCGCTGCTGCCGCCGCGCCTCGGCCACGCGATGCGCATCGGCTGCAAAAGGCGACCATGAGGGCTGCGGCCGAGCCGCCGCCACCACCTTCTGCCGCAAGGCCACCGGCGAGGCCTCCAGCGCATCGAGCAGCTCGGGCATCTGCTTCCACAGCCGCCGCGCCACATTGGCCGGATGGTTCTTCTCGCGCATCCATTCGCGCAGGATGGGGCTGGCGGTCTTCCAGATATCCAGGTCCGGATACAACTGGCGCCCCAGGCCCTCGATGTTGAACATGGTCTTCTGCAGCAGGATCAGCTGCGGCTGGATGCGCGCATCGAAGCGCCGCAGCGCCTCGAACAGCCGCAGCAGCACCGTGGCGAAGGAGATCTCCTTCAGCGGCTTGTCGAAGATCGGCTCGCAGATGGTGCGGATCGCCGCCTCCATCTCCTCGACGCGGATGTCATGCGGCACCCAGCCGGATTCCACATGCAGCAGCGCCACGCGCCGGTAGTCGCGGTCGAACACGGCCAGGAAGTTGCGCGCCAGGTAATCCTGGTCGCGCGCATCCAGCGTGCCGACGATGCCGAAGTCCACCGCCGCATAGCGCGGGTTGGCCGGATCATCGGCCAGCACGAAGATGTTGCCCGGGTGCATGTCGGCGTGGAAGAAGTTGTGCCGGAACACCTGCGTGAAGAAGATCTCCACGCCGTTCTCCGACAGCCGGCGGAAGTCCACGCCCAGCTCGCGCAGCCGCACGATGTCGCCAATCGGCACGCCGTGGATGCGCTCGAGCACCAGCAGGTTCTCGCGACACAGGTCCCAGTGCACTTCGGGCACATGCAGCCGCGGATCGCCTGTGAAGTTGCGCTTCAGGTGCGTGGCATTGCCGGCTTCGCGCAGCAGGTCGAGTTCATCGAGGATGGTGCGCTCGTACTCGCGCACCACTTCGACCGGCCGCAGGCGCGCCGCCTCGGCCGAATACCGGTCGGCCAGCCGCGCCAGTTCATAGAGCACATCCAGGTCACGCGCGATGATGGCGCGCATGCCCGGCCGCAGGATCTTGACGATCACCTCGCGCCCATCCGGCAGCGTGGCGGCATGCACCTGCGCGATGGACGCGGCCGCCAGCGGCGTGGTGTCGAAGCTCGCGAACACCGATTCGAGCGGCACGCCCAGTGATTCCTCGGCGATGCGCCGCGCCA
>CAYQJU010000090.1:0-10018 GCA_964417875.1 uncultured Steroidobacteraceae bacterium
CCATCCGGAGGTGTACATCATCTTCCTGCCGGCGGCCGGCGTGGTCAGTACATTGATCCCGGTGTTCGCGCGCCATCCGGTGGTGGGCTACACATGGATCGTGCTGGCCATCATCGGCACCGGCTTCCTCAGCTTCGGCCTGTGGGTGCACCACATGTTCACCACCGGCATCCCGCTGCTGGCAATCAGCTTCTTCTCGGCGGCCTCGATGGGCGTGGCGATTCCGATGGGCGTGCAGATCTTCGCCTGGATCGCCACATTGTGGTCGGGCCGGCCGCAGCTGCTGCCGCCGATGCGCTTCCTGCTGGGCTTCTTCTTCATCTTCGTGCTGGGCGGGCTCACCGGGCTGATGGTGGCGCTGGTGCCGTTCAACTGGCAGTCGCACGACACGCATTTCATCGTCGCGCACCTGCACTATGTGCTGATCGGCGGACTGCTGTTCCCGCTGTTTGCCGGCGTGTACTTCTGGCTGCCGCATGTCACCGGCCGCATGCCGCAGGAGGGATTCAGCCGCATGGTGTTCTGGCTGGTGTTCATCGGGTTCAACCTGGCGTTCCTGCCGATGCACCTGACGGGCCTTCTGGGCATGCCGCGCCGCGCCTACACCTATTCGGCGGAACTGGGGCCGTGGGTGCAGTGGCTGAACCTGCTTTCCACCGCGGCGGCGATGGTGCTGGCGATGGGCGTGGTGGCCTTCTGCATCGATGTGGCGCTGGCGTTCAGGCAGGGCCGGCGCGCCGGCGCAAACCCGTGGCGTGCCGGCACGCTGGAATGGGTCATGCCGGTGCCGCCGCCGGTATACAACTTCGCCTCCATCCCCACCGTGGCGCATCGCGATCCTCTGTGGGAGCAGCCCGGCCTCGCCGAGGCAGCGAACTCCGGCGACGGCTTCCTGGCCGGTGCGCCGCGCGGCGTTCGCGAGACCCTGGGCACCAGCCTGCGCGCCGGCAGTCCCGAGCAGGTGATCCGGGTCTCCGGTTCCACTTGGCTGCCGCTGCTTGCCGCGCTGACGCTGACCGTGGTGCTGGCCTTCTTCATCGCGAAGTCCTACCTGCTCGCAGCCGTGGCCTTTGCGGGCACGATCGCGGTGCTGCTGCGCTGGTGCTGGACCACCGGCGACACCGGCGGCCCGGCCACGATCGACGCGGGACCTTCCGGCGCGGCCGGCATGGCGCTGCCCACGCAGGCGGCGAGCCGGCATGCGCCCGGTTTCACCGGCACTGCCATCTTCCTGCTGGTCGATGCTTCGCTGTATGCCTCGCTGGTGTTCGCGTATTTCTACCTGTGGCTGCATGCGCCGCAGTGGCCACCGCCCGGCGCCGCATTGCCGGGACTGGCCTGGCCGGCAACCGGCCTGTTGCTGCTGGTGGCCAGCGGTCTTGCGGTGCGCATCGCCGTGCGGGCCAATGCCGCTGATCGGGCGGATCGTGCCAGCCGCTGCATGCTGCTGGCCGGCGTGCTGGTCGCGGCCTTCCTCTTTGTCCAGGCGCTGGTGATGGCGCGCATTCCGGCGCCGCAGTCGCACGCCTGGGCTTCGGTGACGCATGTGCTGGCCGGTTTCCACGCCGTGCATGCGGCCGTGTGCCTGCTGATGGCCGGCTACCTGTGGCTGCGTCTCCGGCACGGACTGGTGGATGCCGTGCGCAACCGTGACCTGCGCGTGGTGTCGCTGTTCTGGCATTACACGGTGGCGATCGGCGTGGCGGGCGCCGTGCTGGTGCACCTGTTCCCGCGCTGGAGCTGAACGATGCAGGTCAACGCCTCACCACGTCTCATCCATCTGGTTTCGGGCATGATCGTGTGGGCGGTGTGGTTCGTTGCCGCCTATTCGCTGACGGGCCTGGGCTGCCGCGGCGGCTGGAACCACATCACCTGGGGCGGCACCAATGTGCTGACCGTGGTGCTGGTGCTCAGCGCCGTGATCGCACTGGCGCTGATCGGCTGGTGCGGCCTGCGGGGGCATGCCATGTGGAAGCAGGGGCGCGATGGCAGCGGTGCGCGCGGACAGGACGCCACGCAGCGCCAGCGCTTCGCCGGCATGGCCACCGCGGTGCTGGCCGGCATCGCCGCCATCGGCACGGTGTTCACCGCCATCCCGATGCTGATGCTCGACCCCTGCGCCATCTAGCAAGGAGCCGCATGTCCGCCGACGATCCCGTGACCAGCCGCATTGCGATCTTCAAGCATCCACTGCATCCGATGCTGGTGGTGTTTCCGATCGCCTTCCTCACCATGCTGCCGCTGGCGGACCTGGTGTTCTGGTGGACCGGTGATGACTTCTGGGCGCGCCTGGCCTTCTGGCTGGCGGTGGGCGGATTTGCCGGCGGTGCGCTGGCCGCGGTCGCCGGATTGCTGGATTTCATGCTGGTGCGCCGCGCGCGCGATCATCTGGTCGGCTGGACGCACATGCTGACCGCAGTGATGGGGCTGGCGATGGCGGCAGCGAATGCGCAACTGCGGTGGGATGACCCGGCTGGCGGCGCGCTGCCCTGGGGCCTGGTGCTGTCGGCCGTGACGGCGCTGATGATCGCGATCGCCGGCTGGATGGGCGGCACGCTGACCTTCGCGCATGGCATCGGGACTTATGTGCCGGAGGCTTCGAAGGCCGCGAATGTCCGGGAGAGTCCGGCAGCTGCAAAGACCCTGGAGCATGCGGAACTGCGCGGGGCCTCGCGCGCAGCGCCCGGCGACGCCGGTCCCTGAAGCCCGCGGCATGCAGCGGGATCTCCCGCCGGATCCAGTTCCCGGTCGCCAGAATCTCTCAGCTGCCGCCCGGCAGCGGCAGCACCGCAGGTTTCGCCGCCGCCAGAGCCGCAATGGCCAGCAGCAGCGGCAGCGGCAGCCAGGCCAGCGCGCGATCGAGCATGCGCCGCAGCGGATGGCGGGACGAGGCGGCATCGAACAGGCGCTGCCCGAAATAGACATGCAGCAGCACGGCGATGGCCACCAGCAGCAGCTTCGCTGGCAGCCAGGCGCCGCGGAATCCCTGGCCCACCAGTGCGATGCCCAGCACGATGGTGGCGACGGCCCCGGGCGTCATCACCGAGCAGAACAGCGTGCGACCCAGCGCCGTCGCACGCTGCTGCGTCGCCGCCTCACGGCCCTCCGCCAGCACCAGACGTGGCAGGAAGAACAGGCCGCTGAACCACACGCTCATCGCGGCGATGTGCAGCAGTGTCAGCCAGAAATGCATGTCATGACCCTGATCACTTGACTCACGCGGAACTCGGCCGGAATGCGGTGGACAGGCGCGCACCGGTGCACGATTCTCTGGCGCAAGGGGCACGCGGTCCAGCGCCCGACGCCACCGCGGCAAGCGAAAACACAAAGGAGAATTCCATGAAGCGCCCGCTGGCACTCGTCTGCGCCATGCTCGCCATGCTGTGTGCATGGCCGGTCAACGCCGCCGCCGACCTGGATGAATTCGCGCGCGACGTCGATCGCACCGGGAGCATCCGCGCGGTGAAGGATCTGCAGTCCAGCTATGCGCAGTACGCGCAGTTCGGCCTGTGGCGCGAGGTCGCGGCATTGTTCAGCAGCGACGGCAGCTTCATCTTCGACGGCAGCGTCGGTCCTGCGCAGACGGCGAAGGGCGCCGACGCCATCGCGCACTTCCTGCGCCACCGCTATGGCGGCGGACGCGATGGCGCGGCGGCCGATGGCCTGTCGGCGATGATGATCGATTCGCCGGTGGTGTATCTCTCGGCAGATGGCGATTCGGCCACGGCGCGCTGGCAGGCGATCATCTTCCACGGCCATCGGGGCCTTGCGCGCATCGAGGGCGGCATCTTCGTCAACGACTATGTGCGCGAGCGCGGCGTGTGGAAGATCCGCACGGCGCATTACCATCCGCAGTTCGATGGTCCCTATGAGGCCGGCTGGACCAACTGGGGCGGCGGCGACCTGCCTGTCATCCCGAAGCACTTCACCGTCGACACCGCCGGCGTGCCGATTCCGCCTGCGACCGGTCCCGCGCCGCGCACCCGCGCCACGCTGGCCGGGCTGCAGCGCCGCGTCGATGCGATGAACGAGGAAGACCGCATCCGCAACCTGCAGTCCGCCTATGGCTACTACGCCGACCGCAAGATGTGGGACGACGTGGTCGACCTGTTCGCCGGGGACGGCGTGGTCGAAGTGGGCGGGCAGGGCATCTGGCGCGGCAAGGACGGCGTGCGCCGCTGGCTGGCCAGCATGGGTCCGGCCGGCCTGTCGCATGGCCAGCTGCGCGATCGCGTGCAGAACGATGTGATCATCACCCTTGCGCCGGGCGGCAACGAAGCCTTCGCGCGCGGCATCGAGCTCGGCATGCTCGGCGAGGCCGACGAGGAGAAGGGCTGGTGGGAGATCGCCACCTTCCACAACCGCTTCGTGAAGGAAGACGGCGTGTGGAAGATCCGCGAGATGCGCCGCTTCGTGCAGATGAAGACCGATATCTTCAAGGGCTGGGGCAAGGACCGCATCGTCGAGGCGGCGCCCACCGGCGCGAATGCGCCCGATGCACCGGTGCCCGCGGCCGACCGGGCCGCGCCGGGCCTGGCGATGCCGGCTTTCCTCGGCCCGCATCCGGTGACCGGCCGGGCGGTGCGCGCGGCCGGCGATGCCAAGCAGGTGGCGGTGCGGCCGCTGACCGACGCCATTCCCCGCGGCCGTCCCGCGCCCATCGATCTGGAAGAAGCCAAGCGCCGCCTTGCGCGCTCCGCGGCCTATGACGGCGTCGCCAATGTATCGGCCGCCTATGGCTTCTACGTCGATGACATGGATACGGCCGGCTGGGCCGGGGTGATGGCGAAGGACGGCTTCAAGGAAACCCCATTCCAGGGCTATCACATCGGTCGTGACCGCCTGATCGCGGCGCGCCTGCGCGGCCCGGCACCCACGACGCAGGCGGGCATTTCCTATCACTGGCTGATGCAGCCGGTGGTGCGCGTCTCCGATGACGGACGTTCGGCGGCCGGGCGTTTCCGCCTGTTCCAGCCGCGCACCGGCAAGACCGTCGGCCATGCCGGTGATTTCTTCGCCGCGCAGTTCTGGGGCGGCATGTACCACGACCGCTATGTGCTCGAGGATGGCGTGTGGCGCATCTGGGAGCTGACGCTGGATGAGCCCTACATCACGCCTGTCGCGTGGAAGGACGGCGTGTGGGCGAAGGCCAAGGATCCGGCGCCGCGCCCGCCGCCGCCCGCCGGCGCCGCACCGCGTCCGCCGGCCAACAGCGCCAACGTCGACATCCCGCTCACCGCGCTGGGCCGGCGCGAGCTGCATTTCCGCGGCGGCACCGGCGAGCCGCGCCAGTGGCCGTCGATCCTGCCGATGTGGTTCGACTACACCAATCCGGTCAGTGGCCGCACCCCGGAATACTTCCAGGAGAACTGCGCGCTGTGCACCATGCGGCCGGACCTGCGGCTGGACCGCAATGGCTACCAGGAGCCGCCGGACATGCCGGAAGCCAACCGCTCTCCCTGAGGGCGGAAGCCTCACACCACCCAGCGTTGCCACGTGGCATAGCGGCCCTTGATCGGGCCGCGGCGCAGGCACAGCAGCGCCAGTGCCGCCGCGCAGATGAGGCTGTTCACCATCGCCGGCCACCCGGCATCATGGATGAAGGGCAGCACGGCCAGCGCCGCGGCCACCGGCAGCAGCAGCAGGCGCAGCGCGCGGGCGACCTCGGCGGCGGCCAGCGACAGGATGGTCAGCACGATGGCGCCAAGCACATGGTCGGCATCGGCCATCGCGCCACTGGTGCCCAGCGTCAGGCGCGTGCACATCAGCCATGCGCCGATCGCGGCCGCCGCCGTCAGGTTCCAGGGCAGCGACACACCGCCGGTGAACATTTCGCGCAGCACCTTCGAGGGCCGCGCGGCGAATTCATCCGCCGGCGCGGATGAGGCCCCCATCTCGTCGGTATCGCCGAACAGGAACACGCGCAGCAGGCTGCGGCCGGCGCGCACGCGCCGCCGCATGAACTGCAGCGTGGCCAGCATCTCGTCCAGCGAATAGGGAATCTGCACCAGCACCGCCGCTGCCGCGATCAGAGTCAGCGTGCTCCAGGTGCCGATCACCACCGGCTGGATGATGATGAAGAATACCGAGGTGATGCCCAGCGGCGCGATCATCAGCCCGAACACCAGCACCAGCCAGGGCATGGTGCGCCAGCGCGCGCGCGTGCCGACGATGCCGGTGAGGATTTCCAGCGCATAGGTCCATCCGCCGACTGCGGCATCGGACACCGGCCAGGCCTCCGACACCGCGCTGGTGATGATTTCCTCGGTGCCATTCTGCGGATCATCGGGCGATCCGGCGAAGAAGGGTTCCCACACGCCGTCGATATGTCCCAGCTGATAGGCGGCGAGGTAGCGCGACACCTGCAGGCCGACCAGCGCCACCAGCACGATGGGCAGGCGTTGCGTCCAGGTCGAGGGGTTGTAGTTCCAGCCGGGCGGGCAATCCGGCCCGTGCAGCGCGGCCAGCGCAGACGGGCCGACCTCCGGACGCGTGCACACGGCGAAGCCGAAGATCAGTGCACCGGTGAGCGTGTCCGACAGATAGGCGGCCGCATTTCCGGTCCAGAACAGGAATGGCGCCGCCATCACCAGCACGCCGACGCCGGCACAGGCCCAGCGCGCCCAGCCGAGCTGCCACGACAGCGACAGCGAGGCCAGCAGGATGACCATCAGTCCCAGCGCCACCTCGGTGGCAGCCAGCAGCGGTTCCCCGACGCCGATCAACGGCGGCTGCGTGACCAGCCACGCGCCGAGCGCGATGTTGGCGAAATGCGCCCAGCGATTTGCCGAATGCTCGCGCTGGCGCATCTGCTCGTGACGCTGGCGCAGCTGTTCGGGATGCTCGCCGGCGTCCACCGCCTCGGCCACCTGTGGCGGCGGCGGGATGCCATTGGCCTGGTACCAGCGCTCCGGGTCCTGCTTCAGCGCGCGGATCATCTGCGGCAGCTCATCCTTGAGGCGGTGCCGCGGCTGCCAGTCGAGCAGCTGGCGCGCCCGCGTGATGTCCAGCTCATAGTGATCGTCGGCAAGGCGCATCATGAAGGGCTTCACGAACGGCTCCTGGCCCTGGTCCAGCGCATCGGGGATCACAGGTTCGAGCTGTCCCTGCGCCCATGCGCCGGCCGCCGCGGCAACCTGCGGCACGCGCAGCGTGGGCCAGTCCTCGCTGCCATGAATCAGGTAGCCGATCTCATCCTGCAGCACGCCATAGCCGGGCGCTTCCGGTTCGCCGACGAGGATGGCCACATCGCCGGGCAACGTGGCGCGGCGATCGACGGCGCGCCGGAATGCATCCAGCATGTCCTCGCGATGAAGCATGCTCTGTCCGGCGTCAGCGGGACCGGCATAGAAATAGCTCTGGAAGTCGCGCGCATGGATGCGCGCGATCTGCTGCGCCAGCGTGGGCACCGCGGTCCCGGTGTCATACAGGCCGGCCAGGCGCAGCAGCACCACCGGAATGCGCCCGCGCTCGGCGCGGATCACCTCTTCGGCCGCTGCCTTGCTCTTCGGATAGGCCCAGCCGGGCTGCAGCGGCGTGTCCTCGTTGATGGGCTCGCCGGGACGGCCGGGCGCGTGCACCAGCATCGTGCCCGAATAGACGAACTGCTCCACCTGCAGGCTCTGCAGCGCGCGCATCAGGCGCCGCGTGCCCTCGACATTCACCTCGTGGTAGAGCCTGTGCTCCGCACCGCTGAAGTCGAAATATGCGGCCAGGTGGATGACGCTTGCGACGCGGGCGCCATGCTCGCGGCGCACGCGGTCAATGGCCGCATGCACAGACTGCGCATCGGCGAAGTCCAGGTCCACCAGCGGAAACGGCGCGCTCTTGCCCGGCCGGTCGAGGCCGACGATGCGATAGTCAGCTGCCAGCGCGGCGGCCAGGGATCGTCCGATGTTGCCGGCGGCGCCGGTGATCAGCACCAGCGGCTTGTCTGCATCCGTCATCATCGTGTCCTTGTCGGTCACTGGCGACTGCAGGTCTGTCGTTCCGTCTTGTCCGCGCCTGTAGGTGCACACCTGCATGCGTTCTTCGGGCCGCGTCCTACGCACATCCGGGGCTTCGTCGGGGCACAGCGAGCAGCCGGTCCAAGCATGCTGCAGGCATGGCCACGCAACCCCGAGACCTGCCGGTGGAACGTGCCGCGGCCGACTCGCCCTGGCTGCAGCACGCGATGCCCCGCTTCCCCGCACTGGACCGCGACCTGTCGGTGGACGCAGTGGTGATCGGTGCCGGCATCACCGGTGCCACCACGGCGTGGCTGCTGCGCGAGGCTGGCTGCAGCGTGGCATTGATCGAGCGCAATCGTGCCGCCTGCGCCGATTCCGGCCACACCACCGCCCACCTGACCTGTGTCACCGACGCAGGCCTGGGCGAACTGGTGCGCGATTTCGGCGAGGATGGCGCCCGGGCGATCTGGGATGGCGGCGCGGCGGCCATCGAACGCATCTTCTCGATCGCCGGCCAGCTCGGCATCGAGTGCAACCTGCGGCGCGTGCCGGGCTACCTGCATGTGCCGGCCGATGCCGTCGGCCGCGGTGCGCGGCGCAACGAGGTCGAGGGCCTGCGCGAGGACGCGCGGCTGGCGGCGCGCTTTGGTTTCGATGCTGCGTTCGTGCCGCGCGTGCCGCACCTCGATGTGCCGGGCGTGCGCTTCGGCGGGCAGGCGACCTTTGACCCGGGCCGCTATCTCGCCGGATTGCTGCGCGCGCTGGCGGATGGCGGCTGCCACATCTTCGAAGACACCGCGATGCAGTCGGTGGAGCAGGATCCGCGCCGCGTGATGGTGAGCGGCGGACATGCCATCCATTGCGGCTTCGTGATGATGGCCACGCACAATCCGCACGCCGGCAGCATGGGCGCGCTGCGGGCCAACCTGTTCCAGACCAAGCTGTCGCTGTACACCACTTACGTGCTGGGCGCGCGCCTGCCGCCAGACACACTGACCGACGCGCTGTTCTGGGACACGGCGGATCCCTATGAATACCTGCGCATCGAGCCGCGCGCAGACCACCAGCTGGTGATCTTCGGTGGCGCCGATGCGAAGACCGCGCAGGAGGACGACCCGCATGCCTTCGAGAAGCTCGAGTCGCGCCTGCGGGTTCGTCTGCCCGGCGCCGAAGTCACGCACCGCTGGCTGGGACAGGTGATCGAGACCGATGACGGACTGCCGTTCATCGGCGAGCAGGCGCCCGGCGAGTTCATTGCCACCGGCTTTGCCGGCAACGGTTTCACCTTCGGCACGCTGGCGGCGATGATGGCCAGCGATGCCTTTCTCGGTCGTCACACGCCGTGGAGCGAGCTGCTGCGTGTGGACCGCAAGCCCTTCCATGGCGGACTGTGGCGCTATGTGCGCGAGAACCTGGACTATCCGCGCTACCTGCTCGGTGACCGGCTGGGTGCGCATGAGCGCGAACTGGCCGCGGTGCCGATCGGCGAGGGACGCATCGTGTCATTGCCGGCCGGCACCTGCGCGGTATATCGCGCCAGCGATGGCCGCTTCAGCATCCATTCCGCGGTGTGCACGCACATGAAATGCCTGGTGCGGTGGAACGATGCCGCCGGCACCTGGGACTGCCCCTGCCACGGTTCGCGCTTTTCCACCGATGGCGCGGTGCTGGCCGGTCCCGCGCAGCGCCCGCTGCCGCGCGCCGATCCGGACGGCGCGGATTCCGGCGCCGATCCGCCGGGCGGACATTGACGCAGGACGAACCTTCACATGCGCGCGCTGCCCATCCTCGCTCCACCGCTGATCTGGCTCGCCAGTCTTGCGCTGCTGGCCGTGATCGGGGCGCGCGGCTGCGCCTCCAGCGGTGTGGTGCTCAGCATCCAGTTCGCCGCACTGGCGGCCTGCATCGCGCTGCTGTATCGCGCGCTGAGTCGCGTGCGCAGTCCGGCCAATGCTGGCAAGGACCAGGAGCGGCTATGGCATTTCATCGCCGGCGGATCGGCGGTGCTGTCGATGGCCGCCATCGGCGGCACCGCCTTCTTCGCCACGCTCACGGCCAGCTGCTGAACA
>CAYQJU010000091.1:0-5730 GCA_964417875.1 uncultured Steroidobacteraceae bacterium
AGCGCAGCGGCTTCTTCGTGAACCGCACCAGGAAGAACACCGCGAAGATGTCGAGCAGGCGGTGCAGGTATTCCTTCGGCGAATAGCCGGTCTCGTTGCGGTCCAGCGGCGACTGGCGCACCTGCACCTCGACGGTGCGGAAGCCCTGGCGGTCGGCCAGCACCGGCAGCAGGCGGTGCTGGTCGCCATACAGCACGATCTCCTCGAGCACGCGGCGCTTCATCGCGCGTGCCGAGCAGCCCAGGTCATGCAGCTTCTGCGCCGACATGCCGCCGACCATCGAGTGGAAGATGCTGCGTCGCAGCCGCTCGCCGAAGCCGCCGGCGCGCGGCCAGCGATGCGCCACGGCGATGTCGGCCGTCTCGAGCGCCGCCAGCAACTTGCCGACCTCGGCCGGCATGATCTGCCGGTAGGCGGGCAACGTCATGATCACAGGTCCCCCGGCATGCTCGAAGCCGGCCATCAATGCGGTGGACTCGCCATAGTGGCGCGTCAGGTAGACGCCGGTCACCGGCTCGCCGGCCTCGACGAGGTCGGCCACCGCGGTGCTGGCATCGGCATAGTTGCCGTCCACCACATAGATGAACTCGTACTTGCGCCCGGTGCGATCCAGTGCCTCGCGATATTCGGCGTGCAGCGCGCGGATGTCCGTGCGCCGGTGGCCGATCGGGACGATCACCGAGATGTCGATGCCGGAGCGGGGCGTGAAGGTGGCGACATTGCTGGAAATCATGGGACCTGCCGTTCGATGCGTGAAGTGAGTCGGGCGAAGTCGCGTTCGCGCACATCGCCGGTCTTGAACACCAGTTCGGCGATGGCGCCGCTGGAAATCATGGTCAGTGCGCCGGCCAGGAAGATCACCCCGGTGCCGGCCAGCGACAGGAAGGACTGCCCGGGCACGGCCAGCGTCTTGAACACCGCATAGCCGAAGAAGCCGGTGCCGGCCAGCATCAGCGGCATCGACAGCAGCGCGAACCACAGCAGTGGCCGCGAGGTGAACGACGCCACGGTCTTGATCACCAGCAGGTCGAGCAGCACCTTGTAGACGCGCGACAGGCCGTACTTCGACTTGCCGAACTGGCGTGCATGGTGGCGCACCTTGATCTCGGCGATGCGCGGGCCGGAGATCGACGCCATCGCCGGGATGAAGCGGTGCATCTCCGAATAGAGCGGAATGTGCTTGATCACCGAGGCGCGATAGGCCTTCAGCGAGCAGCCGTTGTCGCGGATCGGCACGCCGGTGACCTTGCCGATCAGCCGGTTGGCGATGCGCGAGGGGATCTTGCGCGAGATCATCTTGTCCTGGCGGTTGTGGCGCCAGCCGACCACGATGTCGTGGCCGGCCTCGATCTTCTCCAGGAAATGCACGATGTCGGCCGGATCGTTCTGCAGGTCGCCATCCATCGTCACGAGGATCTCGCCGCGCGCCTGCTCGATGCCGGCCGCCATCGCCGGCGTCTGGCCATAGTTGCGGCGGAAATTGACGATGCGCACGCGCTCGTCGCGCTGCGCGATGCCGATGGCCAGCGCCAGCGTGTTGTCGCGGCTGCCGTCATTGACCAGCAGGATCTCGAAGCTGCGGCCGATGGGCTCGAGCGCGGCCACGATCGCCGCGTGCATGCGCTCGATGTTCTCCTCCTCGTTGTAGAAGGGGACGATGACCGACAGGAATGGTTTGGCTCGCATGCTTCTCTTGGGGCCTGCGTTGATTGTTGTTTCCCTGACCAGGACGTACGAATGGATCAGCAAATTAGCAGCGGCGGATCGCGCGGGCTGGCGGGAGCCTTGCCAACAATGTGTGAGAATCGTCCTGCACGCGGCACGGGCGGTGCACCACTGCAGGTGGGCGGACCTCAGGTACCATGAACCGGTTCAAGGGATGCCGCGCAAAAACAATCGTGCTGACGCTGATCGACGCCCATGTCCATGTGCATGCCGCTGCCGATGCGCCCGGGCTGCTGCAGTCTGCCGCCTCGAATTTCGCGCGTGCGGCGCAGCAACTGCGACGCAGCAAGTGGACTGGCGTGCTGGTCATGGCCGAGATGAAGCAGGCCCGCTGGTTCGAGTCCATGGCGGCCGCCGGCGGCGGGCAGCTGCCCGGCGGCTGGTCGCTGCATCCGGACCCGGAAGACGAGCTGGTGCTGCGGGCCCGCCACCGTGACCAGGAGCTGCTGGTGGTTGCCGGCCGGCAGGTGGCCACGCGCGAGGGCCTCGAGGTGCTGACGCTGGCGACGCGCGCGCATTGCCCGGATGGCCTCACGCTGGCCGAGACCCTGCACCGCGCGCACCAGGCGCAGGCCGTCAGCGTGCTGCCCTGGGGCGCCGGCAAGTGGCTGGGGCGCCGCGGCGCACTGGTGCGCGCCGCGCTGCTGCAGCAAAGCCCGCCCGTATGGGCCGGCGACAGCGCCGCACGTCCCGGCCTCTGGCCGGCGGAAGCCGAGTTCGCACCGGCGCTGTCGCAGGGCCGGCCGCTGATCAATGGCACCGATCCGCTGCCGCTGGAGGGCGAGCTGCGGCGTGCGGGCAGCTTCGGCTGCTGGCTGGCCGAGGCGCCGCCGGCAGAACGGCCCGGCCACTGGCTGCGCGAGCGATTGCGCTCGGCCTCGCCGGCAGAACTGCGCCCCTTCGGCGCGCCGATGCGCCTGGCGCGTTTCGTGCGCAGCCAGGTGGCGCTGCGCCTGCGCAAGCCGCGCCCGAAAAGCACCGCATCGATCGCCGGCGAGGGTCCCCATGCCGCCGATGTCGAGACCTCCTCGGCCGCCTATGCCAGCCGCTTCGCCGGCGCCAGCGGCCGCTACCTGCTTGGCGTGCAGTCGCGCTGCATTGCCGAGGCGCTGGCCGACCTGCCCCCCGGGCGGGCGCTGGATGTGGGCGGTGGCCATGGCCAGCTGGTCGACCTCTTGCGCGGCCTTGGGTGGAAGGTCACCGTGCACGGCACGCATGAGCTGTGCGAGCGCAATCTGCGCGAACTGCATGGCCAGCGCGACTGCGCCTTCGTGCGCGGCGACCTGTTCAACCTGCCCGCGCCCGACCGCAGCTTCGAGCTGGTGATCGCGGTGCGCCTGGTGTCGCATGTGGAGCAGTGGCCGAAGCTGCTGGCCGAAATGTGCCGCGTCGCCTCGCGCTCGGTGGTCATCGACTATCCCACGCGCGGCGGCACCAACGCGCGCAGTGGCCGCTTCTTCGGCCTGAAAAAGGCGGTCGAGGGCAACACCCGCAACTACATCAGCTTCTCGCATGGCGAGCTGCGGCGCGTGTTCGCCGCGCACGGCTTCCAGGTGGTGCGCAGCGTGAAGCAGTTCGTGCTGCCGATGGTGGCGCACCGCATGGGCGGCGGCGCCGCGCCGCTGCGCTGGATCGAATCGGCCAGCCGCGCGCTGGGCCTCACCGCATGGCGCGGCTCACCGGTGATCCTGCGGGTGGACCGGCGATGAAGATCCTGCTGGTCGCACCACAGCCCTTCTATCGCGAGCGCGGCACGCCGATCGCGGTGCGCGTGCTGGTGGAGCAGCTGTGTGCCTTCGGCCACGAGGTCGACCTGCTCGTCTATCACGATGGCGAGGACATCCAGATCCCCGGCCTCCGGCTGTTCCGCGCCGGCCGTCCGCCCGGCGTCGACCGCGTGCCCATCGGCATCTCGCTGCAGAAGCTGGCCTGCGACCTGTGGATGATGGTGGCGCTGCTGCGCATGCTGCGGCGGCAGCGCTATGACGTGATCCATGCAGTGGAAGAGATGGTGTTCCCCGCCGCCATCCTGCATCGCTTCTTCGGCGGCCGGCTGGTCTACGACATGGACTCCTCGCTGTCGGACCAGCTCACCGAGAAGTGGACCTTCCTGAAGCCGCTGCGGCGCATGTTCGAGGCGATGGAGCGCCGCTCGGTCTGGCGCTCCTCCCTGGTGCTGGCCGTGTGCGAGGACCTCGCCGCGAAGGTGCGCCCCTGGCTGGGCGACAAGCGCGTGGTGGTGCTGCCCGATGTGCCCATGGCCGATGATGGCGAGCACCCGGCCGAGATGCTGCGCGAGGTGGGCGAGGGCACGGTGCTGGGGCTTTATGTCGGCAACCTGGAGCGTTACCAGGGCATCGACCTGCTGCTCGAATCCCTCGCGCTGCTGCAGGAAGTCCCCGCGTTCCGCATGGTGGTGATCGGTGGCTCGGGCAAGAGCCTGCGGCATTACCAGCAGCTGGCGCGTTCGCTGGGCATCGGTGCCGACCGGCTGCGGCTGGTGGGCGCGCGTCCCGTGGCGCAGCTGGGCACCTACCTGCGCCAGGCCGACATCCTCGTCTCGCCGCGCACGCTGGGCCAGAACACGCCGATGAAGGTCTATTCATACATGCAGGCCGGCAAGGCCATCCTCGCCACCGACATCCGCTCGCATACGCAGGCGCTCGATGCGGCCTGCGCGATGCTGGTGCCGGCGGAGCCCGCCGCGATGGCGCGGGGACTGGAAAAGCTGATCCGCGATCCGGCGCTGCGCGCGCGCCTCGGCGAGGCGGCGCGCGACAAGGCCGAACGCGAATACTCGCTGCCCGCCTACCAGCGCAAGCTGCGCATCGCCTACACGGCATTGCAGGGCGGCTGAATGCGCCGCGATTTCGCAGCGCTGGCCGGCGGATCCTTCGATGTGGCGGTGGTGGGTGGCGGCATCCATGGCGCGTGGATCGCGTTGCGCGCCGCGCGCGCCGGGGCACGCGTGGCGCTGCTGGAGCGCGATGACTTCGGCAGCGGCACCTCGGCGAACAGCCTGAAGATCCTGCATGGCGGGCTGCGCTACCTGCAGCACCTGGACCTTGCGCGCATGCGCGCATCGATCCGCGCGCGGCGCGCGCATGCGCGCCGCTTCCCGCACCTGTTCGAGCCGCTGGCCTGCGTGATGCCGCTGCAGTCCGGTGGCGTGCGCAGTCCCTGGATGCTCGGGCCGGCGCTGCTGGCCAACGACCTGATCGGCTTCGACCGCAACCGCGGCGTGCCGAAGGATGCGCGCCTGCCGGGCGGGCGTCTGCTCTCCGCTGCGGCCTGTGCCGCGGAGCTGGCGCCGCTGGTGGGCACTTCGCAGCCCCTCGCCGGTGCAAAGTGGTGGGATGGCCTCGCGCGCGATGCCGGCCGGCTGGTGTTCGAGGTGGTGCTCGAGGCGGCGCGCGCCGGCGCCGTGGTCGCCAATCATGTGCGGGCCGCGCGCATCCTGCATGCCGGCGGACGTGTGCATGGCGTGGCCTTCACCGACCGGCTCACCGGCCGCAGCGCCGAACTGCATGCGCGCCAAGTGGTCAATGCCGCAGGTCCGGGGGCCGCCGCGCTGGCGCGCGAGAGCGCCTTGCCGGTGCATGCGCTGCCCGCCGCATGGACCGGCGCGATGAACCTGGTGCTGCGCCGCGAGCTCGGACCCCGCTGCGCGATTGCGCTGAGCCTGCCGCAGCCGCGGGCCGATGCGGATGCCATCGTGCGTCGCAGCGCGCGCGAACTGTTCTTCGTGCCCTGGCAGGGCCGCACCATGATCGGCACGGCCTACATTCCCGTGCTGGCGGTGGAGAGCGGCAGCCAGGGGCCACCGCCCGGTGCGGTGTCGCGCTTCATTGCGCAGGCGGCGCAGCTGGCGCCGGCGGCGGGCCTGTCTGCGGAGGACGTCGACCTCGTCCACTGGGGCCTGATGCCGCTGCAGTCGCCGGGGGATGAACTGCCGCGCAAGTCGCCGCTGATCCTCACCGATCGCGTCAGCAATGGCGTGGAAGG
>CAYQJU010000091.1:5830-9924 GCA_964417875.1 uncultured Steroidobacteraceae bacterium
GCAAGTCGCCGCTGATCCTCACCGATCGCGTCAGCAATGGCGTGGAAGGACTGGTGACCGTGATCGGCGAGAAGCTCACCAGTGCGCCGGTGGTGTCACGGCGCGTGCTGGACTGCCTCGGCATCCGCGAGCCATGGTCGATGTCACCGGCCGCAGGCCGCTTCTCCATTCAATTCCCGGCGCATCCGCAGCTGGCCGCGGCGCGGACGCGACTGCGCCAACGCTATGGCCACCGCTGGACCGAAGTGGCCGCGCTGGCCGTGGCCGCAGACGACAGCCTGCTGCAGCCGTTCGCCGACTCGCCGGTGCTCGAGGTGGAGCTGCTGCACGCCATCCAGCAGGAGATGGCGGTGACGCTGGCGGACCTGGTGCGGCGGACCGGGCTTGGTGCCAGCGGATCGCCCGGCGCGGAACTGCTGCAGGCGCTGGCCGCCTGGACGATCCGCCATGCGGGGTGGAATGCGGAAGGCGTCGCGCAGGAAGCGGCGGCGCTGGATGACTGGTTTGCGTCGCGTCAGTGCCGGCCGGAGGAGCATGCATCGTCCTGAGCGGCGCGCAGGGACTTGATGCGGGCGGCGATGAAGGCGCGGCGGCTTTCCGAGTTCACCAGGGATGTGTAGTGCTGCAGCAGTGTCCAGCGGAACCGGCGCGGAATCACCAATTCTGGCAGCTGCGCAAACAATCGCGAGCGCGCGGGGCCCAGATAAAGTGTGTCGAACAGTGCCTTCTCGGGTGCCGCGATCTTCGCGTCCGCTCCAGGCTGGAATTCGAAGCCACTGAACAATGCGGGCGGGATGCGGTGAAAGGAAATCGTCCCGAGCGGCGTGTCAACGCGCCGTGGGCGCGACAGCGTCACGGCGTAGATCACGGCCGGTATCTGTTCGATCATCCCGTGGTGATGGAGCGCCGACTGCAGTGAGACATATGCGGGCCAGGGAGCCGACACCAGCTCGGGCAGTTCCAGACGGTTGATGTTCGGGTCCGCCAGCCAACGGCCGTGACTCAAGTGAACGATCAGCCCGTCACGCGCGAGGCGACGCAGGATCGTGCTCGCGTTGGTGTGCGGCACACGCAGCACGGCGGCAGCATCGCGTGTCTCGAACACGGGCGTGCCGAGCTTGCGCAATTGTTGCAGGGACTCGATCTGGCTCACGGCCGCATTGCCGTCAGCGTGTCGATGACCTGCTGCTGGGTTTCCTCCCACACCTGGCGGGGGCGGTAGTACTCCTGGTACTCGGGTTCCAGATAAGCGAGTACCTGGCCGGCAAATGCGTCATAGCCGACTGCCATGGCGTTCTCGATGGCAGCAGGCAGGCGGGTGGCTGCGCTGACGGGCAGCGCGCCGACGGCGGCTCCGTTGTCCAGCAGCAGCTTGAGGTCGAACACATCCCGCGCCTGGATCTGCTGGCGCAGCGCCAGAGCCGATACTTTCTGCGCAAAGGCAGCCTGCAAGGCGTAATGCTGGACGATCACCGGATACAGCCGGTAGCTGCGGATGATGGCCGGGTCGGTCGGCCCGACGGAAGTTCCGTCGTCCAGGCCGCGCCTGGAAAACTCGATCTTCGTCGGAAATTCCCATGACGATCCGGAGAGCCTCAGAGCGATCTTCCAGCGTTGCGTGGATCCGGTCTGCTTGGGAGCGGATATCCGCGAGACCTCCATGTCCTGGGCTCTGAGCGACTGGACGAAGGCGCGATCGCCGAGCACGCGGTTGACATTGTTGGCCAGGGTGGGAACCGACATGGTCTGGATGTCCAGGTCCATGTCTTCGGAGTAGCGGATGCTCTTCAGGAAAAACCGCAGGTTGCAGCCCCCCTTGAGGGCGAAGAGGGTCTTGTCCACGCGCGCTCCAAAGGCCCGCAGGAACAGCAGGTGAAAGATTTCGACTGCCTGACGGTCCGTCCACATGTTCCTATATTACACGAAATCGACACCAATGTCGAAATCGCGCAATATAGGTACTCTTCGGTCAGAGCATTCCCTTGGTGCGATACCACGCCGCGGTGCGCTCGATCCCCTGCTGCGCCGTGACCCGCGGCGCATAGCCCAGCAGCCGCCGCGCCCGCGAGATGTCGAACTCCCGGTGATGCGTGAAGAATGACACCCGCCGCCGGTGCAGCGGCGGGTCGATGCGCAGCGGCACGCACAGCAGTTCGCACAGCGCGCCGGCGGCATACACCGGCCACACCGGCACCTGCCAGCGCGGCGGTGGCACCTGCAGCACCTGCGCGATCATCACCGCGATCGCATTCAGCGTCGGCGCATCCGGACCTGCCAGGATGAAGACCTGCCCGATGGCCTCCGGCCGGCTGCCGCACAACGCAATGCCCTCGCACAGGTCATCCACATGCACCATGTGCAGGCGCGTGTGTCCGGATCCCACCATCACGAAGCGGCCGCGCGCGATGGAACGGAACAGCTTCAGGAAGCGCGTATCGCCCTCGCCATAGATGGCGGCCGGGCGGAACACCGTGACGCGCTGGCCGCTGGCGACGCGATCGCGCACCAGCGCCTCGGCCGCCACCTTCGACTGCTGGTAGATGTCGCCGGGCTTGAAGCGATAGTCCTCGTTTGCCGGCGGCTGCTCGACATGGCCGTGCACGCCACCGGTGGAGCAGTGGATGACGCGCTCGCATCCTTCCGCCTGCGCCGCATCGAGCACATGCCGGGTGCCCTCGACGTTCACATCGTAGTAGTAGCGGTCCGGGTGCCCGGCGGTGCGGAACGCCGCGGCGATGTGATAGATCTGGTCGCAGCCGGCTGCGGCGCGGCGCACGTCGGCGGCATCGGTGAGCTGGCCGCTGGCAATCTCGATGCCCGCGGCGCGCAGCGCATCGGTGTTCGCGCCCGGACGCACCAGTGCGCGCACCTGGTGGCCGTCGGCCAGCAGCCGTCGCGCCAGATGCCCGCCCGTGAAGCCGGTCGCGCCGGTCACCAGCATCTTCATCGCGGTGTCTGCCATGCAGCGCGGTCGGCGATGCCTGCGCGGCCAGGTGCGCGCATGCAGGTGAGCCGCAGTGGTAATCCGGACCAGGAACCTGGATCTTTCATCTTGTCGTGCAGGTTGCGAGCCGCCATCTTCGCGCGCGCGCGCGCGGGTGTGAAGCGCGATCCGGGCGCGGGCGCCGGTAAAGAACGTCCTACGCACTGCTATGATCGCCGCCATATGCTCACCCCCGTCATCCTGTCCGGCGGATCCGGAACACGCCTCTGGCCCCTGTCGCGCGAGCTTTATCCCAAGCAGCTGCTGCCGCTGGTGGGCGAGCGCACCATGCTGCAGGAAACCGCGCTGCGGCTTGCCGGGCTCGATGCCGCCGCGCCCATCGTGGTGTGCAATGAATCGCATCGCTTCCTGGTCGCCGAGCAGCTGCGGCAGCTCGGCCTTGCACCCCAGGCCATCGTGCTCGAGCCGGTGGGACGCAACACCGCCCCGGCCATCGCGCTGGCCGCACTGAAGGCCAGGCCCGATGCGCTGCTGCTGGTGCTGCCGGCCGATCATGTGATCCGCGATGTCGCGGCATTCCAGGCTGCGGTGCAGGCGGCCGTTCCCGCTGCGCAGGAAGGCAAGCTGGTCACCTTCGGCATCGTGCCCACTGCGCCGGAGACCGGCTATGGCTACATCCTGGCGCGCAACGGCGCCGGCAACGGCAGGGCCGACGATGGCGGTCCACGTGCCATTGAACGTTTCATCGAGAAGCCGGACCTCGCCACCGCCGAAGGTTTCCTGAAGTCCGGCGGCTATTTCTGGAACAGCGGCATGTTCCTGTTCCGCGCCGACCGTTATCTCGCCGAACTGCAGCGCCACGCGCCCGACATCGCCACGGCCGCGCGCGCCGCCATCACCGCCGCACGGCCCGACCTCGACTTCGTGCGCGTCGACCGCGCCGCGTTCGAGGCCTGCCGCAGCGATTCCATCGACTATGCGGTGATGGAAAAGACGCAGGATGCCGTGGTCGTGCCGCTGGATGCCGGCTGGAACGATGTGGGTTCCTGGTCCGCATTGCATGCCGCACTGCCCTGCGATGGCGACGGCAACGTGGCCAAGGGTGATGTCATCGTCGAGGATTCCGCCGGCAGCTACCTGTATGCCGAGA
>CAYQJU010000092.1:0-9273 GCA_964417875.1 uncultured Steroidobacteraceae bacterium
ACGCCAATATCGGCATCAGCCTGCCGGGCACCGGCGAGCGGCCGGTGGCGCCGGTGTATGAAGACGGCGAGAAGACCGTGACGCTGAAGGGCGATCACATTGCCGAGGAGTTCCAGGAACTGCTCGAGCGTTACGTGGCGCGCACCTATGCGCAGCGCGCGCTGGCAGACAGCACACCTTGACCGCATCCGCGTCCGACCCGTCAGGGCCGGGCGCGCCCTACCATCACCTGCTGCGCGGGCCGCGCTTCTCGTGGTGGCGCGCGCTGCTGACCCTGGCGCTGGCGCTCACGTTCGCGCTGCTGTCGGGTCTTGGCATCCTGGCTGTGGTGGCGCTGGCCGCGGGCGCAGGCCAGGTCGATGTCCTGCTCGATCCGGACAATCTCTCGCCACCCGCCTTCGGGCTGGCCAATGTACTGATCGCCATCCTGATTCCCTCGGCCCTGCTGGCGATGCGCATCGTGCATGGCCGCGGTGCAGGCCGCCTGTCTTCGGTGGCTGGCCGCATCCGCTGGAACTGGCTGCTGCGCTGCATGCTGGCGCTGCTGCCGCTTTACATCGTCTATGTCACGCTGGACCTGTTCATCGACCAACCCACGGACGGGCGGCATGCGCAGTGGCTGGCGATGACGCTGATCGTCCTGGCCAGCACGCCGCTGCAGGCCGCTGGCGAGGAATACATCGCGCGCGGGCTGATCCTGCAGAATGTGGGCGCGTTCTTTGCCGACACGCGCCACGCGGCAATCGTCGCCAGCGTACCGGCGGTGCTGGTGTTCGCGGCCGCGCATGGCAGCCGCGATCCCTGGATCTTCATCGACCTTGCCATCTTCGGCGCCGCCTGCACGGTGCTGGCACTGCGCACCGGCGGGCTGGAGGCACCGATCGCGCTGCATGCCATGCACAACATGGTGGGCATGATCGCGACCCTGCTGTGCGGCGGCTTTGGCGAGGGATTCGTCGATGGGGAATCCGCCGGGGAGCCGCTGGATGCCGCATTGACGCTGGTGGTGTGTGCGATCGCCGTACCGATGCTGCTGCGCCTGGCGGTGCGGCACGGGATCCGCAGCACTGCCCCGCCACCGCCACGCGCGACTGCCACTGCCATGGATCACGCCGCGGGCGCCGTGCCGATCATGCCGTCCGATTCCCCCGACCCGATGCCGCGCCGGCCGGTTTCCGAGGCCATCGCGCTGCTGCTGACGCTGCTCATCACTGCCTGGCTGGTGCGGGCGATGACCGCATCGCCGGACACCGGCGTGCCCCCGGACGTGCCATCGGTGCAGCCCCGTGCTAGCGTTGCCGCATGAGCGAAGAACTGGCCAACCGCCGCTGCGTGCCCTGCGAGGGCGGCGTCGCCCCGCTGTCGCGCGCCGCGGCCGAAGAAGTGCTGCAGCGACTGGACGAGAACTGGCAGCTGGCCGTCAATGCCCAGTCCATCCAGCGCGAGTTCCGCTTCCGCGATTTCTTCCGCACGATGAGCTTCGTGAACGCGCTGGCCCACATCGCCAACATCGAGGACCATCATCCGGACCTCGAACTCGGCTACAACTACTGCCGCGTGCGCTTCACCACGCACGCCATCAAGGGACTTTCAGAGAACGACTTCATCTGCGCGGCGAAGATCGACCAGTTGCCGCTCGCGTAACCAGCAAGCGCCGCGCCAGCGGCGAGCGCGCCACCAGCGCCATGCCCGAGCGGGCGGCCCAGGCCACCATCGACGGCGACGCGGTGAACAGACGGTCGAGCCCGTCCACCACCCCGCCAACCAGCGCATTGCCGGCGCGTCGCTCGCGCTCATAGCGGCGCAGCGCATCCAGTGCACCGACGCTCTCGCGCGGCGGGCGCAGCGACAGCGAGGCCGCCAGCGCCGCGGCATCCTCGAAGCCCTGGTTCACGCCCTGGCCGGCCAGCGGGTGGATCACATGCGCCGCATCGCCCACCAGTGCGGCGCGCGGCGCCACATAGCGCGCCGCATGCAGGCGCCGCAGCGGAAACGACGCGCGCTCGCCGCCGGGCACCAGCGTGCCCAGCACCCGCGCGCTGGCGGTGGTGAGCTCGGCACCGAACTGCTCCGGCGGCAGCGCCAGCAATCGCGCCGCCTCATCATCGGTCACCGACCAGACGATGGAGCAGGCCGCATCTGGCAATGGCAGCAAGGCCAGCGGTCCTGTGGAAAGGAAGCGCTGGAAGGCGGTGCCATGATGCGCACGCGCCGGCTGCACAGTGGCGACGATGGCACGCTGGCCATATTCGCGCGCCGCGGCCGGCATGCCGAGCAGCTCGCGCACCGCCGAGGCGGCGCCATCGGCACCCACCAGCAGCTCGGCCTTCAGCACTTCATTGTTCAGCCCGACATGCGCGGCGGCGGCGTCGATCGACAGGGTGCGCAGCGCATCCTCGATGACCACGATGCCGGCCTCGCGACAGGCATCGAGCAAGGCGGCCTGCAGGGCAAGGTTCTCGACGATCACTCCCAGCTCTGCCGCGCCACTCTCTGCCGCGTCGAAGCGCAGCGCATCGGGACTGTCCGGTGGCATCGCCTCATGCCAGATGGTCATCGCCTGCACCGGCGCGATGCGGCTGGCATCGAGGCGCTGCCAGACGCCAAGCTGCTCGAAGCGCTGGCGGTTCACCGGCGAGATGTTCGCGACCCGTTGCCCGATCGGCGAGCCGCTTGCAGGTGCCCTGGCCGGACGGGGCTCCAGGATGGCGATGCGCGAGGGCGCAAGTCGCGTCCACTCCACCAGCAGCAGCGCCAGCGCCGCGCCCACCATGCCGCCGCCGGCGATCACCACCTCGAACTGGCGGCTCATCGCGGCGCCACCAGCGGCAGGCCGCGTGCCAGCCGCGGCGTGCGGGGTCCGAAGCCGAGGCTGACGCGCGCCAGCGCGCGCTTGGCCGGCGGCAGCAGGTCGAACATCAACAGGCCCGCATCGCGCGCCGTGGCGAGCAGCGGCCGGTTGCTGCCGAACACGCGCACCAGCGCATCGGTGAAGCCGATGACTCCCCGGCGATCCGCCTCGCGGTCCGTCGCATAGTGCGCAAGTCGCGCGGCGTCACCCGGATCACCGCCCTGCGCCAGCATCTCGGCCAGCGCCGCGGCATCGCGCAGGGCCAGGTTGAATCCCTGCCCGGCCACCGGATGCAATGACTGCGCCGCATTGCCCAGCAGCACGATGCGCGATGCCACCGTGCCGCGGCTGCGGGTCAGCGCCAGCGGATAGCGTCCGCGTGTGCCCAGCTGCAGCGCGCGGCCGGCGCGCCAGCCGAAGGCCTGCTGCCATTCGTTCAGGAACTGTGCATCGGACAGCTGCATCAGGCGCTGCGCATCATCCGGGCGCGCGGCCCAGACCAGCGTGCGCCATGCGCCGGGCGACGCGGCGCGTCGCGGCAACCCATGAGCGGCGTCCACTGCACCTTGTGCCGCCGTGCCGGCATGCACGATGGGCAGCAGCGCCATCGGGCCTGCCGCGGTGAATCGCTCGAAGGCGGTGCCGTCATTGGCCACATCGGTGCGCAGGGCGGCGACCACCGCCACCTGCTCATAGTCATCCACCTGCGCACCGAGGCCGGCGGCCTTGCGCACCAGCGAGTGCGCGCCATCTGCGGCCACCACCAGACGGGCATGCAGCCGCTTCACGCCATCCTGCTGTTGCAGGACAAGCTGCACCGAGTCGGCCTGCGCAGCCAGCGCGGTGAGCCGGGCGGGCATGAAGGCGGTGATGCGCGGCGCATCCGCAAGGCCCTGCCACAGCGCGCGCCCCAGCACGCGGTTGGGCACCACGTAGCCCAGCGCCTGCTGGTCCAGCGCGCGCGCTTCCAGGCGCGCAAATCCGAAGCGACCCGCGTCGGAGACATGGATGGCGGTGATCGGCGCGGCCTCGGCGGCCAGCTGCGGCCAGATGCCCAGCGCGTCGAACACGCGACGGCTGGCATTGCCCAGCGCGGTGGTGCGCTCGTCGAAGCTGGGCTGTGCCTGGCTGTCGGGTGCGAAGGCCTCGATCAATGCAATCGACAGCGGCAGCTCGCGCAGCGCTGCGGCCAGGCTGGCTCCCGCCAGGCCCCCGCCGACAATGGCAATGTCGAATGCGCCGAGGTCCTGCCCGTCCTGCTCCGGCATCGGCTTATCCTGCGCCCACCAGCGCTTCGACCTCGTCCGGATCACCCGGCACGCCGGCAGTCAGCACCTCGCAGCCGTTCGCCGTCACCACCACGTCATCCTCGATGCGGATGCCGCAGTTCCAGTAGCGCTTCGGCACGCCACGCGTGCCCGCGGGGATGTAGATGCCCGGCTCCACCGTCATCACCATGCCGGGCTCGAGCACCCGCCATTCATCGCCGACCTTGTAGTCGCCGACATCGTGCACATCGAGGCCCAGCCAGTGGCCGGTGCGATGCATGAAGAAGCGGCGACAGGCGCCCTCCTTGACCAGCCGCGGCACCCGTCCCTTCAGCAGGCCGAGCGACACCAGTCCCTGCGTGATCACCTGCACCGCCGCCTCATGCGCCTGGTTCCAGTGATTGCCGGGCCGCGTGGCCTTGATCGCTGCCTGCTGCGCCTCGAGCACCACTTCATAGAGCTCGCGCTGCGCCGGCGTGAAGCGGCCACCAACCGGCCAGGTGCGGGTGATGTCCGAGGCGTAGTACTGGTATTCGCAGCCGGCATCCACCAGCAGCAGGTCGCCCTCCTCGAGCCGCGCATCATTCTCGCGATAGTGCAGGATGCATGAGTTGGCGCCGCCGCCGACGATGGGCTGGTAGGAGGCGGTGGCATTGTGCCGCCCGTACTCGTGCATCAGCTCGGCGGCGATCTCGTATTCATGCCGCCCGGGTGCGGTCTGGCGCATGGCACGCACCTGCGCGGCCGCGGCGATGTGCGCCGACTCGCGCATCAGGCCCAGCTCCCTGCGGCTCTTGTACAGCCGCATGTCGTGCAGCACATGGTCGAGCGCCACCATCTCCTGCGGGGGATGCTTGCCATGCCGCGCCAGTCCGCGCAGCGTCTGCAGCCAGCCGAGCACCTTCTGGTCGAACTCCGGATGCGTGCCCATCGCGTAATAGACGCGCTCGCGGTTCTCCATCAGGCCGGGGAGGATCTCGTCGAGGTCGCCGATGGGAAAGGCATCATCGGCGGCGAAGCGCTGCACCGCGCCGGCCGGTCCTGCGCGGCGTCCTTCCCAGGTCTCCTTCAGCGGATCACGGTCGCGCACGAACAGGATGTATTCGGCCGCCGCGCGTCCCGGCACCAGCACGGCCACCGCCTCGGGCTCGGTGAAGCCGGTCAGGTAATAGAAGTCGCTGTCCTGCCGGTAGGGATATTCCACATCGTTGTTGCGGATGCGGATGGGAGCGGCGGGCACGATGGCGATGGAGCCCTTGCCCATCAGCCGTGCCAGCTGGCGCCGCCGGCGCGCGAACTCGCTGTTGCCGGCCTTCAGCGTGGCGGCACGCGCCGCAACATCAGCGGAGCCGCCGGCCGGCTGGCGCGATCTCAATGCAGGCGCTCCCGCGGCAGGTCGGGCGGCGGCTCACGCAGCGGCTGCAGGTGGTCATAAAGGAGTTGCACGCCCACGCGCACGAACTCGACCAGTTCCGCATAGGCCGCCTCATTCGATTCGGCATCGTCTGCCGGGTCGACATCGACATGTGTGATCTCGGTCATGTCGCGCAACACCTCGGCGGCCTCGCCGCGCAGTGACGCCGGATCGGGCACGGCCACGCCGGTGCCCAGGCCGTAGAGGAAACCCTGGCACCACTCGCCCAGCGCCGAGGTGCGATCGAGGATGGAGGCATCATCGGTGGGCAGCAGGGGTTCGAATTCCATCGCGCCGGCCAGCAGCGCGCCGGAAGTGGCATCGAAGACCTCGCGCAACTGGTGCGCGGCCATGCCCTCGGCCCTGCCGTCGGGCAGGATTTCCGCCAGCCAGTCAGTCAGTGTGCAGCGCGAGGCGCAGAGTGATCCCACCAGCGTGCCATGCGCCTCGGCGGCGTCGGTCAGTGCACGGGCTTGCACCAATGCACGCTGCAGGTCATCGAAGGTGTGGACGGGAACGGCCATGCTGCCCTGCCATTATGCCTTGCGCATGCGCACGCCGCGCGCGGGACTTGCCGGTCCCATGTGGTGCAGGCAGTATTGCCCGCAAATGAGCCACGACAGCGGCCACGGCCCCATCGAAGCCGACCTGCAGCACCTGGAAGTGCGCATCAACGAACTGCTCACGCTGGTGCAGCAGCTCAGCGAGGAAAACCGCGCCCTGCGGCATCGCCAGGATCATCTCGCCAGCGAACGCGCCGCGCTGCTGCAGAAGAATGAGCAGGCGCGCGCCGGCGTCGAGGCGATGATCGGGCGGCTGCGCATGCTGGAGAACGGCATATGAGTGCCGCGGGCGAGCCGGTCAGCATCCGCATCCTCGACAAGGAATACCTGATCGCCTGTCCGCCCGGCGAACGCGAAGACCTGCTGCGCGCTGCAACACTGCTCGAGACCCGCCTGAAGAAGGCCCGCGAGAGCGCCCGCGGCATGGGCACCGAGCGCTGGCTCATCATGGCCGGGCTCGACATGGCCAATGAGCTCGCCAAGCTGCAGGTTCGCGAGGAGCGTACGACACGCGAAATGGGCACCCGCGTCCGGCAGATGCGCGAGCGGGTGGAACGTGCCCTTGTCCAGGGACAGCAGCTCGAACTGTAGTAGAGTGGTCCCTGCGCCGCCTGCGGTGTTCGACACGCGGATCGGGTTACCTCGGACCCTAATTGAAACACCCAGGGGCGGGCTTTGTGGATGTGCTGTGCATGTCCGCCTCGTGCGGGAAGCCTTACCTTCCGCATGCCTGCCCCACCTTGTTGCTCCGGTTCGAGAGCAACGGTCCGCACCGGCACCTGCGGGTGGCGTCTTTCCTCTTCACTGGCGCGGCCTTCCTGCCCGCCCTCCCCAGCCTTGAGCCACCCCGACCCGCAGCATGAAGAACGGCGGCGGCTGCGTCGCGAACTGCGCGCGCGGCGCCGGGCCATCCAGGGCGTGGAACGCGCGCGCAAGGGACGGGAGCTGGCGCGCCGCGTCGATGCACTGCGTCTGCTGGCTCCCGGCCGGCGCATCGGCCTCTATCTTTCCACCGATGAAGAGATCGACACCGGCGCATTGCTCGAGCTCGCCCGCCGGCGCGGTTGCCGGGTCTCGCTGCCGCGCGTCACCAGCCTGCGCCATGACCGCATGCACTTCTTCGACCTCGGCTCTGCGGTACGGCGCGGCGCCTTCGGCATCCTCGAGCCCGGTGGCGGAACACCGCGACCGGCGCGCGAGCTCGATGTGATCTTCATGCCGCTGGTCGGCTTCGATGCACGCGGCAACCGCATCGGCATGGGGCGCGGCTTCTATGACCGGCATCTGGCCTTCCGCCGCCACCTTTTATATTGCCGTCGTCCCCTGCTGGTGGGACTCGCCTATGCCGTGCAGCAGGTGCCTGCACTGCCCGATGCACCTCATGATGTTCCCCTCGATGCGATTGTGACCGAGTACTCATCCCTGCGATTCGACCGAAGGACCCCCCGATGCGCCGTTGGCTGATGAAGAGCGAGCCCGACACCTTCGGCATCGATGACCTGGCGGCATCCCCCCGACGCACCACCAGCTGGGAGGGGGTGCGCAACTACCAGGCACGCAACATGCTGCGCGACGGGATGAAGGTGGGTGACCTCGCCTTCTTCTATCACTCCTCCTGTCCCGAGCCGGGCATCGCCGGCATCGTCGAGGTGGTGCGCGAAGGTTATCCGGATGCCTCGGCCTGGCAACGCGGCAGTCCCTACTACGATGCAAAAAGCCTTGAAAACAAGCCACTTTGGTACACGGTTGACGTGCGGCTGAAGGACCGGTGGCCGGCCGTGCTGCCATTGACCAGGCTTCGCGAGCATGCCGACGGGAAGCTTGCCGACATGTTGCTGCTCCGTCGCGGCAACCGCCTGTCGATCACGCCGGTGGATGCCGCGCACTGGAAGTTCATCCTCTCGCTTGCGAAGCGATGACCACCAAGGCATCGATGGATGCATCGATGCCGGACATACACCGACATGAAGCATCGGCATTCACCACCGATGGACCTTCGTCATCAATGATGGATGTCGATGCCATCGATCATCGAGATGGCATCACGTTGCCTGCATGCAACGGCGCTACCAGCTTGCTTGTAATTTGGCAACGCGTGTATATACTCGGTCCCCGGACTAACCTGTAACTGGAGAACTGTCATGGCGAAAGCCAAGAAGAAGGCCAAGAAGAAGGCCGCTAAGAAGAAGTAACTTCTTCTGGTGACCGGCGGATCAGGATCAAACCTCCCGCCGGTTCACCAGACAAGCTACTTGCCACTGTGCCCGCGTAAGCGGGCACAGTCATTTCCGGACCCTGTAAACCCAGCATCAAACAAGGCAATGAACGAACAGCAGCGGTTGAAGCAACAGGTCGGCGCAGCGGCGCTCACCTTCCTCGAAGAGGGCATGATCCTGGGCGTCGGCACCGGCTCGACCGTCAACGCCATGCTCGACCAGCTCGAAGCATGGGCACCACGACTGAAGGGAGCGGTGTCCAGTTCCGAGGCATCCACGCTCCGCCTTCGCCAGCTCGGCATCCCGGTGCTCGACCTGAACGAGGTCGAAGACCTCGGGGTCTATATAGATGGAGCCGACGAGAGCAACCGGCGACTGGAGCTGATCAAGGGGGGAGGCGCCGCGCTGACGCGCGAGAAGATCATCGCCGCCGCCGCGCGTCGCTTCATCTGCATTGCCGATGAGTCGAAGCTGGTGGACTGCCTCGGTCGCTTCCCGTTGCCGGTCGAGGTGATCCCGATGGCACGCAACCTGGTGGCGCTCGAGCTCTCGCGCCTCGGCGGCCGTCCCGTGCATCGCACCGGCGTGGTCACCGACAACGGCAACCACATCCTCGACGTGCATGACCTGGCCATCGAGCAGGCGCGGGACCTGGAGACCCGCATCAACCAGATCACCGGCGTGGTGACGGCGGGACTGTTCGCGCACCGTCCGGCCGATGTACTGCTGCTGGGCACGGCATCGGGCGTGCGCCGCATCGACCGCCCGGCAGGCTGACCGGGGATTCCCGGATCCGCGTGACGCATTGCGCGCCGCCGCGTGTCGATTTGCCGGCCGGCCGGGGGGACTGCTAGTCTTGGCCCATGCGTCAACAGCAGCACACAATCGCCTTGGCCGTCCCCGGCCGCGAGCTGCCGCTTGCGCGCCTGCACCTGCGCCGCCCGGCGCACTGATCGACTGC
>CAYQJU010000093.1:0-9220 GCA_964417875.1 uncultured Steroidobacteraceae bacterium
TGTCGAGCGTCAGCGAATTGCCGCGCACCGCGGTGATCGTGCGCTTCTCGGCCTGCCGCGGATCGTAGTCCGTGGAGGCCAGCACGATCTGGTCGCCCACCTTCCAGCCGGACGCTTCCAGCACCTCGATGGCGGTGCTGCCCTTCTCTGCCGTCTTGGCGAGCTTGGTCCAGGTGTGCGTGCGATCGCCGTGCAGGTTCAGCGTGCCGCCGGAGATCATGATGCCGCGATCACCCATGCCGGCCATGATGTCCTCGCCCTTCACGTTGTCGGTGAAGGTGATGGTGGCCTTGCGCGTATGCGGCTTCGACTCGGTGCCGATCGCAAGCTCGCCGTGCAGCATGATCCACTCGGTGGTCAGCTCAAGGTCGGCATCGTTCGAGAAAGTGAGCTTGCCGTCGATCGACAGGCCGCCAAGCGCCGGCGGGCTGACGTCAAGGATCACTTCCTTGTCCTTGCCGATGACCACCTGTTCGCCGGCAGCCGGCACCTTGCCGCTCGGCCAGGCCGCCGGATCGGACCATTTCACGGCCGCGGCCGCCTGGGCGGACGCGAACACGCCGCTGAGCAGGAACGCCGGAACCAGCGACGCAAGAAAGACTGAGCGAGATCGTTCACTCATGGCAATAGCCCCCATTTTTCTGAAGTCCGCCCAATATGCGGGATGTCTGGAGGATAGCGCGACTGTCCGGAGTCAGGCCAATTTTGGGCAAAATTGCGGCATCCGGTGCGCCGGATGTGGGCGGCTGGCGAAAAATGTGCCGCGGGATAGGACTTTCCGGGCCCTTCGGGCGAACAGCAGGGCGGCTACCCTTCGGGATCGCCGGCCCACTTCCGAAAACTTACCGACTGACCTGCAGGCTTTCCGTCACGCCAGTCCCGCTGCCAGGGATGTCTCCGGTGGACACCATCTTGACCCACAGCGCGTCACCAGCCTTGAACCAGGAGGTCCTGCTGGCGCTTCGCAATGCATCCAGGCTTTCCATCTGCGCGGCACCGGCCGCTGCTGAGTTGAAGCCGGGCAGCTTGAACATTACCCATGATCCGGTATCCAGCTCCCTGACCCGGATGTTCAGGGACCTGCTTTCGGTGGTCACGGTGTATTCCGTGCCGGCGCGAACATTGGTTTCACCATAGGCATTGAACTGGTTTCCATTGCTGCGACTGAGCAGAATGGGATCTGCAGCCGGCAGAGGCCCTCTGACACGGCCACCACCTGGCGCAATCTGAAGGTCGGCAGGAGTGCGCCCACCCGTCTGGCTCATGCCGGTGATGCCACCCCCGCCAAGATTCATGCGACCGATATCGCCCGTGCACACCGCGGCGTTCCAGGTGGGCCGCACCTGGCAATGTTCGTCGAGGTCTATTCCGCCGAGGTTGATGATGTAGGAATTGGAGATGCCGGTGATGGTGCCGTCCCGGTCCTTGAACACCGAGCCCTTGTAGATCGTATTGCCCCAGTCATCATTGCTCCACCTGTTGTCCATCGGCGGGAAGTACACCGGCTTCGCATTGATGAACTTCGAACGTGAAACGGTGTTGTTGGTGCTCATCCCGAAGCTGGTGAACAGCAGGTAGGAGATCGCCCCGGTCTTGCGGGTGGCGTTGTCCTGGTAATTGACGAAGGTGTTGTTGTCCAGCTCGTGATGGAAGTCGTAGAACTCGTAGGCGCGGATCGGGAAATCCGCGACCCTGGGGAACGGCAGGCTGCGACCATAGGCCACTTCTGCGGGCGTTCGCGGGTTGCCCACATTCGCCGATTCCCCAACGAACAACGAATCGACCACACGCGACGTATACGGATAGACCGCACGATCGAAGTTGCCCGCGGCATGCGTGAAGCCGATGCCGTTGTCGGCCATCTTCAGGCCCTTGTAGATGTGCACCTCGCCCCGGCCCCAGATGCCGCTGTTGCGGTTCTTGTAGGCGGTGAAGTCCTCGAAGGTGTCCGCGACTGCGGGGCTCTTCGGATCCGCGGGATCAGCACGGGCGATATACCCGCCCACGACCAGGCGGCCATCTGCACGCGGCGCGCGATCCTGCATGAAGCCGTCAAAGTTCGAGTGCGCGACGTTGCCCCGGAATTCCCGGAACTTCGTCCGGGCTGGCCAGGTGTTCCTGCTGATCTCGGTGCCCTCGAACTGACCTGTCGGGTGCTCGGGAAAGGCCAACCAGAAGCCGGTGGCATCGGATCCCGCGGCCACATTGCCGATGTAGGTGTTGTCGGGATGGGTGATCCAGAACGATGACGCCGTATTGTCCGAAGGAATCACGATTTCTTTCGACTCCTGGCCGGCGGTCTTGAAGTTCAGGCCATCCGGCGTCGATCCGAACGGCGCCAGGTCGGTGGGATCGCAGGGCTTCGACGTATGGCATTTGGTCTGGATGGCGAGATTGCGCACAAACCGGTTGCCGGTCTCGATGCCGTCCTCAAGGAAGAAGCAGTGACCGACATTGTTGTAGGTCACATTGTTCTCGATCTGCAGCTGGTTCGTGCCGTGCACCGTCACGCAGCGGTTGTAGGCGTCGTGGATGGCGGCGTTGCGGATGTACTGCCCCGGCGCATCACCCACCAGGTGCCAGTGGATGGGATAGCGGGCCAGCGTCAGGTTCTGGCCCATGCGGTGCAACTCGACGCCCGCGACGTACATCCTGCTCGACGGCATCGCCATGATGTGGCCGCCGAAGAACGACTGCTCCGCATCCGGCGACGCCTGGATCTTGATGTTGCGCGTCAGCAGGCCGACTTCGCCGCGCTGGTCCACGTCGAAGGTGATCTCGCCGAAGTGCATGTAGTCGAGCTTGCGGTCGAGCGTGAGCGTGTTGCCGCGGATGGCGGTGATCCTGCGCTTTTCAGCCTGCCGCGGATCGTAGTCCGTCGAAGCCAGCACGATCTCGTCACCGACCTGCCACTGGGCCGCGTTCAGCACCTCGATGAGGGTGCTGCCGGCTGCGGCGGTCTTCGCAAGTTTCGTCCAGGCGTTGGACCGGTTGCCGTGCAGGTTCAGCGTGCCGCCGGAAATCATGATGCCCCGGTCGCCCATGCCGGCCATCACGTCTTCACCCTTCACGTTGTCGGTGAGCGTGATGGTCGCCTTGCGCGTGTGCGGCGCGGCTTCGCTGCCGATGGCCAGCTCGCCATGCAGCATGATCCACTCGGTGGTCAGCTCGAGGTCAGCGTTGTTCGCGAAGGTGAGCTTGCCGTCGATGGACAGCCCGGCCAGCGCCGGCGGGCTGATGTCCAGGATCACTTCCTTGCCGCCGGGGATGCTGACCTTGTCCCCCGCCGCCGGCACCTTGCCGCCCGGCCATGTGGCCGGATCGGACCAGTTGGTCGCGCTGGCTGACTGAGCCCTGCCCTCCCGGGCACCGAGGACTGCGCTGACGCTGACGACCAGGAAAGCAGGAAGCAGCGAAACAAGCAGGAACGACTGGTTCCTTCTGCGCATGACGTGGACCCCCGGAATTCTGTTGACCCAGAGCGTACGCGCCCGACGGTCTCGCCGGCAAACACTGACCAGGCACAGGGTCGGAGGTCCTTCGTCAGGTCGCAGCGCGCGCGCCGCGCTTCACCTTGTAGCGGCCATGCGGCTCGTGCACGCCCTGCGGCGCGTGCGGCTTCAGGCGCGGACGCAGCCAGGCGGCGAAGTCGTCTTCGCCCAGCTGCCCGCTCGCAAGAGCGAGCATCGTGAGATATTTCTCCTCGTCGCTGGCCACCACGTCCATGCCATTGAGCAACAGGAAGGTTCGATAGCAGACATGTGCGGTACGCTTGTTTCCATCCACGAATGGATGGTTGCGGGCCAGCCCATGCGCCAGACTTGCCGCCAGCGCGGCCAGATCTGGCGCTGGCTCCGCATAGGCATGTCGCTGTTGCGGTCGCGCAAGTGCTGATTCGAGCAGGGTTTCGTCACGCACTCCACTGGTCCCACCATGCTCAGCGAGTTGTCGCTCGTGGATGGCAAGTGCAAGTTTGCGCCCGATCCAGGTGACCATTCGTCACTCCGCCAGCTTGCGCAACACACTGCGATCATCGCGCATCACCTTCTCCGCCACCTCCATCTGCGCGGCGAGTTCCGGATCGAACGGTGTGAGCTTGATGCCGTCCGCCAGCTCGATGGCATGCAGCGAATCGCCCTTGTCCACGCGCAGCCGCGCCAGCAGTTCCTTCGGCAGGATGACGCCGGCCGAATTGCCGATGGCGGTGATCTTGAGCTTCATGGCCGGGTTCTCCGCGTGGGATGGATGTTATAACCAATGTTATACCACTGCCGCGGTTATCGGGCGCACGGATCTTTCAACGCCGGGAGGGCGCGCGCGCACCGCATCGGGCTATTCTCCCGCCTGATCTTCCGAGACGTTCCGACCGGGGTTGAGGTCATGAGAAGCGAGAAGAATCGCTCATTCCTGTCTGTGTCGCGGGTTCCGGCCCTCCTTGTCATCGGCGCGATCGCCGTGCTGGCAACCCAGCCAGGCACGGCGCAATCCGCAAGCGCGATGAACTGGTCCAACCCCGCCACCTGGCCGAACGGAAAGGTTCCGGCAGCTGGTGACAAGGTCATCATCGGCAGGGACCGGAATGTGGTGCTGGATGTGAGCCCGCCGGCGCTGGGCGGTCTCTCCATCGACGGCCGGCTCGCCTTCGCGGACGACGCCGACATCGAGCTGACCACCGAGTGGATCATGCTGCATGGCGAGCTGGTCATCGGGACCGAGGCCAGGCCCCACACACGCAAGGCCACCATCACGCTCACCGACAATGTGAAAGGAGAGGACGTGATGGCCGGCATGGGTGATCGCGGCATCATGATCTCCGGTGGCACGCTCAACCTGCACGGCTCCACCAGCAACAGCTGGAGCAAGCTTGCCGCCACGGCCAACGCCGGCGCCACCTCGATCCAGGTGCTCGACGCCACGGGCTGGAAGGTGGGAGACGAGATCGTGCTCGCCTCGACGGATTTCGATCCACGGCAGGCCGAGAAGCGCCGCATCACGGCCATCCGCGGCAACAACATCACGCTCGACCAGCCACTGCAGTACATGCACTTCGGCAAGATCACCTTCGATGTCGACCAGCGCGGCGAAGTCGGCCTGCTGACGCGCAACATCAAGATCCAGGCATCGGCCGATGCCGAGCAGAGCTACTTCGGCGGCCACATCATGGCGATGCCGTCCAGCCGGATGTTCGTCTCGAGCGTCGAGCTGCACCGCATGGGCCAGCACCTGGTCCTGGCCCGCTACCCGATCCACTGGCACCTGCTTGGGGATGCGAAGGGGCAGTACATCCGCAATGCCTCGATCCACGACACCTACAGCCGCTGCGTGACGGTGCACGGCACGAACTTCCTGCGCGTCGAGAACAACGTGACCTACAACAACGTCGGTCACTGCTTCTTCCTGGAAGACGGCATCGAGCACGGCAACCAGTTCGTCAGGAACCTCGCCATCCAGACCAAGTGCCACACCACCAAGCCCTGTGTGCCGACGGTGCTGGCCGCTGCTGGCGAGAGCATCGGCGCCAACCCGCAGGCCGCCCGCACCAGCGGCCAGCAGTCACCGGATGTGCTGCTGCCCTCCGACAACACCGTGGCCAGCTTCTGGATCACCAACCCGGACAACAGCTATCGCGGCAACGTGGCGGCCGGCTCGGACATGATGGGCTTCTGGTACTCGCTGCCGGAACACCCCAACGGCCAGTTCGAGGGCACCGAGATCAGCCAGAACACCTGGCCGCGCCGCACGCCCATCCCCGAGTTCAAGGGCAATGTGGCGCATTCGAACTACGACTCGTTCATGCTCGACCGCAACATCAACGCCAACAACACCTTCAGCGTGACCGGCGATTCGCACTGGGCGCGCGAGAACCCTGCCGATCCGGACAGCCGCGCACTGGAAACCATCATCGAGGATTTCACCTCCTACAAGAACCGCAACGGCGCCATCTGGGGCCGCGGCGAGATGCACACCTTCCGCAACCTGAAGCTGGCGGACAATGCCATCGGCTACACGCATGCCGCGGGCTTCGGCGGCGGCGAGCCCTTCACCTCGCGCGTCGTCGAGTCGCTGTTCGTCGGCGAGACCGAGAACATCGGCAACCCGCGCACGCCTGCGGAAAAGGCCTACGGCCGCAGCCTGCCGAAGCCGGAGCTGCCGGATTTCCCGATCCGCGGCTATGAGTTCTATGACCGCCGGCATGACGTGGTGGACACCACGTTCGTGAACTTCCAGGACAACGCCACGCGCAAGACCGGCGCGATCTCCTATCTGCTTTACACCAGCTTTGCGGTGACCTCGAACAACTCCGTCGAGGGCGTGAAGTTCGTGAATGCCAAGCCGGTGTACTTCCCGCCGATGGAACGCAAGTGGGCCAACGACAACGGCAGCAGCGTGGCCTACAAGACCGCCGTGATCCGCGACAAGGATGGCTCGCTGGGCGGTGGTCCGGAGTCCTATGTGGTCATCAACGTCGATGGCGTGAACGACACCATCGCCTCCGATGAGCGCAGCTGCCAGCCGAAGGCCGACTGGAACGCGGTCATCTGCAAGGGCGACATCGGGCGGCTCACGGTCGGCGGGGCAGGCGGCTTTGGTGGATTCGGCGGTCCGCGCGGTGGCGCGCCGCGCGCAGGTGGCGCACCCCGAGCTGGCGGTGCACCGGGCGCCGGCGGTGCGCCGGTCGCTGGCAGCGCACCCGGCGCAGCGCCGGCACGCGGTGCTGCTGCACCCGCCGGTGCCCCGCCGCGCGGCTTCGGCGGATTCGGCGGACCGCCCCAGCCGCCCGTCACCCTCAGCCGCGACGGCAAGGAGTACGAACTGACCGCCACCAATGTGCGCGCCGGAACCGAGGTGAAGGTCGCCACCGAGCGGCCCACCGTGAACTTGTCCGTGACGGAACTGAATCCCGGCTCGTGGGTGATCTTCGAGCTGCCCGGATTCACCAGCGCCGCAGCCGGCACGTCGGTGAGCAGCCTGGACGCGCTGCGCAAGGCCAGCGCCACCGCATGGTTCAAGGACAAGGATGCACTCTGGGTCAAGGTGGTCTCGACCGCCGATGGCGGCCGGGGTGGTGGCGGCAGCCTGCAGGTCAGCCGCTAGTCCGTCACACCCTTGGGCTGAGCGATAACCCCCGGTCGCAGGATCGGGGGTTTTTCGTTTTCGGGCCATTGCGTATCGAAACCGGCGTCGGAGCCGGCGTTCCTCCCACGTTCGTCGCCCGGCCGCGCTATCCTGTGCCACCCGCATCCCGGGCCCACATTCAATTCCAAGTTGGGGTCATCATGAGCAAACCATCACGCTCAGTCCTGCTCGCATCAGTGGTGCCTGCGTTCCTGCTCGGCAGCATGTTCTCTGCCGCACAGGCGCAGAACGCCGCATCGCCCGAAGCCAGTCGCTGGTCCGACCCGGCTACGTGGCCCAACCGGCAGGTGCCGCGCGCCGGCGACAAGGTCGTCATCGCGAAAGACCGGAATGTGGTGCTCGATGTGAGCCCACCGGCGCTGAACGGTCTATCGATCGACGGCAAGCTGACCTTTTCGAACGGTGCGGACCTGGAGCTGACCACCGAGTGGATCATGCTGCACGGCGAACTTGCGATCGGCACCGAAGCCCGTCCGCATACGCGCAAGGCCACCATCACCTTCACCGACAATGTGAAGGGCGAAGACATCATGGCCGGCATGGGCGATCGCGGCCTGATGATCTCCGGCGGCACGCTGAACCTGCACGGTGACCGCACGCATACCTGGACCAAGCTGGCAGGCACCGCGAACGCGGGCGCCACCTCGATCCAGGTGCTCGATGCCTCCGGCTGGCGGGTGGGCGACCAGATCATCCTGGCCTCCACCGACTACGATGCCCGGCAGGCCGAGAAGCGCACCATTTCCGCGATCAGCGGCAACACGCTCACGCTCGACCGGCCGCTGCAGTACATGCACTTCGGCAAGATCACCTTCGACGTAGACCAGCGTGGCGAGGTGGGCCTGCTGACGCGCAACATCAAGATCCGGGCCTCGGAAGATGCCGAGCAGTCGTATTTCGGCGGCCACATCATGGCGATGCCGTCGAGCCGCATGTATGTCTCCGGCGTCGAACTGCACCGCATGGGCCAGAACCTGACGCTGGCGCGCTATCCCATCCACTGGCACCTGCTGGGCGATGCGAAGGGCCAGTACATCAAGAATGCGGCCATCCACGATACCTACAACCGTTGCGTGACCATCCACGGCACGAACTTCCTGCGCATCGAGAACAACGTGACCTACAACACCGTGGGCCACTGTTTCTTCATGGAAGACGGCATCGAGCACAGCAACGAGCTGGTGCGCAACCTGGCCATCCAGACCAAGTGCCACACCACCAAGCCCTGCGTGCCGACCACGCTGGCTGCCTCCGGCGAGAGCATCGCCCGGGCCAATGGCCAGCAGTCGAAGGATGTGCTGCTGCCGTCGGACAACACCGTGGCCAGCTTCTGGATCACGAACCCGGACAACGTCTACCGCGACAACGTGGCGGCCGGTTCCGATTCGAACGGCTTCTGGATGTCGTTGCCGGAGCACCCGAACGGCCAGTTCGAGGGCACCGAAATCAGCAACAACACCTGGCCGCGCAACATGCGGCTGCGCGAGTTCAAGGGCAACACCGCCCACTCGAACTACGACGGCTTCATGTTCGACCGCAACATCGCCATGAACAACACCTTCGGCGTGACCGGCAACATGCACATCTCGCGCGAGAATCCGGCTGATCCGCGCAGCAGGATCGTCGAACAGGTGTTCGAGGACCTGACCGCCTACAAGAACCGCAATGGCGGCTTCTGGGGTCGCGGTGAGGTGCGCACCATCCGCAACTACAGGTCGGCGGACAATGCCATCGGCTACACGCAGGCCTCGGGCCTGGGTGGGGGCGCCACGCGCGAGAACCCGTATACCTCGCGCGTGCTCGACTCGCTGTTCGTCGGCGAGACCGAGAACATCGGCAACCCGCAGACGCCCGCGGAGAAGGCCTATGGCCGCAGCCTGCCGAAGCCGGAACTGCCTGATTTCCCGATCCGCGGCTATGAGTACTACGACGCGCGGCACGACGTTGTGAACACCAGGTTCGTGAACTTCGAGGACAATGCCACGCGCAAGACCGGCGCCCTCTCCTACCTGCTGTTCACCAGCTTCGGCGTCAGCTCGAACAACACCATCGAGAAGGTGAAGTTCGAGAATGCCAAGCCGGC
>CAYQJU010000094.1:0-9024 GCA_964417875.1 uncultured Steroidobacteraceae bacterium
CTCAGCTGGAAGCGCCCCTCCTCATACAGCATCAACAGCGCGACGCTGGTGACGGGCTTGGTCATCGAATACACATAGAAATAAGTGTCCGGCGTCATCGGTCGCTGCGCCTCGATGTCCGCCATGCCATAGGCGCTCTCGTGCGCCACCTCGCCTCGGCGCGCGATCCAGGTGACAACTCCGGCGAGCCGGCCTTCATCCACATACTTGCGGAAGTGGGCGTCGAGGCGCTGCAGGCGTTCGGCGGACATGCCGGCGCCGCTGGAAGCCTGCGAAGCGGCCGCGGCGGGATCGCCGGCGGCGCGTCCCTCGCACGCGGCCAGGGATGCGGCGGCAACCAGGGCCAATGCCATGCGGGCCAGTGCCGGGAAATTCCGGCGCAATGCACGATTCATGAGTCCCCCTTGTTCTTCCTTCTGGCAGCGAGGCCATTGCGTCGATTATGCATTCGCGACTGCGGGTTGGCGCCGCCCGAGCCCTCTGAAGAACCTGAACCCACCTCGCCCTTGATTCCCCGCCCCCCAGCCGCCATCGTCCCCCCTGATGTCCTTCCTCCACTTCCTCACGCTCATCCCCGCCACGCTGCTCGCTTACGTCGCCGCCGCCGCCCTGTTCATGCACGTCAGTTCGCCCGCCTCGGCCGCCGACTGGCGCGACCTGAACCGGGAGCCCGTCGGCCTCGCGCCCGACCCGGCCGCCACGCCCGAGCCGGTGGTCCAGGTCTACGCGGCGCGCGCGATGCGCTGGCGCGGTTACTTCGGCGTGCATCCCTGGATCGCGGTCAAACGCGCCGGTGCGCAGCAGTTCACCGTCTATGAGGTCAGCGGCTGGCAGCTTCGCCGTGGCAACTCCGCCGTGGTGCGCAGCAACCGCGCACCCGACGGTCGCTGGTACGGCAATACGCCGGAACTGCTCGCGGACCGTCGCGGCCCGGAAGTGGAGGCTTTGATCGACCGCATCGAAGCCGCGGTCGAAGACTATCCGTGGAAGGACCAGTACCGCGTCTGGCCGGGACCCAACTCCAACACCTTCATCGCGCATGTGCTGCGCGCCGCGCCGGAGCTGCGCGTGGACCTGCCGCCCACGGCGGTCGGCAAGGACTGGCTGGGCTTCCGGCCGCTGGCAAAGCTGCCCAGCGGCACCGGCGCGCAGCTGAATGCGCTCGGCGTGCTGGGCGTGGCAGTGGGCGTGGAGGAGGGCCTGGAGATCAACCTGCTCGGCCTCACCTTCGGCATCGACCCGCGCAATCTGGCGCTGAAGCTGCCGCTGATCGGTTCGGTGGGACCGAAGCGCTTCCGGGGCTCCGCGCAGGCGCGGCCACCGCTTGAAGTGACGGAGTAGTCTCGTTCATCACCGGGCCGACCGGTCCGATGAGCCGTTTGGCGATCCTTTGACGCGTATTCCAGGAGACCTCTCCTCTTGCGCGCCCGAAGGAATGAAAACCATGTCCAGACTTCTCCTGCTCGCGCTGCTGGTTGCCGGTGCGTGGTCCAGCGCCCCGGCCACCGCAGCCACGCCGCCCCCGATGCCGCTGCCCGATTGCGTTGATGGCGTCGGCCCCTGTCCGGCCACCAACCCGCTGGTCACCGCCAGCGCCTCGGGCACCCTGACCGCCGGTGGCACCGTGCTGATCACCACAGAGCCGCGCGATGGGGTCTGCGACGCGATGAATGGCTACACCTACATCTGGTCGCCGTCGGGCTGTTTCGCTGGCGTGAGCCGTCCGACCATTGTCAGCTGCGGCTACATCGATCTCAGGGACATGCGCTGGCGCGAAACCAGCTGCCAGAACGCGCTCTACAAAGACCCGGCGCAGGCACCGGCGCCGCTGTTCACGCTGATGCGGCCCGCCGGCAATACCGACCATGGCGGCAGCACGCAGTGCGGGGCGGCGGGCAACTACCAGACCTATGCCTGGGGCGGGCCTGCAAACGTGGAAGGGGCGAGGTGGGCTGAGCGCGGTGACCGCGCGCGCCTGTGCGAGCTGAGCATGGCGGCGAAGCGGCCCGATGGCCTCTATGGACCCACCTGGATGAAGGTGCGCGTCGGCATCACCTACGGCGAGGATGGCCTTGGCCGCGGCGGTCGCGGGGAGAGCGCGGAGTTCTTCCTGCCGGTCGATGGCGACCTGCGCGGCGGTGTGGACGTCAGCATGCTGGCCACGCATGAACTGTCCGGCAGCGGCGCGGGCCGCAGGCTGATGGTGCGGCTGGTCATCGAGAACAGCGGCGAGGCGCAGGCCGACAAGGTGACGTTTGCACACCTGTTCCCCAATGAGGTGCACGTGCTGAGCGTGTCGGACAGCAGCTGCGAGCTGCCCATCTCGTTCGTGGGCGGCGCCGTGCACTGCAGCTTCCCGCTGCCCGGTTCACAGGATCCGCTGGGTCGCAATGTGCGCTTCATCGACATCGACACGCGGATCGTGAACGCCACCGACATGCCCGATCGCCTGACCTTCGAGGTGAGCGCGGCGAATGACGTGGACCCGACCAACAACCAGGACAAGACCGACCTGGCGCTGGACCTGGGGGCGGGAGCGGTGGCCGAGACCCTGGAGCGCATGAAGGCGCTCGATCCCTACTTCAACTACAGGACGCCCGACGCGCTGCTCAACCTGCAGTGTGATGTCTACATGAACGACATCTACGCGCGGCTCAATTCGATTCGCGACCTGCATCCGGAGGTATTCAACGGGCTGTCGTTCGGCAGGATCACCAGCGGCGCCTACAAGGTGCCGGTCTTTGGCACGGCGGCGGGCCACGTCGGCGTGGTGATATACCTGACGGGCACGGACTATCGCGAGACCGGCGTCATCATCCATGGCACACCCACCTGGTCGCCGGCCGACCGGGACGATGAATCGATCATGGGCACCCGGCCGATGGGCGAGCACACGACGATCAACATCTTCAGCGAGGGGACGGCGGACCACGGCCTCTACTACCGCACGCCGCTGGCCAACTTCCCCGGCAATCCGGAGCCGGAATCTCCGCTGGGATGTGGCTATGAAGGTGCGTACGCGGACAATGCCGGGCTGTTCGCCCGCGCGGTGCCCACGCTGTGCCAAGCGAAGTCGAACCAGGAGCGGGATCCGGTGGCAGAGGCGATGAGCTGCCCGTTCTATCCGGATGCCGTGGTGGTCCGCACCGAAAGCCCCGTGGACCTGCTGCTCACCAATCCGCGCGGCCAGCGTGTGCAGACCACCGGCGGCGAGGTGACGCTGCAGGAGCTGGACGGCGGCATCTTCAGCTACCCCGAAGCGCATGCGGATGGCACCTTCGGCTGGGTGCTGGTGCTGCCGAAGGACCAGTACGACATCGCGCTGACGGGCACCGGCAATGGTCCCTACAAGCTCACGACACGGCAGTTCGACACGGCGGGCAAGCGTGTCGACAACGTGTTCGAGGGTGAGGCCGTGCCGGGACGGGTGGATCTGTTCGTCTTCGAGGGGACGACCAGCCCCATCGCCCCGCCGACGGATCCCGGCACAGGATCGGGAAGCGGCAACGGCGACGGATCCGGCAGTGGTTCGGGCAATGGCAATGGCAACGGCAGTGGCGCGGACACCGGCGGCAAGGGTGGCGGTGGCCTCGTGGACCCGCTCCTGCTGCTGTCGCTGGCGGGCCTGCTGTGGCTGGCCACCCGGAGCCGGCGACATCCCCTGATGGCTCGATAGCGACCTGAGGGAGCGGGGCCGGCGCGGACCGGCCCCGGTTCCCCATTGGATGCGGGGCGGGTGAATATTCCGGACGCGGGCGCGTATCTGTTGCATACGACCCGCTGGAGACACCCATGAATACTCCCCCCGCCCCCCAATCCGACCTGCAGACACTTCGCCGTGGCCGCAGCGAAGGCCTCGCCATCGCCGCGCTCGCGCTCGGCGTGCTGTCCTTCATCCAGTTGCTGGGCATGGAGAAGGCCCTGCTCGCGATCGTGCTGGGCAGCCTGGCGCTGCGCGGTACCGCCACAGCACGCAGCCGGCGGCAGGCCTGGACGGCGCTGGCGCTCGGTGTGGCGTACCTTGCGGTTACGGCCAGTGTGCTGCTGCTCTTCCAGGACCGGCTGGCGGAACTCATCCGCCTGCTGCAGACGCTGGGCTGATGGCGTGCGCGATGCCAGCGACTACGCCCGTGCGCTCACACCGCTGCTGCCCCGCGCGGCCGGCTACGCCCGCGCACTGCTCGGCAACCGTCACGACGCGGAGGATGCGGTCCAGCAATCCGCGCTGCGCGGCTGGGAGCGCCTCAGGCAATACGACGCGACCAGGCCGTTCGCGGGCTGGTGGTTCGCGATCCTGCGCAATGGCTGTCTGGACATGCTGCGCGCCCGCAAGGCGTCGCGCACCGCGAGCCTCGACGGCATCGATCCGCCCGACACGCGTGAAGCGGAGCAAACCGGCTGGACCGAGCTGGAAGCCGGCCTGGGGCGCATCTCCCCGCACCACCGGGAGATCCTGCAATTGAAATACTTTGGTGCGCTCAGCTATGAAGAACTGGCCGAGGTGCTGGCCATTCCCAGGGGCACGGTGATGTCGCGCCTGCATCTGGCGCGCAAGGCCCTGGCCGCGCAGGTGCGCGAGGAGACGACATGAAGCCGGTTGAAGAAGCAGAACTGTCGGCGCTGCTCGACGGGGAGCTGGAAGCGGCGCGCGCGCGCCAGATCGAGGCGCAGATGGCAGAGGACCCGGCGTTGCGCCGCGAGTTCGAAGCGCTGGCATCGGCGGATGCAACATGGCGCGCGGCAGCCGATGCGGCCGCGTTCACTCCCGCGGTGCGGCTGCCGGATGCGCTGCATGCGGTGCGTGATGCACGCCGTGATCGCAGCGGCTGGCTGACCGCGCTGTTCATCGCAATCGCCGTCCTGGTGGGCATGCGCGGTGTGCTGAAGCTCAGCGGATCAGAGGCCCTCGCCGTCGTGCTGCCGGTGCTTTCGTTGCTGCTGCTGGTCGCTGTGGTGCTGCAGCTTGCACGTGATGAGGGCCAGCGTGAGCTGCCCGCACAGTCCGGGAAGGCCTGGTCATGAGCTTCATCCGTGGCATGACAGCGGGTGCCGTGCTGTGGGTACTGACCCTCGCCGCCGGCGCCCAGGCCGCGCCGGACCCCGCCGGCGACTGGCGCGGCACGCTGCAGGCAGGCGCGGTTTCGCTGCGCGTGGCCCTGCACCTCGGCGACACATCGACCTTCGACAGCCCCGACCAGGGCGCGCTGGGCATCCCCGCACGCATGACAACTGAAGGACGGCGCGTGACGGTCACCATCGAGCAGGTGGGTTCCTTCGAGGGTGAGTTGTCACCGGACGGCAGTACGCTCGCCGGCACGTTCAGGCAGGGCGGCGCGAGTCTGCCGCTGTCCTTCGAACGCGGAACCTTCAGTGCGGCACGCCGGCCGCAGACTCCGGCACCACCCTTTCCCTACCAGTCGGAAGAAATGCGCTATGAGAATCCGCAGCGACCCGGCGCGCAGCTGGCCGGCACGCTCACGCTGCCATCTGGCCAGGGACCCTTCCCCGCCGTGCTGCTGGTCACCGGCTCCGGCGCACAGGATCGCGACCAGACCCTGTTCGAGCACAAGCCGTTCCTCGTCATCGCCGACTACCTGACGCGACGCGGGGTAGCGGTGCTGCGCGTGGACGATCGCGGCGTGGGCGGCTCGACAGGCGCCACGCCCCACGACACCACCGCGGATTACGCCACCGACGTCGAGGCCGGCATCGCCTGGCTGAAGGCGCGCCGCGAGATCGATCCGCGCCGCATCGGCCTGCTGGGACACAGCGAGGGCGGCGTGATCGCACCCATCGTGGCGAGCCGCGACCCGACGATCGCGTTTGTTGTGCTGCTCGCCGGTCCGGGCGTGACGGGCGCGGATGTGATCGTGGAGCAGGTGCGCGCATTGGCGCGGGCGGCCGGCGCGCCCGCCGCCGTGGCGGAGCAGAGCGCACAGATGCAGCGCGGCCTGATGGATCTGTTGCTGCGCACGCCGGATGACGCGGCCGCGCGCGATGCCATCACCGCGTACTTCACGCAACGTGGCGCGCCGGTTCCTGACGCGGCGACGCTGCGCCAGCTGCTCTCGCCCTGGTATCGCCACTACATCGCCCATGATCCGCGGCCGGCACTGCGTACGCTGAAGATGCCGGTGCTCGCGCTGCTCGGTGGCAAGGACACGCAGGTTCCTGTGAACCAGAACCTGCCGGCGCTGCGTGATGCGTTGCAAGACAACCCGCGATCGCAGGTCGTGGCGTTGCCGTCGCTCAATCACCTGTTCCAGACCGCCACGACTGGCGGTGTAGAAGAGTACGGGCGGATCACCGAGACCATCGCGCCTTCCGTGCTGGAGCGCATCGCAGACTGGATCCTCGCGAACGCCGGCAGTGGGGGCGCGCGCGCCAGGGGTGGCGGTGCCGCCGCTGGTGGCAGCGCTGAGGTCAGATGACCGGCTTGCCGCCCGTCACCGCGATGGTCGCGCCCGACACATAACTCGACGCATCCTCGGCCAGCATCACATAGGTGGAGGCCAGCTCCACCGGCTGTGCGGGCCGCTTCATCGGGTACTGCTCGCCGAAGTGCTGCACCTTCTCCATCGGCATCGAAGCAGGGATCAGCGGCGTCCACACCGGCCCCGGCGCAACGGTATTCACGCGGATGCCCTTCTCCGCCAGCAGCTGCGCCAGTCCGCCGGTGAAGTTCTGGATCGCCCCCTTGGTGGTCGCATAGGCCAGCAGCTGCGGGCTGGGGTTGTCGGCGTTCACCGAGGCGGTGTTGATGATGGCGCTGCCGGGCTGCATGTGTTTCACGGCGGCCTTGGTCAGGTAGAACATCGCCGAGATGTTCACGGCGAAGGTGCGATCCCATTCCGCGTCGGGAATCTCGTCGATGCTGTCGAAGGTCATCTGGTGGGCGGCGTTGTTCACCAGGATGTCGATGCGGCTGAAGTGGTCGACTGACTTCTGGATCAGCTCGCGGCACACCTGCGCGCTGGCGATGTCGCCGGCGAACAGCAGGCAGCGACGGCCGGCGCCTTCGACCAGACGCTGCGTCTCGCGCGCATCTTCATGTTCGCTGAGGTAGGCGACCACCACATCCGCGCCCTCGCGTGCATAGGCCAGCGCCACGGCGCGCCCGATGCCGGAGTCGGCGCCGGTGATGACGGCGACCTTGTCCTTCAGGCGTCCCGAACCCTTGTACGAGTCTTCACCATAGTCCGGCGGCGGATCCATCGCGGCACTGCTGCCGGGCAGGGTCTGCGCCTGCGCGGGGAAGGGCGGCCTGGGGAACTCGGGCATCGCGCTCATTGCGGCTCTCCTGATGACATCGCGGGGCTTTGTGCCATGCGTGCAATGTCCGGCCGGCGCGGGGTGCGGTGCTGTAGGCAGAGGGATGTCCGCGCTGTCGGCAGGCGGTGACCTCATCGGCCGGGACCTACACGATGCCGCGCGCTGCGGCGATGGGCCGCGCGCGCCGCGCCGTTCCAGCATCGGCCTCATCCCTCGTCCACCCTCATGCATTCACGACTGGCAGGAGAACCGCGCCATGGCAGCGAAGAAGAGCAAGTCCCGCAGCGCTTCACGGAGTGCAACCCGCAGCAAGTCCACGTCACGGGGGGCTGCGAAGTCAGCCCGGGCGAGGAAGTCCGCCACGGCGAGGAAGTCCGCGTCGGCGAAGAAATCCGCCCCCGCGAAGAAGAAGGCAACAAGGAGCGCTGCGAAGACCTCGGCTTCGCGCTCGTCTGCATCGCGCCGCCCGGCGGCGAAGCGAAGCCCCGCGCGCGGCCGCTCCAGCCAGGCAACGAGCTCCCGCAGGAAGGCGCCGCGGGCTGCCACCAGCCTGCAGGACCTGCTGATCCTGGAGCTGCGCGAGATCCACAACGCCGAAAACCAGCTGGCGCGGGTGCTGCCCCGCCTCGTGAAGGCGGCGGACGCAGGTTCGCTGCGCACGGCGCTGGAGGAGCGGATCTCCGAGGGCGAACACATCATCGCCGACGTGGAGGACGCGCTCGAGCGGCTGGGTGCGACGCCCGGCCGCAAGAAGAACGTGGCCGCGGAGGGGCTGGTCAGCGACCTGCGCGAGCATGTGCAGGAGATAGCGCAAGGCCCCGCGCTGGATGCCGTGCTGATCGCGGGCCTGCAGAAGACCGGGCATTACTGCATCGCCGCATGGGGCACGGCCAAGGCGCTGGCCGCGGCCGCGGGCCAGCGACAGCTGGTCGGTGCGATGGAGCGCGCGCTGGAAGAGGGCAGGACCTATGACGAGCGGCTGACGGAACTGGCGGAGGTGGAGATCACCCCCACGCTGGGCGGGCAGTCGGGTGATGAGGATGAGGAGTACGACGAGGAGGAAGAGGAGGAGTACGACGACGACGAAGATGACGACAAAGATGACGCCGGGGACGAAGAAGAAGAAGAAGACGAAGACGACGATGATGACGACGACGATGACGATGACGATGACGAGGAAGACGAGGAAGACGAGGACGAGGAAGAGGGCGACGACGACGAAGATGGCGAGGACGACGATGAGGACGATGAGGACGAGGATGAGGAGGATGAGGACGAGGATGACGATGACGACGACGCCATCACTTCCTCCGGCCCCCGGCCCTCAGACACCGCCGACCTGACCGATCCGGATCGCCCCGGCGCCGCCGCCCGTTCCGGTCGCTCCCCCCGGCGCCGCAAGGCCGTCTCCACCATCCCATTCGAAACCATCGAGAACGACGCCGAAGACAAGCAGGAGCAAGAGGAGATCCGCGGTCGTGGCGCAGTGCGCAGGGGTCGCGACAACTGATGCCGCGCGCCTGTGTCACCGCCGTGAAGGCGTAGGCGTTCCGCCTACACCCGCTTCGGCGGGCATCGCCTTTCGACGCGCCGGCCACAGGCACAGCATCGGACGTCCACTAGGTCCAACACACATCACTCAGCGGAGAACGATCGCCATGGCATCGAACAGCAGGGCACGCGCCAAGTCCTCTTCGTCGAAGAAGGAATCCCCGGATCTGCAGGAGATCCTGATCACGGAACTCCAGGAGA
>CAYQJU010000095.1:0-8954 GCA_964417875.1 uncultured Steroidobacteraceae bacterium
TGCGGAAAGCGCTCTTTGATCAGGGCCGCGAGCATCTGCGGCGTCTGCGTGGAATTGTGCCTGCTTCGACCCGGAATGGTCGTGATCGTCGTGGCCAGATAGAGATCCTGATAGCCGGCGATGAAATGCTCGTTGCTGTACTCGCTGCGGATGAATAACGCAGCGAGCAGCGCCATGCTCAGCCCCACCGCCAGACCGAAGACCGAGATCGCCGCATACAGCTTGCCGCGGAGCAGGTACCGCAAGGCCGAGGCCAGCGCGCTGCGAAACATCAGGATTCCTTCAGGCCGCCAGCAACGTTTCGCTCACCACGCGCCCATCCAGCAGCTTCACCGTCCGCCTCGCCTGCGCCGCGTGCACGAGCGAATGCGTCACCATGATCACGGTGGTCCCCGCACGGTTGATCTCCGCCAGCATCTCCATCACCGCCGCACCGTTTTCCGTGTCCAGGTTGCCGGTGGGCTCGTCCGCAAGGATCAGCTTCGGCTCGCCCACCAGTGCCCGGGCGATGGCTACCCGCTGCTGCTGGCCACCGGAAAGCTGGTTGGGCAGGTGACGGGCCCGGTGCGAGAGCCCGACGCGCTCGAGTGCGGCTGCCACGCGAGTCCGCCGCTCGGCACTGCCCATGCCGCGGTACAGGAGCGAGACCTCGACGTTCTCGCGCACATTGAGGTCATCGACGAGATTGAAGCTCTGAAAGATGAAGCCAACACCGCCGCGTCGCAGCTGCGTGAGCTGCTTTTCGCTGTAGCGAGCCACGTCCTCGCCGAAGAACCAGTAATGCCCGCTGTCCGGGCTGTCGAGCAGGCCCAGGATGTTCAGCAGCGTCGACTTGCCGCAACCCGACGGTCCCATGATGGCCAGGAATTCACCGGCCGCCACCTCCATCGATACGCCACCCAGGGCGTGCGTTTCGACCTCGGTGGTCCGATAGATCTTCGAGACATTGTCCAGCTTCAGCATTTGGCTTCCCTATCTGGTGAAATCGATGCGCTCGATGCGGTCCAGGCCCGTGTAGTCGGAAATGATGACGCGCTCCCCCGGCTCGAGGCCTGCCAGAACCTCCACCTGCTCTGCGTTGCGACGGCCCAGCTTCACGCTGCGACGCTGCGCGGAACCGCCGGCGGAGTCGAGCACGAATACCCAGTTCCCACCGCTGGCTTCCAGATACGAGCCGCTGGCGAGGACCACACCCTCCACGTCTTCGCCCAGGGAAAGCCGCCCCTGCAAGGACTGACCCCGCAGCAGTCCGGGCGGCATCGCGCCATCGAAGGCCAGATCAACCTGGAACGCGCCCTCCCGCACCTGGGGATAGACGCGCTCCACGCGCAGCGCCCACGGCCGGCCCTCACGCTCGACTTGCCCGATCTGCCCTTCGCGTACCCGCCCCAGGTAGTACTCGTCGATCGTGGCAGTCAGCCGATAACCGGTCTGCGGTGTGATCTCGGCAAGCCGTTCGCCACGACCGCGGGTTTCACCGACCTTGAGGTCCATCTGCGTCACAAGGCCGGCCACCGGTGCGCGCGCGGTGAGATTGCGCAGCTTGTCGTGGATGATCTGAAGGCTTTCCTGCAGGCGCTCCATCTGCACCTTGATCTGTGGCGCCTGCTGCTGGCGCAGGACCTCCTGACGCGCATTGCTCTCCTGCTGCATGCGGTGTTGGCCCCCTGCCCTGTCCAGCTCGTCGCGCAGCTGGTCGAGGGATTCGGCGGAAACCAGGTGTCTTGCGGCCAGTTCTTCCCGTCGCGCGATCGCGCGTTGCAGGCGGGTGACGTCATAGGCGATGTCCGCCAGCATGCGCTCGTTGGACGCCCGGTTCTGCTCCAGCTGTGTCTCATGCCCCTGCAGCTGCGTGAGTGACTGCACCAGGCTGCCTTCGCGATTCAGCACCTCGAGCTCCAGTTCGGTGTTGGTGAACTCGACCAGTGCCTGCCCGGCCTCCACATGGTCCCCGGCCTGAACAAGGATGCGGTCGACCCGGCCGCCTTCCAGTGCATCCAGGTAAACCGTATCGAGCGGCGTGACCTCGCCTCGCAATGGAATGAAATCGCGATACACACCGCGCTCCACCTTGGCAATGCTTGCACTGGCCGCCGACATCCGCAGGGTTCTTTGTGCCGGACCAATCAGCACCACCGCCGCGAGAATCACCAGCAGCAACGCGACACCGGCCGCGAGTGATCGTTGCCAATGGCGGCGTTGCCACCACGGCAGCCTGATGGGACGATCCATCGCGACCTGCATGCATTCGGGTTTTACCGCCACATCCATGTCCGGTAGTGTATGGCTGGCAACCAGCGGCAAAAACCATCACCACAACAGTCACTTGCATGCTGACCGACCCCATCGCCGCCCACCTGGCTGTCCGGAAATGAACACTGGCCGGTCCATTCTCATCATCGAGGACGATCCCGACGTGCAGCGTGCCGCGCGCATCGCGCTGGCACATGACTTCGTGCGAGTCGACGTACTGACCCGGCCGGACAATGAACTGGAGTCCCGGCTTTCGCGCGCCGGCTGCGATGTGGTGCTGCTCGACATGAACTTCGTCGCCGGCGAACGCGGCGGCAATGCCGGCCTGGATGCGCTGGCCCGCATCAACGCCTGCGACGAGACGCTGGCAGTGGTGCTGATGACAGCTTATGGCGGCGTGCAACTGGCGGTCACGGCACTCAAGCGTGGCGCCACGGATTTTGTGCTGAAGCCCTGGGACAACGCCAAGCTGGTCGCGGCCGCCACATCTGCCGCCGCCATCACGCGCGAGCGCCGCAAGGCCGAAGCGCAGACGCTCGACCAGCTCGAACGCGGTGCAATCGAACGCGCGCTCGCCCGGAGCGGCGGCAACATCTCGACGGCTGCCGCGGCGTTGGGACTGAGCCGTGCGGCCCTTTACCGGCGCATCGAACGCCATGGTCTTTGAACGGCTTCGCTCGCGCGGCCTGGTGTTCGCCTTGCTGCTGCGGGCGATGTTGCTGGCGCTGCTCCTGACTGCGTTGATCCTGCTGCTGGCCCGCACCCAGTACTACGCCACGGCGCTGGTCACGCTGCTGTGCAGCGCCCTGCTCGTCGCCGACCTCGTCGTGCTGATCAGTCGCGAGCACCGCGCCGCGGAGCGGTTCCTCGACGCGCTGACGGGCAGCGCGCTGGAAACGCCCGTGCAACGCAGCGCGGTGCCTGCATCGCTGCGCGCGGCCTACGACCGCGCGCTTGAACGCCTGAGCCAGGATCGACGCAGCCAGCAACAGCAGAACGAGTATCTGCGTACGCTGGTGGACACCGTGCCCTCCGCACTGCTGGTGCTGCAACCCGATGGCACGGTGGAACTCGTCAACCGCGCGGCGCACCGGTTGCTGGGGGAAACCGCGCGCCAGCTGACTGAGCTGCCATCAGTGGGCACCGCGGCGGCGGAGCAGATCCAGGAACTCGCCGCTGGCACCCATCGCATCGTGCAACTGGCGGATGGTCGCCGCCTGCTCGCCTCGGCCGCACGGTTCGCCACGCCCGGCAGACCGCCCCGGCAACTGATCGCGCTGCAGCGGGTGGCCGGCGACCTCGATGCCGTGGAACTGAAGGCATGGGACGACATGGCGCGGGTGCTCGCACACGAGATGATGAACTCGCTGACACCGATCGCATCGCTGTCGCAGAGCCTGGACGGCCTGTTGCGCAGGGCCGGTCCGACGGATGAAGTCAGTGCCGCGCTGGAAACCATCACGCGGCGCAGCCAGGGCCTGCTGCGTTTCGTCGAGCGCTATCGCAAGGTTGCCGATCTTCCCGACCCACAATGCCAGCGGCTGTCCATGCGGACCCTGATCGAGCATGTCGAGCGCCTGATCCGCCCGGCGCTGGAAGAACGCGCGATCACCTTGTGCATCCAGTGCACGCCGGCCGATCTTGCAATTCATGCGGATCCGGACCTGCTGGAGCAGGCACTGATCAACCTGTTGCGCAATGCCGCCGACGCCGTCGCTGGCGCGACGCGGCCTGCCATCGGCCTGGAGTGCGGGATCGATCGCGGCCGCTGCGTGATCGATGTGCACGACAACGGCCCCGGTCTCACCGCCGTGCAGCGCGAACAGATCTTCGTGCCCTTCTTCACCACCAAGCCGGGTGGCTCGGGCATCGGGTTGTCACTGGCGCGCCGCATCGCCCAGTCCCACGGCGGTCGCATCACTGTTCTCGACAGGCAACCACACGGATCCCTCTTCCGCCTCAGCTTCCCGGCGACCGCGGCGGATCCCGACCCGGTCGGTCCGGAGCGGCCTTCGTGACACACAGGCAGGCGAAAATCCGACTCAGCCGATAGGATGCGCGGCTATGCCCCTCAGCCAGAATTCCACCTCCGACCCGACGATTGCCCCCAGCCGGCACAGGGCACGACGCCTGGTCCGCCCGCTTCTCACCGGCATGCTGGCTGCACTCCCGCTGCTTGGCACGCTGTGGCTGCTGTCGATTGCCTTTGCGTTCCTGACTGGCTGGCTGGGCCCCGAGAGTTCCGCCGGCCAGCTGCTGGGGCGCCTGGGCATCGGCATTTCCGGGCAGGAGTGGTCCGGCTATTTGGCCGGCCTCGCGATCGCCGGGGCCGTGCTCTATGGCCTCGGCATCCTGGTGGAGCGTGGGCTGAACACCTGGCTGGTGTCACTGATCGACAGCGTGGTGGGCCGCATCCCGGTGGTGCGCACCATCTACGAGACCATCGAGAAGTTCGTGCAGATCTTCATCAAGCGCGATCGCAGTGAACTGCAGTCCATGCGGCCGGTGTGGTGCCACTTTGGCGGGCCGGGAGGCGTGTCGGCGCTGGGCTTGCTTTCATCCCCGGTGCCCATCATGGTCCAGGGCAAGCCCTGCTATGCGGTGATCGTGCCCACCGCGCCGGTGCCCATCGGCGGCGGACTGCTGTTCATGCCGGTGGAATGGATCACGCCCAGCGAAGTGGGCATGGAAGCGGTCACCAGCATCTATGTATCGATGGGCGTGACGGCGCCGCAGTTCCTGCCCACTCCGCCTGCCCCGGACGCAAAGCCTCCGGCCGTGTAGCCGCCGCGCAGGACCTGGCCCTTGCAGTCAGTCCTTGCGTCCCGGACGTCCGCCGTCGATGACGGCGAATCCCAGTCCGGGCAACCGCAGGCCGCGCGGCGTACGGTCGGTGGCGCATCCGACCACATCCAGCGGCTGCATCTGCGGCTCCAGCGGATACCAGCGTTCCTGCATGCTGAAGTTCACCACGAAGGTCAGGCAGCGCTCCGCGTCATGGCGGTCATAGACCACCAGCGGCGCCAGCTGCGTGCCATGCACCTTCTCGCTGCCACAGCGCAGGAGCGGCTCCTCGCGGTGCCACTGCAGCAGCTGCCTGGTGAATGCCAGGCACGAGGCGGGATCATCCAGCTGCTTGTCCACCGCGCAATGCAGGTGCTCATCCACCACTGGCAGCCACGGGCGGCCGCCGTCGGTGAATCCGCCATCAGGCGCCTTCGTCTTCCAGGGCATCGGCGTGCGCGCGCCATCGCGTCCCTGGAAATCCGGCCACAGGTTCTTGCCCCATGGATCCTGCAGCTGCTCGTATTCCAGCAGGGGATGCGTCAGCCCCAGTTCCTCGCCCTGGTAGATGATGCCGCCACCCTGCAATGTGAACTGCAGGAACAGCAGCATCTTCGCCGCCTCGCCAGCACAACCCTGTTCGACCGCGAACCCCGCCAGATTACTCACCGCCCGCTTCGAATCATGGTTGGTGAACACGTTCATCAGCCAGCCGGTGCGCACGAACTCGCTGCGCTGCTGCAGCTTCTCGATCAGCGCATGCTTGTCGTCCGCGGCATTGATCAGGTCGAAGTCGTACACCGCATGGAACCGCTTGCCCTGCACGGTGTATTTCTCCGAGATGCGCGAACTGTCGACATCGGCCAGCTCGCCGATCAGCACGCGCTCGGGAACATAGGGGGCGACGGCGTCACGCAGCCGCTCCATCACGGCGATGGACTCCGGCACGTCCCGGTCGAACAGATGCACCTGCCGCCCGAAGGGGTTGTTCGGCCCTCCTCCGATCCACACATGCGAGCCCTCCGGCGGGGCCGGCGGATTGCTGCGAAACGAAGGATCGCAGGTCAGACACTGCACGGCATCGACGCGAAAGCCATCCACGCCCATGTCGAGCCAGAACTTCATGTCATCGACGACCGCGGCGAGCGTTTCCGGATTCTGCAGGTTCAACGCCGGCTGGCAGTTCAGGAAGGGATGGTAGTAGTACTGCGAGCGGCGTGGCTCCCAGGTCCATGCCGGGCCACCGAAGGAGGACAGCCAGTTGCTGGGCGGACCCCCATCGCGGGCCGCATCGGCCCACACATACCAGTCCGCGCGCGGATTGGTGCGGTCCTGCCGGCTCTGCAGGAACCAGGGATGCTCATCGGAGGTGTGGCCGGGCACGAAATCGATCAGCACCTTCAGCTTGCGTGCATGCGCCATTTCAAGCAGTTCAGCGAAGTCATCCAGTGATCCATGGCAGGGATCCACATTGCGGAAGTCGGTGATGTCGTAGCCGAAGTCCTTCTGCGGCGACTGGTAGAACGGGCTGAGCCAGATGCCATCCACGCCCAGGTCCGCCAGGTAATCCAGCTTTTCGATCACGCCGCGCAGATCGCCGATGCCATTGCCGGTGGTGTCGCGGAAGCTGCGCACGTAGACCTCGTAGAACACCGCGCCACGCCACCATTCCAGCCGCGTGCAGGCCTGCGGCGGCTCGCCCAGCATGGCCTCGGCAATCAATGTCTCGCGGTCACCACCAATCATGCATGCACTCCGAACCAGGCCCCATGGGCGGGAAGCGTCAGCAGTCCATCGATCTCGGTGGCACCGAAACCATGGCCTTCACAGGCAATGCCCAGTGATTCGCGTGGCAGCTGGATGCGTGCCTCGCGATCACTGAAATTGAACACGCACACCACGCGTTCGCCTTCCAGCGAACGCTCGAAGGCCAGCACCGGATCCTCGGTAGCCAGCATCTGCATCGAGCCGCGCAGCAGCGCCGGCATCTGGCGCCGCCACTGGAAGAACCGGCACAGGCGGTTCAGCGTCGAGCCCGGCAGCGTCTGCTGCCGGTCCACGCTCAGCGGCACATGGGCATCGGGGATCGGCAGCCATGGTTCGGCCGGGCTGAAGCCACAATGCGGTTCTTCGGCCTGCCACGGCATCGGCGTGCGTGCGCCGTCGCGTCCCTGGAACGCCGGGTAGAACTCCCGGCCATAGGGATCGATCAGTCGTTCCAGTGGCACATCGGCATTCGGCAGCCCGAGCTCGCTGCCCTGGTACAGGCACATCGCACCGCGCAGGCAGGCCAGCGCCGCCAGGTGCACCACGGTGGCATCCGGCTTGCCGAGGCGCGTCGGCGAACGCGCGAAGTCGTGGTTGTCCAGCGCCCAGCAGGGCCAGCCGCTTTCCAGCGCATGACCCAGCTCGCGCGCGGTGTCGCCGATCGTCGAGGCATCGATGGAATCAGCGCCCAGGAACCAGTAGCCATAGGCGAGCTGCAGGCGACCTCCGGCGGTGTATTCGCGATGCAGCCGCTCGCCCTCGTTCTCGTGCAGCTCGCCCAGCAGCACGCGATCACCGAACTCGTCGCACAGCGCGCGCAGCCGCTCGAGGAAGGGCAGGTTCTCCGGCTGCGCGATGTCATGCACATGCCGCTGCATCGAATAGGGGTTGAACAGGAAGTGCGAGGCCTGCAGCGGCGCGGTGTTGGGCGGGTTGTCGCGCAGCGCACGGTCATGGAAATAGAACGCGCAGACATCGAGCCTGAAGCCATCCACGCCGAGCTCGAGCCAGTAGCGGCACACGTCGAGCAGCGCATCCTGCACGCCGGGATGATGGAAGTTCAGGTCCGGCTGCTCGCGCAGGAAATTGTGCAGGTAGTACTGCCGGCGCCGGGGTTCCCATTGCCATGATGATCCACCGAACACCGACAGCCAGTTGTTCGGCGGCGTGCCATCGCTGCGCGGATCGGCCCACACGTACCAGTCGGCGCGCTCATTGTCGCGCGAGGCACGGCTCTCGAGGAACCACGGATGCTGGTTCGAGGTGTGGCTCAACACCTGGTCCATCAGCACGCGCAGGCCGCGCGCATGCGCTTCCTCGAGCAGGCGGCTGAAATCCTCCAGCGAGCCGAACAGCGGATCGACGCTCAGGTAGTCCGATACGTCGTAGCCGAAATCGAGCATCGGCGAGGTGACGAACGGCGAAATCCACAGTGCATCCACGCCCAGCGACTGGATGTAGTCGAGCCGGCGGCGGATGCCTTCGAGGTCGCCCACGCCATTGCCGCTGCTGTCAGCGAAGGACCGCGGATAGATGTGGTAGATGACCGCGCCCTGCCACCAATCCGGCCTGCCGCGTGGCAGATCACCCTGCTGCACATTGTTGGATTGCCGCATCGGGCCTCCTGTCGTGACCAGGTGCCGACGCAATTCGACGCCAGACAGCGCCCCTTTGTGGCACGCAGCACAAGGCTACTGCCCTGCAGCAGCGCCGGCTATCGGCCTTTGTCCGACAGGTTGACGGAATCCGGATGCAAGCAGCGCGCGCGCCGCAGGCTCAGGCCGCGCCGGGGGATCCGACGCTGCGCTCTGCAGACACCAGCGTGTTGTGCAGGAGCATGGTGATGGTCATCGGCCCGACACCGCCCGGCACCGGCGAGATCAGCGAGGCCTTGCGGCGCACGCCTTCGAAGTCCACGTCACCGACGATGCGGCCATCGGCCAGGCGGTTGATGCCCACGTCGATCACCACCACGCCCTCCTTGACCATGTCGGCCTTGATCAGGCCCGGCACGCCGGCGGCGACGACGAGGATGTCGGCCAGGCGCGTGAACTGCGCCAGGTCACGCGTCTTCTTGTGGCAGATGCAGACGGTTGCATCCTGCTGCATCAGCATCAGCGCCATCGGCTTGCCGACGATGTTGCTGGCCC
>CAYQJU010000096.1:0-8943 GCA_964417875.1 uncultured Steroidobacteraceae bacterium
TGATCCCGAAGTGGCGCCAGCTGAACGTCTTCGAGGGCGAGCAGGTGACCCGCGGCGAAGTGATCGCCGACGGTGAGCCGAACCCGCATGACATCCTGCGCCTGCAGGGCGTCGAGGCGCTGGCCAATTACCTGGTGCGCGAGATCCAGGAGGTCTACCGCCTGCAGGGCGTGAAGATCAACGACAAGCACATCGAGGTGATCATCCGCCAGATGCTGCGCAAGACCGAGGTGATGGCCACCGGCGAAACCGCGCTGCTGCGCGGCGAGCAGCTGGACCGTTCGCGGGCGCTGGACATCAACGACGCGGCAAAGTCCGACAACAAGGGTGCGGCCACGCTGCAGCCGGTGCTGCTGGGCATCACCAAGGCGTCGCTGGCCACCGAGTCGTTCATCTCGGCAGCCTCGTTCCAGGAGACCACCCGCGTGCTGACCGAAGCTGCGGTGCGCGGCCTGAAGGACGACCTGCGCGGCCTGAAGGAGAACGTCATCGTCGGTCGCCTGATCCCGGCGGGCACGGGCTTTGCGGCCCACGAGCATCGCCGTCGCAAGATCAGCGAGTCCTCGCGCCGCGGTTACGTGGACGTGGGCGGCGGCGTGGCCGATACCGAGGACAGCCCGGTGGGAGAGGAAGAGGGGGCCTGACCGGGGCCATCACCTCGACTTCCGCAAGGCAATGAGGCGGGGCGTGCCGGTGGCAACCGGTACGCCCCTTTTCTTTGCGCAGCCGCTGCGGAGCGAAGGCGTCACCGCCGCATCCGGATCTCCCGCAACATCATGCCGCCCTCTGGCAGCGCCGGCAGGCGGGCGAAGTCCACCTGTGGGTCGCCGTCCACCTTCCAGGTGATCTCCGAGGCCAGCAGCGCCGTGGCCTGGCGCAGCAGCGCCCGCGTCACCCATTCGCCGGCGCAGCGATGGCCATCGGCATGCCGACCCCCGCCCTGCGGGATCAGGCCGAACTGCTCATCGAAGCTGTCGGCGAAGCGCTGCGGGTCGAAGCGCTCCGGTTCATTCCACAGGCGCGGATCGTGGTTCGTGCCATGCAGGTCGAGCATCACGCGCCGCCCGGCGGGAAAGTCGAAATCCTGCCACGTGAACGCGGCGCAGGTGCGCGCGGCCACCGCCGGGAAGAACGGGTAGAAACGACGCACCTCCTCGACGAACCTTCCCAGCGCCACCGAATCTCCGCCGCCGAGGCGTTCGCGCTCCTGCGGGTGCCGGTGCAGCGCATGCGCCGCGAATGCCACATACACCGAGATGGCGGCCACCGGTCGCACGAGATTCAGCAGCTCGACGGCGGCCACTTCGGGCAGCAGCAGGCGACCAGCGGCATCGCGGTGCATGGCGACGCGCGACAGCGGCGCGGCCGGATCGACTTCCCGCAGGCCGCTGCGCACGCTCTCGACGATGCCGGCCAGCCAGCGCCCGGCGCGTCGTCGTGCGGCCAGCGCCTTCCAGTGGCGCGGTCCCACCGCGCCGGCACCATCGAACAGGGCCACCACATCGCGCATCTGGCTGGTGGCGGTGTCCGGCGCCAGCCGCAGGCCCAGCCAGTCGAAGGCCGCCCGCGCCAGCAGCATGGCGCTGCCGCGGAACAGGCACACCCCGCCCTCCTTTTCCCAGTGGTGCAGGTGGATGCGCCATTGCGAGGCGCTGAAGGCATGCAGGCGATACAGGCTCTCGCCGGTGGCGAGGTCCAGCAACAGCGCCTTGCGCTGCCGGTGTGCCTCGCCATCCATGGTTTGCGCGCTGCCCTCGCCGAGCAGCGTGCGCACCACGCGCCGAGGCATCGCACCGGCGCGCTGCATCTTCGTGGTGTCATAGAACAGCGTTGCCGCATCCCTGCCGGTCATGCAGATGGTGCGATGGCCGAGCAGACGCGTGGCAAAGACATCGCTGCGCAGCAGCCGCGCACGCGTGCTGATGAAACGGTAGGGATCAGCCAGGAAGGCGATGGAACTCTCCGGCATGCCGTCGGAGGGAATGCGCGTCATCGGTGTGTCAGGGAGAGTGGGCGGTGGGGGAGCTGGCAGCGCGCCGCCGGCTGGCCGCAGGCCGGGCGGCGGGTGCACCCTGCGGCGTGCAGCCCAGCATCTGCTGCAGCGACGCGGCATCGACCGGTGCGCGCACCTTGGCATCGTTGTCGAAGAACACGAACACGTCGCGGCCGCGCGCCCGCAGCGCCGAACGTGGCAGCACGCGATGGCGGGCGGCATCGCGCGGCTCGGTGCCGCGCGCCCAGGCGCGCGTGCGCAGCGCCCAGCGCTGCAGCGCCGCCTCGTCATAGCCGCTGGTGTAGAGCTGCTCCGAGCCATGCAGGCGGCAGTAGACGAAGTCCGCGGTCACATCCATCAGCAGCGGCCAGTCGACCGTGTCGGCCACCACAAGGCCGATGCGGTGCCGTCGCAGCTGGCGGATGAACTGCGGGCAGCAGAAGCTGGCGTGGCGGATCTCCACCGCGTGGCGCATGCGCCGGCGCGCATCGATGTGCAGCCACTCGCGGCCGCGCAGGCGCTGATCGTGCTCGCGCGCCAGCTGCAACGCCGCATCGGTGTGGCGCGGCAGCATGCGGAAGAATTCCTCGAAACGTTCGGCATCGTAGGGCAGTGCCTCGGGAAACTGCCACAGGATGGGCCCGAGCTTCTCCTCCAGCCGCAGCAGGCCCGAGGCCAGGAAGTTGGCCAGCGGCGTGCGTGCGCGGCGCAGCTTCAGCATGTGCGTGATGAAGCGCGGCCCCTTCACCGCGAACATGAAGCCGGCCGGTGTCTCGTCGTGCCAGCGGGCGAAGCTGTCCGGGTGCTGCAGGCTGTAGAAGCTGCCGTTGATCTCGATGGCGCGATAGCGCGTGGCGGAATAGGCCAGTTCCGCGCGGTGTGGCAGTCCCGGCGGATAGAACCGGCCGCGCCAGCCCTTGTAGGTCCATCCGGAAAGTCCGATGCGGATCAACGGGTCACCGGCGCCGGCGCCTGTTCCGCTCAGTTGGATGCGCGGGTCGGCTCGCGGTCCTTGACGGCGGTCGAACCCTGGTGTCGCGCGCAGTTGGCGCAGCAGAACATCCCGACCGCGGTTTCCACGCCATGGCCGATGATGCGGCAGCCGCAGTGCGCGCAGGTGGGCGCCAGCGCGTGGATGGCGCACTCGAAGCTGTCGAACACATGCGTCTCGCCGCCACGCATCACCTGGAAGGCCTTGTCGTAGTCGTTGCCGCAGACTTCACAGGTCGCCATGACGCCTCCTCGGGGCCGCTCGTGCATGAGTGCTCGGTGGACACTGGCATGCGACCGGTCGGGCCCGCGTCGGACAACTGCGCGTGTGTGCGTCGGACGCGCATCGGGGGTTCCCACGGCTTCGAGTTATGGGTTATATCTTGGGGACGCAGTCCCGTGACCAGGGATGGGGCTCGCGGGACAGAACTTCTTTCGAACGAAGGGTTGATTCCCGGGGGTTATGCATGTCTGGAATTCGCAAGACGCTCGCATCGAGCGTCGCCATGGCCGTTGCTGCGGCGCTGTCCACCGCTCACGCACAGGAACCGATGGAACTCGGTGGTGACGATCTGGTGCTGGCCGAAGTCACGGTCACCGGTTCACGCCTGAGGGTGCGCGACGGCATGGAGACGCCGACGCCGGTCACCGCGATGGTGTCCGACGAACTCGAGGCGCTGGCCCCGGGCAACCTGGTCGAGGCGCTGAACCAGCTGCCGCAGTTCCTGAACAACTCCGGCCCCGCCAACGTCAGCAGCATCGGCGGTGCAGCCGGCTCGAGCTTCCTGAACCTGCGTGGTGTCGGCTCGAACCGCACGCTGGTGCTGCTGGATGGCCGCCGCGTGGCCTCCTCGACGCGCGCCGGCGTGGCCGACGTCGCGACCTTCCCCGAGGCGATGATCCGCGGCATGGAAGTGGTGACCGGTGGTGCATCGGCGGCCTATGGGTCCGACGCCGTCGGTGGCGTGGTGAACTTCCTGCTCGACACCGACTTCACCGGCGTGAAGGGCAAGGTGCAGGGCGGCATGACCAGCCGCCAGGACAACGAGAACTTCGAGATCTCGCTGTCGGCCGGCCACCGGCTCGGCGAGCGCACGCATCTGCTGGCCTCGTTCGACTACACCGAATCGAAGGAAATCAAGAACTACGAGGGCCGCGACTGGTACCAGAACTGGGGTACCGTCGATGTGAACGGCCGCGGCCAGCCCACCGTGATCGCGCGCGACGTGCGTTCGCGCCTGTATACCGCAGGTGGCCTGATCCGCATGCCGGGACCGAATCCGGAAAACTCGGCGCTGCACATGATCCACTTCCTCGAGGGCGGCATCCCGGCGCAGTTCCAGGATGGCACGCTGGTGGGTGAAACGCGCCAGGTGGGCGGCACCGGTTTCTGGGGAGACATCGCCAGCAAGGAACAGGACACCGGCGGCCAGGGTTCGATCTATCCGGACAACAGCCGCGGCAGCGCCTTCCTGTACCTGGACCATGAGTTCAACAACAACTGGACCGGTTTCGCGCAGTTCATCTACGGCTCGAACAACACCGAGTTCAACGGTTCCGGCGCGCACCAGGAGGAAGCCTGGGCGCTGACCATCTATGAGGAAAATCCGTTCATCCCGCCGTCGATCCGCGACGTGATGGAGGACGAGGGTGTCACCTCGTTCCCGCTGCATCGCTATTCCTCGAGCGCGGACCTGGCACGCAACCGCGTGCGCCAGGAGAACACGCTGCGCAGTTATACCGCCGGCGTGCGCGGCGACATCGGCGAGACGCGCCTGAATGCGTATTACCAGTACGGCCGCAGCCGCAGCGTGTTCACGGCCATCGACTTCCCGCGTGCCGACCGCCTGTATCGCGCCATGGACACCATGCTCGATCCGGACACCGGCGCCATCATCTGCCGCTCCACACAGACCACGCCCGGCGATGGCTGCGTGCCGGCCAATCCGTTCGGACCGGGCACGATGTCGCGCGAGGCCATCGACTACATCCTTGAAGGCGACATGTGGCGCAACCAGCTCACGCAGCAGCACTTCGTCGAGATCAGTGCGGACCGGCAGCTGGGTGACCTGTTCGGCGCCGGCGCGATGTCGGTGGCTGGCGGTGTGTCGTATCGCCAGGACAAGTTCTCGCAGGTCTCCGGACCGGATGAACTGACGGCGCTGGATGTGCTGCCGGCGACGGCCGAGGGGTACCGCGGCCTGCCCGGCAACCTGGAAGGCAGCATCCTGCTGCAGTTCTCCGGCATCGATGACGCGCCGGTGACCGGCGACTTCGACGTGCGCGAGGTGTTCGCCGAAACGCTGATCCCGCTGCTGCGCGACCGGCCCGGCGTGCAGGCGCTGGACGGCAGTGCGTCGATCCGCTATGCCGACTATTCCGGCAGCGGCGGCGTGCTGGCATGGAAGCTGGGCCTCGACTGGCGCATCACCGAGTCACTGCGCGCCCGCCTCACCCGTTCGCGCGACACCCGCGCCGGCACGCTGTCGGAGCGCTTCGATGTCTCCACCGGTGGGGGCACCGCGAATGACCCGGTGCTGGGCGAGTCCTACAGCTTCAACCTGATCAGCGGCGGCAACCCCAATGTCGATCCGGAGCTGTCGGATACCTGGACCGCAGGCCTGGTGTTCCGTCCAGTGGCGCTGCCCGGCTTTGCGCTGTCGGCGGACTGGTACGACATCAAGATCAAGGATTACATCTCGCAGCTGGGTGCGCAGCGCATCATCGATGACTGCCAGGCCGGTGCGACCGCGCTGTGCGAGCGCGTGATCCGCGATCCGGTGACCAATCGCATCAGCGCGGTGGAGAACCTGTTCCTGAACGTCGCCCAGGCGCGCGTGAACGGCGTGGACGTCGAGAGTTCCTATCGCATGCCGGTGACGCTGTTCGGCGGTGGCGCCGAGGCGCTGAGCCTGCGCCTGTTCGCCAGCTGGCTGGCGGAGAACTCGCAGTCCAACGTCGGTGCGCCGTTGCGCGACTCGGCCGGCACCACCGGCCTGCCGGAGTGGACGGCCACCGGCATCCTGGGCTATGAGAACGGCGCCTTCCGCAGCACGCTGACCGGTCGCTGGATCGACTCGCGCCAGCAGGTGGCGGATCCGGTGCCGCTGGCGCAGCAGCTCGACGACGACAAGGTGGCCTCGGTGTTCTACATGAACTGGCGCGGCGAGTACGAGTTCGGGCGCGCGCGGGGCGGCAGCCAGAAGGTGTTCCTGAACGTCGCCAACCTGCTCGACCGGGATCCGCCGAAGCAGCCGAACTGGAGCGACTTCTTCGGTGCCAGCTCGTTCATCCCCGGCCTGCACGATGTGCTGGGCCGGCGCTATACGCTGGGCGTCGAGTTCGCGTTCTGACGGCGAGGGTGGCGGGCGGTCCTTTGCCGCCCGCTACCCGATCTGCCCCTGCTTTCGGGCTGCGAAGGTGATTTTTCCGGCCCTGGGACTCCGGCATGGCATCCAGTCCCCCCGCTTGCGGGTTTGACAGTCCCGGCGCCCATCCCTAAACTTCCGCGCCTCTTCCGGGGGCCACAAGGCCTCAGGACAAACCGTCGCCCGTGCATCGAGCACCGGACGACAGACCACCCGCCAGCTGCAAAGCGTTGGGGTCGTGGCCCTGGGTTCTCCTTGCATCCGTCGCGATGCGGGATGTTTTTCCAGGGAGCAGCGATCCGCCGCCGTGCCTCTGGTGAAAACGCTTGAGTTTCGAACGGAGATCGCATGGCAACGACCAATCAGCTGATCCGCGCACCGCGCCGGACCCGTGCTGAGAAGACCAAGGTGCCCGCCCTGGGCTCGGCCCCGCAGAAGCGCGGCGTCTGCACCCGCGTCTACACCACCACTCCGAAGAAGCCAAACTCGGCGCTGCGCAAGGTTTGCCGCGTGCGCCTGGTCAACGGCTATGAAGTGACCAGCTACATCGGTGGCGAAGGCCACAACCTGCAGGAGCACTCGGTGGTGCTGATCCGCGGCGGTCGCGTCAAGGACCTGCCCGGCGTGCGCTACCACACCGTGCGCGGCTCGCTCGACTGCTCCGGCGTCAACGACCGCAAGCAGAGCCGTTCCAAGTACGGCGCCAAGCGCCCGAAGAAATAACCGTTTTTGCGAAAAGGTAGATCACCATGTCCCGTCGCGCCGCAGCCCCTGCCCGCACCATCCTCCCGGACCCGAAGTTCAACAGCGAGATGCTGGCCAAGTTCATGAACGTGGTCATGCAGGACGGCAAGAAGTCCGCCGCCGAGCGCATCCTCTATGGTGCGATCGACCGCATCTCCGAGAAGACCGGCAAGCAGGGCGGCGATGCCCTCGAAGTGCTGTCGACCGCGCTCGACAACGTGAAGCCCGCGGTCGAGGTGAAGTCCCGCCGTGTCGGTGGCGCCACCTACCAGGTGCCGGTCGAAGTGCGTTCCTCGCGGCGCCAGACGCTGGCCATGCGCTGGGTGATCGATGCGGCGCGCGCGCGCACCGAGAAGTCGATGGCCTACCGCATCGCGCACGAACTGATGGATGCCGCCGAGAACCGCGGTGGCGCCGTGCGCAAGCGTGAAGACACGCATCGCATGGCCGAGGCCAACCGGGCCTTCGCCCACTACCGCTGGTAACGGTGGTCCTACGTTCCCGACAAGGCACAACGAGGATCTACTGAGTTGGCACGCGTTACGCCCTTGGAGCGTTACCGGAACATCGGCATCTCTGCCCATATAGACGCGGGCAAGACGACGACGACCGAGCGCATCCTTTTCTATACGGGCGTCTCGCACAAGATCGGCGAGGTCCATGACGGCGCGGCCGTGATGGACTACATGGAGCAGGAGCAGGAGCGTGGCATCACGATCACCTCCGCGGCCACCACCTGCTTCTGGAAGGGCATGGACGGCAATTTCCCCGTCCATCGCATCAACATCATCGACACCCCCGGCCACGTCGACTTCACCATCGAGGTGGAGCGCAGCCTGCGCGTGCTCGATTCGGCCGTGGCGCTGTTCGATTCGGTGGCCGGCGTGCAGCCGCAGTCCGAGACCGTGTGGCGGCAGATGAACCGCTACCAGGTCCCGCGCATCGCGTTCGTCAACAAGATGGACCGCGCCGGCGCGAACTTCCTGCGCGTGGTCGAGATGATCCGCACGCGCCTGCGCGCCAACCCGGTGCCCATCCAGCTGCCGATCGGCGCCGAGGACGAGTTCCGGGGCGTCGTCGACCTGGTCAGGATGAAGGCCATCTACTGGGACATGGACACCCAGGGGATGAAGTTCGAATTCCGCGAGATTCCGGCGGACCTGCTGGAGCAGGCGAAGGAATACCGCGCGAAGATGGTCGAGGCCGCCGCCGAGGGTGACGATGCGCTGACCGAGAAATACCTCGAAGGCGCCGAGCTCAGCGAGGAAGAGATCAAGCGCGGCCTGAAGGCGCGGTCCCTGAAGAACGAGATCGTGCTGGCGATGTGCGGCACCGCGTTCAAGAACAAGGGCGTGCAGGCGCTGCTCGACGCAGTGGTCGAATACATGCCCTCGCCGGTCGAGGTGCCCGAGACCCGCGGCCACGACCCGAAGGGCAACGAGATCACGCGCAAGTCCAGCGACGATGCGCCGTTCTCTGCGCTGGCCTTCAAGATCCTGAACGATCCATTCGTCGGCACGCTGACCTTCCTGCGCGTCTATTCCGGTGTGATGAAGAGCGGCGACATGGTCTATGTGTCGACCAAGGACAGGCGCGAGCGCATCGGCCGGCTGCTGCAGATGCATGCCAGCGACCGCTCCGAGATCAAGGAAGTGCTGGCCGGCGACATCGCCGCCGCAGTGGGCCTGAAGGATGTCATCACCGGCGATACGCTGTGCGATGAACACAAGCCCATCCTCCTCGAGAAGATGGTGATCCCGATCCCGGTGATCTCCGTGGCCGTCGAGCCGAAGACCAAGGCCGACCAGGAGAAGATGGGCACGGCGCTGGGTCGCCTGGCCCGCGAAG
>CAYQJU010000097.1:0-8832 GCA_964417875.1 uncultured Steroidobacteraceae bacterium
AACCTGTGACCCCTGCCGTGTGAAAGCAGTGCTCTACCGCTGAGCTAACCGCCCGGTTTCGCGGGAGCGCAAGTCTACGCAGGCGGCCTGCGGTGCGCAAATGCCTTGTTGCCACTGGCAAGCGGGGGCAGGGGGGTCGTGGTCTGCGCGGTGGTTGAGACCGTTGCGGCGGCATGCCAGAGTCGCCTCGCCATGAGTACTTCAGACACATCCTCCACGGCGGCTGGTCCGGCGGCTGCGCCCGCCGCGGGACCTGCCGCGCCCGCCCCCGGCCTGACCCACGTGTTCTCGCTGCGCGGCGAGCTGGCCCCGCCGCTGGAATACGGCCGCATCGACGGCCTGCGCAAGCGCTTCATCCCCGTCACCGGCGGCGTGGTCTATGGACCGCAGCTCACCGGCCGCGTGCTGCCCGGCGGCGGCGACTGGCAGTCGGTGGCCGACGATGGCCTCTCGCAGGTGCTGGCCCGCTACAGCCTCGAGGCCAGCGACGGCACCGTGATCGGCGTGACCAACAGCGGCGTGCGCACCGCCAGCCTAGCGGTGATGGAAAAGCTGGTGGCCGGCATCGAGGTGCCCCCCGATGCCTATTATTTCCGCACCAATCCGGTGTTCGAGGTGGGCGCCGGTCCGCATGCGTGGCTGCGCCGGCACCTGTTCGTGGCGCGCGGCATCCGCAAGCCCGATCACGTCATCGTCGATTTCTACCGCGTCGACTGAGCGGTCCGGCCGGTCGGCCGCCCGCCATCCGACAGCGGCTTGGGCTACCCTACGCGCCCTATGACCATCGTCACCCGGTTCGCTCCCAGTCCCACCGGCATGCTGCACATCGGCGGCGTGCGCACGGCCCTTTTTTCCTGGTTGCAGGCGCGCCGCCATGGCGGCCGGTTCATCCTGCGCGTCGAGGATACCGACCGCGAACGCTCCACCGACGAGGCGGTGCGCGTGATCCTGGAGGGCATGCGCTGGCTGGGCCTGAACGAGGACGAGGGCCCGTTCTTCCAGACGCAGCGCTATGACCGCTATCGCGAAGTGATCGACCAGATGCTGGCGCAGGGCCTGGCCTATCGCTGCTATGCCTCGAAGGAAGAACTGGACGCGATGCGCGAGGCGCAGCTGGCGCGCAAGGAGAAGCCGCGCTACGACGGCCGCTGGCGCGATTCGAAAGAGACCCCGCCGCCCGGCGTGACGCCGGTGATCCGTTTCCGCAATCCGCTGGAAGGCGAGGTGGTGGTCGATGACCTGGTGCACGGCCGCACCGTGTTCCAGAACGCGGAGCTGGACGACCTGATCATCCAGCGCTCCGACGGCAATCCCACCTACAACTTCTGCGTGGTGGTGGATGACTGGGACATGGGCGTCACGCATGTGATCCGCGGCGATGACCACCTGAACAACACGCCGCGCCAGATCAACATGCTCAAGGCACTGGGCGCCACGCCGCCGGCCTACGCGCATGTGCCGATGATCCTCGGCGCCGACGGCGCGAAGCTGTCCAAGCGCCATGGCGCGGTCAGCGTGCTCGAATACCAGAAGGAGGGCTTCCTGCCCGACGCGCTGCTGAACTACCTGGTGCGGCTGGGCTGGTCGCATGGCGACCAGGAGATCTTCACCCGCGAGGAGATGATCGCCGCCTTCGACATCGCCAATGTGAACAAGGCGGCCGCCGCGTTCAATCCCGACAAGCTGCTGTGGCTGAACCAGCAGCACATCATGAAGGCGCCCCAGGCCACGCTGGTGGCGGCATTGCGCGAGCAGCTGGCGATGCTGGGCATCGCGGACGCCGATGAGAGCCTGTGCGGCGGCGTGGTCGAGGCGCTGCGCGAGCGGGCGAAGACGATGAAGGAGATGGCCGCCTCGGCGGCGATCTTCTTCCGTGAGCCGGTGATGGACGAGAAGGCCGTGGCCAAGCATCTCACCGCCGAGTCGAAGGCCATGCTGGGCGAGCTGGCCACTGCGCTGGGCAGCCTGCCGGAATGGAATGCGCCAGCGCTGCATGCGCTGCTGCAGGAGTTCGCCGGCATGCGCTCACTGGGCCTGGGCAAGGTGGCGCAGCCGCTGCGCGTGGCCGTGACCGGCGGCACGGTGTCGCCGCCCATCGATGCGACGCTGGCGTTGCTGGGGCGGGAGAAGGTGCTGGCGCGGCTGGGGGCAGCGCTGGGATGATGGATTGATAAATACACCGGGCAGGTGTATTTATCGACCATGGGCCTCAAGAACGTCACGATCACGCTGGACGAGCGCACCCTTGAATGGGTGAAAGAAGCCGCCGCCGCGCAGGGCAAGAGCGTTTCGCGCTTCATCAGCGATATCACGCGCCAGCAGCTACCCAGGGCGCAGGCGTATGAAGCGGCGATGCACCGTTTTCTGGCGCGCGCGCGGGCGATGAAGACGCCACTCACGGACCCCGGCGACAAGTTGCCCAGCAGGGACGAAATCCATGATCGACCCGTGTTTCGTCGACGCTAACGTTTTCGTCTATGCCGTCAATCCCGCCGAGCCGCTGAAGAGGGAACTGGCGTTGACGCTTGTCGCTCGCCTGTGGAGCGAGCAGCGCGCCCGCACCAGCGTGCAGGCCATCAACGAGTTCTATGCCGTGGTGACGCGCAAGCTGCGCCGACAGGTGTCGCCTGCGGAAGCCCATGCCCAGCTTGAAGACCTCCTGGAGTGGAATCCACAGCCCATCGATGGCCCACTTCTGCTGCAAGCCCGCTCCATCGAATCCCGCTACCACCTGAACTGGTGGGACTGCCTGATCGTCGCCGCAGCGCGTGCGCAGAACTGCGCCATCCTCTACTCCGAAGACCTGCAGCACGGCGGCCGCTACGACGGCGTGAAGGTCATCAACCCGTTCCTTGCCCAGGTGCAGGAAGAAGCGCCGCCGTGGCGACAGCCGCTGGTTTCCCCGCACCGGCCACGTGGCCGCCCTCGCAAGCAGCCTGTGGAAATCTGAACCAGCCGACGCTGTCCGCCGGCCGATGCCCCCGGAAATCCCTCGGGGCTGGAGCAGCGGAAGCGGCCCGCAGCGCCCGTTCTTGACAGCCGCCAAGGCGCCGCGTAACTTCGCGGCCCTCCCGCCGTGGGGCTATAGCTCAGCTGGGAGAGCGCTTGCATGGCATGCAAGAGGTCGACGGTTCGATCCCGTCTAGCTCCACCAATCCTTCCCGCCCGCAGACCCGCCCATCCTGACCTCAGGACGGGTCCGCTGCCGGTCGCGCCGCGTGCTGGCCGGCCTGCTGGCCTGCGCCGCCGTCTTCCTCCGGCGCGATGTAAACCGTCCCCACATTGCGCACGATGCTGGTCCGCGCCGGCAGCGCCAGCTCGATCTCGTTTGCCGCCAGCGCCTCATACAGCGCCAGGTTGATGGCTTGCTGGGTATCGGCATACTGGTTGTAGTCCGGCGAAAGCACGTAATAGACGGTCTCGAAATCCAGCGAGTATTCGCCGAAGGTCATGAAGTGGCTGCGATCGAAGCGCGTGTCCTTCTGCGCGTCGACGATGCCGCGGATCAGCTTCGGGACCTGGCGCACCTTCTCGATGGGGGTGTCGAGCACCACGCGCGTCTGGAACACCACGCGCCGCTCGAACATGCGCTTGTAGTTGCGCAGCCGCGAACTCAGCAGGTCGCCGTTCGAGATGATGATCTGCTCGCCCGACAGCGACCGCAGCCGCGTGCTCTTGATGCCGATGCGCTCCACCGTGCCCAGCACATCGCCCAGGATCAGGAAATCACCGACCTCGAAGGGCTTGTCGAGCGTGATCGACAGCGAGGCGAAAAGATCGCTCAGCACGGTCTGCACGGCCAGCGCGATCGCGATGCCGCCGATGCCCAGGCCCGCCACCAGCGCGGTGATGTTCACGCCGAGGTTGTCCAGCGCCAGCAGCGCCACGATCGCGAACACGGCCACGTAGGCGACGAACATCAGCACATCGAGCGAGCCGCGCAGCTGCGGATCGGGCTTGCCGCCGGCGGTGGCGCGCCGGTTGAGCCAGAAGCGGATCGCGGCAATCGCCCACAGGCCCACCTGCAGCCAGAAGGTGATGATGAAAAGCGCGGTGATCACGCGCGTCACCCGCACCGGCATGACCAGCAGCGACGTCGCGGCCCAGATGGCCACCACCCAGATGAACCAGCGCGAGGTGCGCATGATCAGCATCGCCAGCAGCTCGAGGCCGCGTGGCAGCCCGGCGCCCTCCCGTTTCGCGGCGCGATTCGACACGAAACCCTTGACGATCGGCAACACGGTCAGTGTCACCAGGAACGCGATGATCGCGGCCAGCCAGGCCACCGGGCCGTTGCCGAGGAATTCGTACTCGAGCAGCTCAGTCCATTCAGGCATCAGTCAGTTACCGTGCAGATTTCCGGATTGGGTCGTGCATTATAGGTGGGGTCACGCTCCCATCCGCCTGCTTTGTCCGGAACCCGAAATGGCCCTGCGAAACCAGATCCAGCTGATTGCCTATCCCGACCGCATGGGCGGGAACCTCGCCGATCTTCTGACAGTGATGGAGCGGCATTTCCCGCTTGCCATCGGTGGTGTGCATGTGCTGCCGCCTTATCCCTCGAATGCCGACAGCGGCTTCTCGCCGCTGACCCACAAGCAGATCGATCCTCGCTATGGCAGCTGGGAGGACGTGGAACGCATCGCATCGCGCTTCGACCTGTGCCTGGACCTGACCATCAATCACATTTCGGATGAGTCCGAGGAGTTCAAGGATTTCCTCGCCAGGGGACATGCCTCCGAATACGCCGACCTGTTCGTGCATGTGGATACGCTCGGGCCCATCACGCCGGATGACCTGGCGAAGATCCACATCCGCAAGGAGAAGGAACCCTTCCGCGAAATCATGCTGCCGGACGGCACCACCGACCAGGTCTGGTGCACCTTCACCGAGAAGCAGATCGACCTGAACTACAACTCGCCGAAGACCTATGCGCTGATGGAGGACTACATCCGCTTCCTGGCCGCACGCGGCGTGAAGTTGCTGCGCCTGGATGCCTTCGGCTACACCACGAAGAAGATCGGCACCAGCTGCTTCCTGGTCGAGCCGGATGTCTACGACATCCTGAAGTGGATCAGTGGCGTGGCCCAGGAGCATGGCGTGGAGACGCTGCCGGAGGTGCATGACCATTCCAGCTACCAGTACGCCATCTCGCTGCATGGCATGCGCCCCTATGCCTTCGCGCTGCCGCCGCTGCTGCTTTATTCGCTGCTCGATGCCAACAGCACCTGGCTGAAGCAGTGGCTGCGCATGTGCCCGCGCAACCAGATCACCGTGCTCGACACGCATGACGGCATCTGCATTCCCGATGTGGAGGGCGTGCTGCCGGCCGAGCAGATCCAGGCGGTCATCGACAATGTCAGCCAGCGCAGCGCCGATCCCATCCTGCGCCGCTCGGCGGCCAATGTGCACAGCGTCGGCGCCATCTACCAGATCACCTGCACTTATTACGATGCGCTGAAGCGCAATGACGATGCATACATCGCGGCGCGCGCCATCCAGTTCTTCGCGCCCGGCATCCCGCAGGTCTATTACGTGGGCCTGCTGGCAGGCCAGAATGACCTGGAGCTGATGGAGGCCACCGGAGAATCGCGCGACATCAACCGCCACCGCTACACCCTCGACGAGGTGGAAGCGGCGGTGAAGCAGCCGGTGGTGCGGCGGCTGATGAAGCTGATGGAATTCCGCTGCAGCTATCCGGCCTTCGATGGCGTGTTCCACCTGATGTATTCCAACGAAAGCAGTGTGGCCATGTGCTGGCGCACCGACGAGCTGCGCTGCGAGCTGTTCGTGGACCTGAACTTCAAGAAGGCCACGGTGCGCTACCTGGACGTGAAATCGCGCCGCTGGCTGCAGTTCCGCTGCTGAACCGCTGCCTCGCCGTGTGGCGGCCAGCCGTTTCGCTGGCCGCAGCAGGGCATCGCCGAGCCCCCTGCGGTGATCCCGGGCCCCCGGCTGCCGCTGCGGCTTGACACCCCCCCTCAGGGGGCTATCCTTCCGGCGCCATGACCCACGCCGCCCGCCATCCGTCCCGCATCGTTCGCGCTGGACACATGACCCCGGACAGACGTCCCCGGGCGTAGCCGGCTGCGTGCTGCGTCCGGGGTGTGTGGGCGCTCCACCCATCGCAGCCTTTGAATTCTCCCTCTCTTCCCCGAATCCGTAACGCCCGACAGGGCCTGCGGCGGCGGGACCACCTCTTCAGCGGAACCGAACATGTCCGATGTGAAGCAGACCCCCTGCTACCTGCTCGACCGCGCGAAGCTGCAGTGCAACCTGGATCGCATCGCCTGGCTGCGCCAGCGATCCGGCGCGAAGGCCCTGCTGGCGCTGAAGTGCTTCGCCACCTGGTCGGTGTTCGACCAGATGCGCCAGTACATGGACGGCACCACGTCTTCGTCATTGTTCGAGGTGCGGCTGGGGCGGCAGCGCTTCGGCGGCGAGACGCATGCCTACAGCGTGGCCTGGGCCGATCATGAGATCGACGAGGCCATCTCGTACGCGGACAAGATCATCTTCAACACCATCGGGCAGCTCACGCGCCATGGTGATCGCGCCGCGGGCATCGCGCGCGGACTGCGGCTGAACCCGGGCATCAGCTCCTCGAGCTTCGACCTGGCGGATCCGGCGCGGCCGTTCAGCCGCCTGGGCGAGCGCGATGTGGCCGCGGTGGAGGCCGTGCTCGACCGTATCAGCGGTTTCATGATCCACAACAACTGCGAGAACGGCGACTTCGCACTGTTCGAGCGCATGCTGGCGCAGGTGGAAGAGCGCTTCGGCGCGCTGTTCCATCGCGTGCAGTGGGTGAGCCTGGGTGGCGGCATCGACTTCACCAGCGACGGCTACCCGCTGGAGGCCTTTGCCGAACGCCTGAAGCGCTTTGCCGAAACGTACGGGGTGCAGGTGTACCTGGAGCCGGGCGAGGCCGCCATCACCGGCAGCACCACGCTCGAGGTCAGCGTGCTCGACACGCTCTACAACGGCCGGCACCTGGCCATCGTCGATTCTTCGATCGAGGCCCACATGCTCGATCTTCTGATCTACCGTGAAGAGGCCACTGTCGAACCCGACGAGGGCCCGCACGAGGTGATGGTGTGCGGCAAGAGTTGCCTGGCCGGCGATGTGTTCGGCACATTCCGCTTTGCCCGGCCGCTGAAGGTGGGTGACCGGCTGTCCATCCAGGACGCGGCCGGTTACACCATGGTCAAGAAGAACTGGTTCAATGGCGTGCAGATGCCGTCGATCGCGATCCGCGAGTTCGATGGCTCGGTGACGCCAGTACGCGAATTCGGCTTTGCCGACTACGAGCGGAGCCTTTCCTGAAGGCAACGCGATCCCACTACGCAAGGAGATCATCCGGGGAATGAAAAAGCACGTTCTCATCGTTGGTGCCGGCGGCGTGTCGCAGGTCGTGGCCCACAAGTGTGCCCAGAACAATGATGTGTTCGGGGACATCCATATCGCTTCGCGTACGGTGGAGAAAGCGCGCCGCATCGTCGAGTCGGTGCATGAGAAGGGCGCGCTGAAGCAACCGGGCAGGATCGAGGCCCATGCGCTGGATGCGCTGGACGTCGAGGCGACCTCGAAGCTGATCCGCGACACCGGCGCGCAGATCGTCATCAACGTCGGCTCGGCATTCCTGAACATGTCGGTGCTCTCCGCGTGCCTCGCCACCGGCGCGGCCTACATCGACACCGCCATCCACGAGGATCCGCGCAAGATCTGCGAGACCCCTCCGTGGTATGGCAACTACGAGTGGCGGCGCCGCGAGGAGTGCGAGAAGGCCGGCGTGACGGCGGTGCTGGGCGCGGGTTTCGACCCCGGTGTGGTCAATGCCTATGCGCGCCTGGCGCTCGATGAATACATCGACAAGGCCGAGTCCATCGACATCGTCGACATCAATGCCGGCAGCCATGGCCGCTACTTCGCCACCAACTTCGATCCGGAGATCAACTTCCGCGAGTTCACCGGCGTGGTCTATTCCTGGCAGGACGGCCAGTGGCGCACGAACCGGATGTTCGAGATCGGCAAGGAATGGGACCTGCCGGTGGTGGGCAAGCGCAAGGCCTACCTGACCGGACACGACGAGGTGCACTCGCTGTCGCAGAACCTGGGCGTGCCCAACGTGCGCTTCTGGATGGGCTTCGGCGATCACTACATCAATGTGTTCACGGTGCTGAAGAACCTCGGCCTGCTCTCCGAGCAGCCGGTGCGCACCGCCGAGGGACAGGAAGTGGTGCCGCTGAAGGTGGTGAAGGCCGTGCTGCCGGATCCGGCCTCGCTGGCGCCGGACTACGAGGGCAAGACCTGCATCGGCACGCTGGTGAAGGGCACGCGGCGCGGCAAGCCGGCCGAAGTGTTCCTCTACAACGTGGCCGACCACAAGGAAGCCTACGAAGAGGTGGGCAGCCAGGGCATCTCCTACACCGCCGGCGTGCCGGCCGCGGCCGCGGCGCTGCTGATCGCCACCGGCGAGTGGGATGTGCGCCGCATGGCCAATGTCGAGGAGCTGCCTGCACGGCCGTTCCTGGAGCTGCTGGGACGCATGGGCCTGCCATCGCGGGTGAAGGTCAACGGGCGCGACCGCGCCATCGAAGAAGAAACCGAAGCAATCAGAGCGTAAGGGGTTATGTGTCTTGAAGAAGGGCAGTGAACATATCGAGCAGATCTATCGCGAAGTCGTCCGCCGCAATCCCGGCGAGATCGAGTTCCACCAGGCCGTCAAGGAAGTCGTCGAGACCTTGGGCCCGGTGCTGGACAAACATCCGGAATACGTCGAACACAAGATCATCGAGCGCATCTGCGAGCCGGAGCGCCAGCTGATCTTCCGCG
>CAYQJU010000098.1:0-8405 GCA_964417875.1 uncultured Steroidobacteraceae bacterium
CCTTGGCAGCTTGCCACGCGGTGGCTGACCGCTTCCAGTTTCCGGTAATGCGGGGCAGTGCCTGCCAGAGCAGCTTGGTGGCGGCTTGGTCCGAAGGGACGCGTCTCTTGTTGCGCGCTGCCTTGCGTACCGAAGCATTCAAGCTCTCGTTCGCGACGAGGGTGCACTGGACGCGCCAGCGATGAACAAATTGCGCAATCATTTCACTGATCCTCCTCCGAATATCGAGCCATCGCGGCGCGCAGCGCACTCTCAACCTCCGCGCGCAGCTCCGCTGGCTCCACCACCAAAACTTCCGCCCCATGCCTCAGCACATCCATCACCAGCTCCCGCGACTCGCTGAACGGAATCCTCAGCTCATACCCCCCATCCGGCAGCCACGTCCCCCGCTGCTGCGGATGCCACTGCTCCTCTGCCACCCACCGCGCCCGCTCTGGCGTGAACACCATCACCGCCACCTTGTCCGCCTTCCCGCCGAAGATCCCGTACGAACTGGCGTAATGCTCATCCAGCTTGTCCTCCGGCACGTCCAGCGCCGCCCCCTCCAGCAACATCGCCTTGCGGATCCGATCCATTGAGAAGCTGCGCAGCGCATCCTTCTGGTCATCCCAGGCATCCAGGTACCAGGTCTGCCGGTAATGCACGATCCGCTGCGGTGAGACCTCACGGTCCGTGACCGCATCCGTGCTGCGCGCGTGATACTCGATCCACAGCCGCCTGCGCTGCAATGTCGCAGACGCCACGATGCCGAAGCACTCGCCGGCAGGCCGCGAGGCGATCGCCGGGAAGCGCAGCCGCGACGCCGCTTCGCCCAGGTTGAGCCGCTGGTGCCGCGTCAGCTGCGCCAGCCGCCGCGACAGCGCACCCAGGTGCTCTTCCAGCAGTCCACCGCCGGCATCCTTCAGCAGCCGCTGCATGATGGCCATCGCCTGCAGCTCTTGGGCGCTGAACCACAGCCCTGGCAGCTCGTACATCCGCTGGCCAGGCGCGAGGGCATAGCGGTAACCGCCCTGCTCGGCGTCATATATCACCGGGGCATTGAGCAGGTCCTTCAGCGTTGCGATGGTGCGGAACAGCGTCGGGCGCGAGCACTCCAGCCGCGCCATCAGATCCTCCAGCGGGATCGCCGTGCGACGGGCGTTGAGCAGGGTATGCAACTGCAGGATGCGGTCGAACTTGTCCATGTTCTTGCAGAAAGGGGTGGGGCTCGCGCGGAATCTAGCAGCGCTGGCGGCCGCGCATTGCGTTCCGTCTCACTGTTCCGGCAACGCGATGCGGGTAATGCGGGAGCCTTTCAGGCCCGCGGCGCGCACGCGAGGTCCGGTGACCGAGAGCCTCACCTCATGCAGTTCGAGCCAGTCGCAGGGGACGGGTGCGCTCGCCTGGGCAGGCAGCACGGCAATATCCGCGGCCGCAGTCTCGCTGAATGGACGCAGCAGCAGCTTTTCCATCTGCTCCGCAAAGGTACGCGCGGCGCCCAGGTCCTTGAACCCGACGCACACCAGTTCCATGTCCGCGCAGGGCGTGGCGCCGGCCGGCACCATGCGAGTGAATGCGCGCCAGCCACCGGGCAGGCGGCGATGGATCGCCTCGATCCGCAGGATGACCGACACGCCGTCGGCCAGCACTCCCGAAGGCAGGCCTCGTGCGCTGGTCGGCCGGTGCAGTGACGGGTATGCCGAAGCAAGGTGCAGCAGCTGGAAGCGCTCCGCAAACGCCCATGCTTCGTGTCGCTGCCCGGCATCGAGCCGGCGCAATGCGCCGGTCAGCATCGCATCCGGAATGCTTGCGTAGTGGGCCTCCGCGATCGCGCCGGCGATGCAGGCCAGTGTGTCGGTATCGCCACCGAGCGACACGGCGATGCGCACCGCATCCTCGAAATCCTGCGAAAGCAGGAACGCCGCCACTGCCGCGGGCACGGTGTGCTGGCAACTCACATCGAATCCACCATGCGCCTCGAGTTCGGCCAGCGTCATGCGGCATGTGTACCCGAAGCGTTCCGTCACCAGTTCGGCAATCGCCTCCTTGCCAGCGCCGGTACGCGCCAGGTAGATCGCGGCGGCAATGGCGCAGGCGCCGCGAATTCCCTCAGGATGATCGTGGGTGACTGCGGCGCTGCGTTCCGCTTCGGCGATCACCCCTTCCAGGTCATCGATCGCCCAGGCCACCGGGGCCACGCGCATGGCCGAGCCGTTGCCATAGCTTCCATAGGGTCCCGCCTGATCTGCGCGCGCCCACTGCCAGAAGGCGCTTCCGTAGCCCGCGGACGGATAGCGCCGCGCGAACTGTCGCAGGCACGTCGCATAGTCGCCACTGGTGCGCAGCGCGTGCGCCACGGCCAGTGTCAGCACCGTGTCATCGGTGAAGCAGGAGCGTGGCGTGAACAGGATGAAGTGCCGGCCGCGCGGCGCGGCGCCCTCGTGCATCGAGCCGGCGATGTCGCCGATGATGGCGCCGAGCATCACCGGCTCCAGGGCATGGCCAGGCCCACCAGCGGCGGTAATTCGTATTCGGCGGGCGCCACGACTGCGACACAACGGTCGGCCACGACCGCGGCCCGCAGTTCGCGGTCATTGCGGCACAGGTGCACGTCCTGCGCGCATTCGTGGCAGTAGCGCACGCGCGCGTCCGGGGTGCGCTCCAGCGCGGCCCACTGCTGATGGCAGCGGAAGGCGAAGCGGCAGTTGCGGACCAGGACCGTCTCGTCGTCCCTCATCGCAGCGCCCAAGGATGCCCCTACTGCTGCGGGGCCGGCCGACGCACCGGCTGGGCCCGGTTCCACATCGTGATCACGCGGCCGTCGGCCTCGACCACGGTGACGCCACCCTTGTCGAGCACGCGCAGGGCGAGGCGGAGTTCTGACTGCAGGGCCTCCACGATCCGGCGCGCTTCGCGCCGGTCGAGCACATGGCGGTCGCCTTCGATCCGACCATGCTGGAGGGTGAAATCCACGAGACGCCGTGGAATGCCGCGATGCGACATGCGCTGGCGGGAATGGAGGGTGAGGGACATTGTTTGCCTCCTGGGGTCGGGGATTTCGGGGTGAGGAGGGCAGTTAAGCAGTTGACGATCTCAAGGCGTGAGACGGGCTACTTGTGCCACATCTGCAAGGGGCGGCCGCCCTTCATTGGAAGCGCCCAAGGGGTGGCGAGCCCGCCCCCGCAGGACTGTGAGTCAATGCAAAGCCCATTCCCGATCGGTCCACTACCCTTCAAGCAGGAATTCCCCAAGGGAGAATGGATGTCCCCGCCGGTGCACCTGCTGGTCGATTACGAAAATGTCCAGCCGACTGCCAACGAGCTCCTGCAATTGCGGGATTCGGACGTGCGGCTCTGGATCTTCCATGGACCACACCAGACGCGCTTTCCAGCCGATGTGGTCAGTGCCTGGCAGCCACTCGGGGATCGGCTGCAGTACGTGAAGAGCGACAAAGCAGGCAGGAACGCCCTGGACCTGCACATCGCCTTCTGCATGGGCGAGCTGGCGGAGAAGGGTCGCGCATCGCAAGACTCCGGTCGCTTTGTCGTCATCGCGAAAGACAAGGATCTCGACGCACTCTTCGGCTATCTGCGGCAACACGGGATCCACGCGGCAAGAGCAGAGTCCCTGTCACAAGCTTTGACCTGTGCGGAAAATCTCCCTCGAGGGATCCACAGGAAGGCGCCCGAAAAAACTAACCTTTCGCACGAAGGTGCGCGGATCCTGGCGCAATTGCGGGCACACCCCCAGCAGAGGCCCGCAACCGAAAAGCGGCTCTTGAACTTCATCGCCTCGTTCCTTGCGCTGGATGCCGCGAGCAAGGCCGTCGCACGAGTCATCGCAGAACTGAAGGAAAGCGGTGTGCTTGCGGTCCAGGGAACCCGGCTCACCTATCGCCTGCCTGCGGGCACGGCGTCCCGCAAGGAGGCCGCCTGATGGGAAGACGCCGCCGCAGTGACGCCGACCATCTCATCGATGCAGTCGCGCTGTTTCCCCCGTGGGTCGGCGTCATACTCGCCATCGGCAGCTTCCTGGTCCTGAATCATCTTGCTCAACCTCCGCTCGCACCGGAGCCAGTCGTGGGCATCGACCAGATGGGCGACGTCGTTGGGAACACACTCGCGCGAACGATCGCTTCGTTAGGGCGCATCGTGTTCCCCGCCCTCTTTCTCTTGGGTGCCCTTCTGTCAGTGTTCAAGCGCCAGCGTCGCGCATCCCTGCATGCCAGGGCCCGCGAGAAAGGGCTTTCGGCAGTCGCGGCAATGAACTGGCAGGACTTCGAGCGCCTGACGCAAGAGATGTTCCACCGCCAGGGTTACACGGTGATGGAGACGCGAAGTGGCCCGGATGGAGGCATCGATCTGACCCTGCGCAAGGAAGGGCGGCTCACGCTGGTCCAGTGCAAGCACTGGAAGAACGATGTGGGCGTGAAAGTTGTCCGCGAACTGAATGGAGTCGTTGCAGCGCGAAAGGCACAGGCTGGAATCGTGGTCAGCAGCGGCGGATTCACGGATGAGGCGCGTCGCTTTGCCAAGTCTGCGGGTCTGCAGCTGACGGATGGAAAGTTGCTGGAACGTGAGATCGGCTACCGCGGGGCTGTGCCGCAATCCCTGGCTGTCGAGGAAGCACCTGGTGCCGCAGCATGTCCCCTGTGCCAGGGCGATATGGTCGTCAGGACTGCAAGAAGAGGCGCGGCAGCTGGCAGTCAGTTCTTGGGTTGCAAGCGCTATCCCGCATGCCGGGGGACGATCAGTCTAAAGGTGACCGGTCCGCCGGGCCTGTGACCGATGTAGAACACCCGCACGGGCTAGTTGACCTTTGCCACCTTTCTGGCCGATTAAGCTTGGGCGGCCCAATGGCGCCGGAACCTCACCGGGAGCTAACGGCATAAGATGTTCGCAGCACCCCTTAATACGGTGACTGACCATGAAACTCATGCCCCGACTTCTCACCGCGATTGCCGCCTCCTGCCTCGCCTTCGCCGCAACCGCTGCCGCGCCTGACGACAACACCGACACCACCGAACGCCTCGCCCGCTGGCGCGCCGAGCTCCCGCAGGGCACCGGCCCCCACAAGGTCGTGCGTCTCATCGAACCAGACCTGCAGGAACACACCATCTACCGCTCCGCGGACCTGCAGCGCGCCACTGCCCCGCTGCCCGTCATCGCCTTCGCCAACGGCGCCTGCCGCAACACCTCGATCGAGTACGCCGCGTTCCTCAGCGAACTCGCCTCGCATGGCTATCTGGTCATCGCAGTGGGCCGCGACGACCAGCCCTTCGACCTGGGTCCGAACGCGCCGACCACCGGCACCGAAGGCCGGCCGCTGCAGGTGCTGGACGAGGCGGTGCTCATCGCCGGCGTGGACTGGGCAATCGCCCGCAACGCCGATCCGGCCAGTCCCTACTATCGTCGGCTGCAGCCCGACCGCATCGCCTACATGGGACATTCCTGCGGCGGCATGCAGGCACTGACGGCCGGCGCGGACCCGCGCGCCACGACCACCGTCGTCCTCAACAGCGGTTACTACCGCACGATTCCCGCGCGCCCGCCCGGCCCGCTGCCGGCCTACCGCAAGTGGTCGGAACTGCACACGCCGACACTGATCCTCGCCGGCGGACCTTCGGATGTGGCCTATCGCATCGCGAAGGAAAGCCATGAGGATGGCGCCGCGGCAGGGCTGCCGATCTTCTTCGCCAGCCTTCCCACGGTTGCGCACAGCGGTGCCTATGTGGCGCCGGACCGGGAATGGTCACGCGCCGTGCTGCAGTGGCTGGACTGGCAGTTGAAAGGCAGCGGTGAGGCGCGCGCGCAGTTCGTCGGTGCGTCTTGCGGTCTGTGCAGCAACTCCGCATGGGAAGATATCCAAAGTCACGGCCTGCGCTAATCTCTGCGCTGAATGAACCCGACGGATCCACTCTCGCTCATCCTGCGCGCCGCCGAGTTTGCCGCGCACAAGCACCGCGACCAGCGCCGCAAGGACGCGGGCGCGTCGCCCTACATCAACCATCCCCTCACGGTGGCGAATGTGCTGCGCAGCGAGGGCGGCATCTCCGATCCCGTCATCCTGGCAGCGGCGCTCCTGCACGATACGTTGGAGGACACCGAAACCAGCTACGAGGAGCTTCGCGGTCAGTTTGGAGATGAAATCGCCGACGTCGTCGTGGAGGTCACCGACACGAAGTGGCTGGCGAAGCAGTCGCGCAAGCGCTTGCAGGTCAGCAAGGCGGGGCACTCGAGCACGCGCGCCGCGGCGGTGAAGATCGCCGACAAGATCTGTAACGTGCGCGACATGCTTTCAAGCCCCCCGGAGGGTTGGACCCTGCAGCGCAAGCAGGAGTACTTCGACTGGGCCGCGCAGGTGGTAGCTGCGGTCCGCGGCGCACACGCGGCGCTGGAGCAGCGGTTCGATGCCTTGTATCGGCAACGACCACAGGCCTGACGCGCGAGGCAAGGAAGACCCATGAGCCCAGTCCCCACTTCATCCGCGAGCCTCCGGAAGGCGAGGCAATGGCTGCGCAGTGGTCTGCAGCTGATGGGGCTCGTGCTGGCAGCCTGCGTCGTCAGTTACCTGGTGATGCTGGGCTTCTTCCAGTTCGTCTACCCGCATTTCGTGCGCGGCGCGCTGGAGACGATGCTGGTCAGCCTGTACGGCACATCAGATCTCGATGCGAGTGCGGATACCCGGCTTGTGCAGGGTCTGATTTTCATCAACGGCCTGCTGCTGTCACTGGCCGGTGCCGTGATTGTCTCGGTGGTGGCGTACTTCATCGTCACGCGGGCACAGGAGAAGGCGGCGCGCATGACGCTCGACATCGAGCGCCTCCGTCTTCTGCACGAGCTGGAGTCGGAGGTCGAGACCATCCAGGCCACCGAGGCACTGCGCCTGAAGGGCGTGGCGGACTTTGCCGACGAAGTGGCCTATCCCTTCAACGTGGGGCTAACCCGTTCGTTCAGCTGGTACTTCGACGCCGCGAAGGGACGGCGTACGCGCTTCGTTCCGGGCATCGGGCGGATGGAGATGTTCCTGCAGGACAACGAATCGCTGATCACCACCGATGTGCTGCATCGGGCACTGCACTGGTACCGCCGCATCGATCGTGGTCGTGAAGCCGGCCTGATCAGCGACCACGATCTGTATCTGATGTGGCGCTACATTCTCACGTTTGCCACGGATGGACGCTTTCGCTTTATCGACCAGTACTTTGGCGGCACCGGCCGCGGTGGCAGCGAGGATACCGATGCGATCCGTCGAACCCTGGTCGATCTCATCATCTACGCTGTGGCGGAGAACCGGCAGGCAGTCATCGATTACCTGCGCGGTCGCGCCGACCCGGCGCTGCTGGAAGAAGCAGAACGACGCAGCGGCCGGAACGACATCCGGACCAGGCTGACGGCTGCATCCTGAACTTTTCCGCCGCTCGCTCGACCGCAAATCCCGAACGAGTGTAGCCCTCCCTCAGTCCACGATCGCCTGATAAACCATCGTCTCGAACTGCGCAGCCAGGCCCGGCCCATCCGTCCCACCCATCTGCTGCACCATGAACACCGCCACCAGATCCTCGGCGCGATCCACAAAGAAATGCGTGCCCGCAGCCCCGGACCATCCGAACGTCCCCGCCGAGGTCAGGTTCCCCGCCTTCGCCGGATCCAGCACCACCCGTACGCCCAAGCCATAACCCTCACCGGCCGACGCACCACCCCCGGCCGCGCCGCGCTGCACTCCATCCGGCAGGTGATTCGAATCCATCAGGTCGATGGTCTTCCGCGACAGGATGCGCACACCATCCAGCTCCCCTGAATTCACCAGCATCTGCGCGAACCGCCCGTAATCCGACGCTGTGGTCGAGATGCTGAACCCGCCCAGCACGCGCGTCGCGGCGCCGGGTGCATCCAGCGCGCCAGTGGGCGCAAGCTTGCCGTCCGGGCCGGGTCCATAGATCACCGCGAACTGGTCCTTCAACGCATCGGGCCGGCCGAACACGGATTCCTTCATGCCCAGCGGCTCGAAGATGCGCTGCTGCACGAACTGGTCGAACGGCATGCCCGAGAGCACTTCGACCAGCCGCGCCTGCACGTCGTGCGACACGGAATAAACCCACTGCGTGCCCGGCTCATAGGCCAGCGGCACCTTGCCGAGCCGCTCGGTGAGTTCGGCCAGCGTGCCGCCCATGACATTGGCCTCGCCATAGGCCTTGTCCACGCCGCGATTGCCGCCGAATCCATAGAGGAAACCGGCGGTGTGGCGGAACACGTCCTGGATGGTCGGCTGGCGCGCAGGGTCGCGCAGCACCATTTGGCCGCCCGGGCCCTTGTCGCTGACATACAGTTTCAGGTCAGCCAGTTCCGGCAGATATCGTGCCACCGGATCACTCAGCTGGAAGCGCCCCTCCTCATACAGCATCAACAGCGCGACGCTGGTGACGG
>CAYQJU010000099.1:0-8343 GCA_964417875.1 uncultured Steroidobacteraceae bacterium
TCGAAGAAGGAATCCCCGGATCTGCAGGAGATCCTGATCACGGAACTCCAGGAGATCCACAGCGCCGAGAAGCAGCTCGCGCGCATCATCCCGAGGCTGGTCAAGTCGGCCGAGAACGAGTCATTGCAGGAAGCGATCGAGGAACGCCTGGAAGAGGGCGAGCAGCTCCTGGCCGATGTGGAATCCGCGCTCGAGGAACTCGAGGCCACGCCGGGCCGCAAGAAGAACGTGGCCGCCGAAGGCCTCGTCAACGACATGAAGGAACACATGCAGGAACTGCAGCGGGGCCCCGCGCTGGATACGGTGCTGATCGGCGCACTGCAGAAGACCGAGCATTACTGCATTGCCGCCTGGGGCACGGTCAAGGCACTGGGCCAGGCCATCGGCCAGCAGGACCTCGTCGGCGCAATGGAACGCGCGCTGGATGAAGGCAAGGCCTATGACGAGCGCCTCACGCAGCTCGCCGAATCCGAAATCACGCCCGAACTGCAGTCGCAGGGCGAGGAGATGGAATCGGACGACGACGAGGAGACGCTGGAGGCCTCCGCCGGCCGTGCGCAGCAGATGCGCGGCAAGGGCCGCGGGCGCTCGCAGGGCACCGGCCAGCGCGCCCGCTGACCGGCCACTTCAGGTCAAAGGCTTCGGCCCGAAACTCACCGGCGCCGGCGACGAGCAGTCCCGGCGCCTTCGATCCGGCAGGGCGGGCCCGCTATCCTTGCCGGCGTGCTCCTTCCGCCCGATCCCTCGCCTCCGCGCCGCATCGCCCATCTCGACATGGACGCCTTCTTTGCGTCCGTCGAACTGCTGCGCTATCCCCAGCTGAAGGGCCTGCCCGTTGTCATCGGTGGCGCGCGCCGCCGTGAGGACGACCTGCTGGCCCGTGCCCGGGCGCGATATCCGGACCAGGAGTGGTCCGACCGGACGATCGCGAACATTCCCCCGGATGCTTTCCCGCGATTGTCCGGCTATGTCGGCCGGGGCGTCATCACCACGGCCACCTATGCCGCGCGCCAGTTTGGTGTCGGCTCGGCGATGGGCCTGATGAAGGCCGCGAAGCTGTGCCCGGACTGCCTGCTGCTGCCGGTGGATTTCGACGAGGTGCGCCGCTATTCACGCCTGTTCAAGCAGACCATCGCCGACATCGCGCCGGTGATCCAGGACCGCGGCATCGACGAGGTCTACATCGACCTCACGCAGGTGCCGGGCGCGGAACGCGAGGGCGGGGGCGAGCTGGCCGCGATGATCCAGCGTCGCATCTTCGAGGCCACCAGGCTCACCTGTTCCATCGGCGTCGCGCCGAACAAGCTGCTGGCCAAGCTCGCCAGCGAGTTCAACAAGCCCAACGGCATCAGCATCGTCACGATGGACGACCTGGAGTCCCTGATCTGGCCGCTGCCCTGCCGCAAGGTGAACGGCATCGGCCCGCGCACCGACGAGAAGCTGAAATCACTGGGCATCCACACCGTCGGCGATGTCGCCGCGCGCGATCGCGGCTGGCTGATTGAACATTTCGGCCGAAGCCATGGCGCCTGGCTGCACGAGGTGAGCTGGGGTCGCGACGAGCGACCGGTGGTCACCGAGAGCGAGCCGGTGAGCATGAGCCGCGAAACCACCTTCGAGCGCGACCTGCACGTGGTGCATGATCGTCCCGAGCTCAGCGGGATCTTCACGCAGCTCTGCCAGCAGGTGGCGGGCGACCTGCAGCGCAAGGGCTATGTCGGCCGCACGATCGGCGTGAAGCTGCGCTTCGACAACTTCAGGACCGTCACGCGCGACACCACCGTCGATGAGTACACCGCGGATGCCATCGCGATCCGCCGCCATGCAGGCCAGGGTCTCAGGCGCATCGACCTGTCACGCCGCATCCGTCTGCTCGGCGTGCGCGTAGGCAAGCTGGCGCGCGTCTCCGAAGCGACCAGCGACTGACCGCCAACGACCCCCAACCGAGGAACCGGCAACATCATGGACCCCCTGGCCCACACCCTGTTTGGCGCCGCGCTGGCAGAAAGCGGCCTGAAGCGCCGCACCCGCCACGCCACCACCACGCTGCTGATCGGCGCGAACCTGCCGGACATCGATGTGATCGCAGGACTGTGGGGCAACGATTTTGAACTGTACGCACGCCGCGGCCACACGCACGGCATCCTGGCGATGCTGTTGCTGCCACTGATGCTCGCAGCCGGAGTGATGCTGTGGCATCGCTGGCAGACCGCGCGGGACAACGCGGCGAGGTTACGCGGTGCCGGTGCGACACCGACATCTGCCGCCGCTGAACACCACGCGGCCACGCCTTCTCCACCGTTCAGCGCCCGCGCCATCCTGCTGCTGTCCTTCATCGCCGTGCTCTCCCACCCGCTGCTCGACTGGCTCAATACCTATGGCGTGCGCCTGCTGATGCCCTTTGACGGCCGCTGGTTCTACGGCGACACGCTGTTCATCGTCGAACCCTGGTTCTGGGTGCTCACCGCCACCGGCGTCGTGCTGGCGCGCAGCCGCACACGCAGCGCGATCGGCGGCTGGCTGGTGCTCGCCGCGCTGGCCACCGGCCTTGTGCTCAGCACGAACCTCGTCCCCGTCGGCGTGAAGATCACCTGGTGCCTGGCCATCGCCGCCATCATCACGCTGCGCGCCAGACGCCCGCAGTGGGCCTCGCCACCGGTCGCCGCACGCGCCGGCCTGCTGATCCTTTTCCTCTACATGGGCGCAGCCTTCGCGCTGGCCCGCGTGGCCGAATCCGCACTGGCCGAACGCTATCCGCAGGCAGTGCAGGTGCAGGCCAATCCCCCACCGGCATTGCCGCTCGGCCACCGCATGGTCATCCAGGAACCCGACCGCTACCGCATCATCGCCGCCGGAGGCCCGGTCCACGAACTGCCGCGCACCGCGCCCGATCCCATCGTGCAGGCCGCGCTGGCCGCGCCGTCCATCCGCGGTTTCGTGAACTGGATGCGCTTCCCCGTCTGGACCGTCGAGGACGCGGGCGACCAATGGCGCGTGCGCATCATCGACCTGCGTTACCAGGGACCGGACACGCCACGTGCTGCCGCCGGAATCGGCACGGCAGAAGTTCACGTTCCGAAGGGTCACCTCGAACCCGTCACACCCGCGGAAGTTTCTGCCTGGCCATAACGTTCCGATAACGATCGTGTAGGAAACCTCCTAATGCGCCGGCCCGCACGGCTGCGCTAAGGTCACCCGCCCCCTGAAGCCGGTTGCGGCCGGGCCAAGACATGGATGACAACGAGGGGAGTCCGCACACAGTGCAACCAATGGAATGGACGCAGCGTCGCATCCGCGCGGGAGACACATGGTCGAGGCGAAATCCGGCCGGGGCAGCACCGGCAAATCAGGCAGCGGCAACGGCAACCGCAACGGAAACAATGGTGGCGATGGCCACGGACCGGACGATGCAGTCTTCCAGGGGGATGCCATCTACCGCCAGCTGATCGCCGCGATCGGCGACTATGCAATCTTCATGCTCGACGTCAGCGGCCATGTGGTGACCTGGAACCGCGGCGCCGAGCTGATCAAGGGCTATGTCGCCGACGAGATCATCGGCTCGCACTTCTCGCGCTTCTATCCGGCCGACAAGGTCGACAGCGGCTTCCCGCAATATGAGCTCGAACAGGCCGCCCTGCATGGCTGCTTCGAGGACGAAGGCTGGCGCCTGCGCAAGGATGGCTCGCTCTTCTGGGCCAGCGTGCTCATCACCGCGATCCGTGATCCGCAGGAAAACCTGATCGGCTTTGCCAAGGTCACGCGCGACCTGACCGAGCGTCGCGCACAGGAAGAGGCGCTGCGCCTCAGCGAGGAGCGCTTCCGCAGCCTCGTCACCGACGTGAAGGACTACGCCATTTTCATGGTCGACATGGAAGGCTGCGTCACCTCGTGGAATGCCGGCGCCGCACACATGCACGGCTACGCCGCCGACGAGGTGATCGGCAGCCACATGTCGCGATTCTATGAGGCCGATGCGATCCGTCGCGGCTGGGCCGAGCACGAGCTGCGCATGGCCACGATGGAAGGCCGCTTCGAGGACGAAGGCTGGCGCGTGCGCAAGGACGGCTCGCGCTTCTGGGCCAGCGTCATCATCACCGCGATGCGCGATCGCCAGGGCGTGCTGGTCGGCTTCTCGAAGATCACGCGCGACCTCACCGAGCGGCGCGTGCATGAGCAGGCGCTGGCAGACAGCGAAGAGCGCTTCCGCCTGCTGGTGCAGGGCGTGTCGGACTATTCCATCATCATGCTCGACCACAGCGGCTTCGTGACCAGCTGGAACCGCGGCGCGCATGCGCTGACCGGCTACGGTGCCGAGGAGATGGTCGGCAAGCATTATTCACACTTCTACTCATCCGAGGACGTGCGCGAGAACCGCCCCTGGCAGCATCTGCTGGCTGCCAATGCCTCCGGCCGCGCGGCCGAGGAAGGCTGGCGGCTGCGCAAGGACGGCACGCAGTTCTGGGCCAACTGCATCCTCACCGCCGTCATCGGGCCGGACCAGCGCCACCGCGGCTATGTGCATGTGATGCAGGACCTCAGCGACCGGCGCCATGCCGAGACGCTGGCCGACACCACGCAGCGCATGCACGAGTTCATCGCGATGCTGGCGCACGAGCTGCGCAACCCGCTGGCGCCGATCCGAAATGCCGCCGAGCTGATGGCGCGCCGCGACCTGAAGGACGATGTGCGCGAGGCGATGCGCCAGGTCATCGACCGGCAGGCGCGCCATCTGACGCAGATCGTCGATGAGCTGCTGGACGTGAACCGCATCGCGCGCGGCAAGCTGGCCATCGCGAAGGAGACCGTCGATCTGGGCGATGTGCTGGGCCGCGCGGTGGAGACCGTGCGACCGCTGATGGACCGCCAGGGACAGAACTTCGCGATGCAGCTGCCCGGCGAGCCTGTGGTGCTGCATGGCGACCCGATGCGTCTGACGCAGGTGTTCGTGAACCTGATCAACAACGCCGCCAAATACACCCCGCCCGGCGGCTCGATCTTTGTCGATGTGACGCGCGCCGCGACACATGCCGAGATCAGCGTGCGCGACACCGGCCGCGGCATTGCGCATGCGGACCTGGAGCGCATCTTCGAGCTGTTCACGCAGGGCTCGCCGAGCACCACCGAGGCCGGCGGCCTGGGTGTGGGCCTGGCGCTGGTGCGCCGCGTGGTCGAACTGCATGCCGGCACCGTGCGCGCACGCAGTGGCGGCGAGGGCCGTGGCAGCACCTTCACGGTGCGTCTGCCGTTGCCGGTGGAACAGCTGGCGCTGGTGGCCAGCCGTCCCTCGCGCGGCCAGTCGCCGCATCGCCTGCCGCGCATGCGCATCGTGGTGGCAGACGACAACCGTGATGCCGCCGACAGCCTGCAGCTGCTGCTGCAGTCCCTCGGCCAGGATGCCTATGCGGTGTACGACGGCGAAACCGCATTGCAGGCCATCGAGCGCATGCATCCGCAGATCGTGATCCTCGACATCGGCATGCCGGGCATGAGCGGCTATCTGGTGGCCGAGGAACTGCGCCAGCGCTATGGCAGATCGGTGCCCGCCCTGATCGCGGTCACCGGCTGGGGCGGACAGAAAGACCGCAACCAGGCCTTCGCGCGGGGCTTTGATTTCCACTTCACCAAGCCCACCAGCGCCGGCGAGCTGGAGACCGCGCTGGCGCAGATTGCCGACCGACCGCAGGTTCCCCCCGATCCACCTGCCGCGTAGCCATCGGCGCCCGGGCCGGCGGCCACGTGCCTGCGTGGTACGCTGCCCGCCATGGCCAGCAGCAGCAACACGGAATCCGGCGGCACGCTCGCCATCCTGATCGATGCGGACAACGCCAACCCGGCGATCGTGCGCGGGCTCATCGACGAGGTCGCCAAGCTGGGCCGCGCCACCGTGCGCCGCATCTATGGCGACTGGACCGCACCGAACCTCGCGTCCTGGAAGAAGGTGCTGCTGGAGCATTCCATCCAGCCCATCCAGCAGTTCGCCTACACGCAGGGCAAGAACGCCACCGACAGCTCGCTGATCATCGATGCGATGGACCTGCTGTATGCCGGCAACCTCGATGGCTTCTGCATCGTGTCGAGCGACAGCGACTTCACGCGCCTGGCCTCGCGGCTGAAGGAATCGGGCAAGCGCGTCTATGGCTTCGGCGAGAAGAAGACCCCGCGTCCCTTCGTCGCGGCCTGCGACCGCTTCATCTATACCGAGGTGTTCACCAAGGCGCCGGGCCAGGCGCCAAGCCGCAAGGCCTCTGCCGAACTGGACCGCGATCGCGCCTTCCTCGAGCTGGTCGGCGGCGCGGTGGATGACGCGTCGGATGATTCCGGCTGGGCGCACCTGGGTGGCGTGGGCAGCATCCTCACGAAGAAGGAACCGGACTTCGACCCGCGCAACTACGGCTATTCGAAACTCAGCGACCTGCTCGATGCCTCGAAGCACTTCGAGGTTCGCCGCCAGGAACAGGTCGTGCAGGTGCGCCGCAGGCGCTGACTTTCCTGCATCTGTCGCCTGCTGCCAACGCCGGTAGGATTGCACCTACCCCATGCAGCCACGCACGGCGAGTGCGCCCCCTGCCCATCACGCGCAAGCTGCACCTCCAACTTGATCAATGCATCAAGCCGTACAGAGGAGAGGAAACAGATGAAAGTCCCAGCAATCCTGGCAGCGATCATGTCATGCGCAGTACTCGCGGCATGCAGCAATGCAGATTCACCTTCGGAGCGCACCGACACGGGCGCATTTGGCACCGGTGCCGCAGGCACTGGCGCAACCGGTATCGATGACACCAATACCGGCATCGACAACACCGGCATGGACAACACCGGCACGATGACCACGCCCGGCACCGACCTCGACACCAACAGCACGCTGGATTCACCGGCGGGCGTGGGCACGGGCACCGGTGCGGACATGGATATGGGGACCGGCACGGGCACCGGCGCTGACTCGACGAACTCGGGCAGCACCGATCGCTCCACCGGCACCACGAGCGGCACCAGTGATGGCGCCGATCTGGACCGTCAGCAGAACTGACGCGTCCGCAAGCGGCTCATGAAGAGCCAGGCGTGGCCTGATACCGCAAGGTTTCAGGCCACGTCTATTTCGCCTTCCTCGGCACCTTCCCAGTAATGCACGCGGCGCGCGTGCACATGGATCATCACCAGGCCCGGGGTGTCGATGCCGGCGTCGAACCAGCGCTGCAGTGACGGATTCCAGTGCGGCAGGAACTGGCGCCGGTCGCGCACCACGCGGGCCATGCCTTCCACATTGATGTGGATCCCCGGCCCGCCCAGCAGATGGCGCCCACCCTGGAAGGCCAGCGCCACCTTCGGATCCCGCTCGATGTCGCGCACCAGCTGCGAGTCGTCCCACGCGAAGAAGAACGAATCGCCGCGATAGTCGAGCTCCCGGTTGTGGCTCATCGGACGGCCGGTGATGTGCCCATGCGGGTCGTGGGTCATCAGCATCGCAATATCCATCTGGCGGATCTTCCGCGCGATGTCGGTAATCGATCGGTAACTCAACGCCCACTCCGCGCGCTGCAGCGGATTGCAGCGCTGTGACAACAGTATTGCTGCAAAGCGCGCGCACGGCGCAGGGGGCCGGCCCCTGCAACTGTCAGCAGCAGCCTACGTGGGTCCTACGCCGCGGGTGTGCGTAGGCGCATCCTGACTATTGCGGCCGGGGGGCGCCGCTGATCGCGATGCGCTAATGTTCCGCATTCTTGTTCCCGGAACACATCGAAGCGAGGGATTCGGCTCATGAACAAAACCAGAATGATGCTGCTCGGACTGTGCTGCGCGGCCGCCGCGGCCTGCTCGCGCCAGGATGCGCCGCGTGAACCGGGTGCAGGACCAGGCGCGCCCGCAGCCACCACCGCCACCGGTGCGGCCGCGCCCGCGTCGGCTGTGGCGCAGCTCGAGAGCCGCTCCGGCAGCGAGGCCACGGGCCAGCTGGAACTCACGGCCGGACCGAATGGCGTGTCGATCACCGGCGAGATCGCCGGCCTCAACGCCGGCGCCGAGCATGGCTTCCATGTGCATGAGACCGGCGATTGCAGTGCTCCGGATGCGTCGAGCGCCGGGGGGCACTTCAACCCCGACAATGCGCAGCATGGGCCGCCCACCGTGGCGCAGAGCGAGCGGCACCTGGGTGACCTGGGCAATATCGCCGCCGACGAGAACGGTCGCAGCGCGATCACCGCCGCGATCGAGGGCGCGACGCTGCGCGATGGCGGGCTGAACGACCTGATCGGCAAGGCGGTGGTGGTGCACGCGAATCGCGACGACTATGTGTCGCAGCCCTCCGGCGATGCCGGCGCGCGCATTGCCTGCGGCGTGATCCGCTAG
>CAYQJU010000100.1:0-8339 GCA_964417875.1 uncultured Steroidobacteraceae bacterium
CGATCAGGTCCGACTCGAGGAACTTCACGCCCTTCTTCAGCCACGCCTTGTAGGGATGGCGCGCCTTCAGCGTGTTGTTGATCTCCTCGTTCTCCAGCAGCTTGCCGGTGGAGAGGTCGAGGCACAGCATCTGCCCCGGACCCATGCGGCCCTTGCGCACCACGTCTTCCGGCTTGTAGTCCCACACGCCGATTTCGGAGGCGACGGTGAGGTGCCGGTCCCTGGTGATCACATAGCGGCCGGGACGCAGGCCATTGCGATCCAGCGTGCAGCACACATAGCGGCCGTCGGTGAGCACCACCGCGGCCGGGCCATCCCAGGGCTCCAGATGCGGCGTGTAGAACTCGTAGAACGCCTTCAGGTCCGGATCGATGCCATCGACGTTCTCCCAGGCCGGCGGCATCAGCAGGCGCATGGCATGCATCGGATCCATGCCGCCCATCAGGTAGACCTCGAGCATGTTGTCGAGGCTCTGCGAGTCGGAGCCATGCAGCGACACCAGCGGCAACACATCGTGCAGGTCGGGCAGCAGCGGCGACTTCAGCACCGGTCCACGCGCCACCGCCCAGCAGCGGTTGGCCTCGATGGTGTTGATCTCGCCGTTGTGCGCCAGGTAACGATAGGGATGCGCCAGCTGCCACTGCGGCAGCGTGTTGGTGGAGAAGCGCTGGTGGAACACCACCACCGACGCCTCGACGCGCGGGTCGGCCAGGTCCGGATAGAACTCCGCCAGGTGCGCGGGCATCACCATGCCCTTGTAGACGATGGTGCTGGCCGACAGGCTCGGCACATAGAAGGCCTCGTCGGCCGTCTCGCGGGCGATCTCGGCGCGGCGGCGCGCCATGAACAGCTTGCGGTTGAACTCGGCCTCGTCGTCCAGGTCGGCCGGCGCGTTGATGAACATCTGCCAGATGGCCGGCAGCGTCTTGAGCGCCTCCTCGCCGCAGGCGCCCGGATCCACCGGCAGCTCGCGCCAGCCGGCAAACTCCAGCCCCTCGCGCCGCACCTGCGCCTCGAGCTCCGCACGGCTGGCCGCGGCCACCGCGGCATCGCGTGACAGGAACACATTGCCCGCGGCGAACTGCGACGCGAGCCGGATGCCCGCATCCTTTGCCACCGCGCGCAGGAACTTCTCCGGTTTCTTCAGCAGCACGCCACAGCCGTCGCCGGTCTTGCCGTCGGCAGCCACCGCACCGCGGTGCGTCAGCCGGCCCAGCGAGGCGATTGCGGTCTCGACCAGCCAGTGGCTGGGCCGATCGTCGAGGTTGGCGATCAGTCCGAAACCACAGCTGTCCTTCTCGAAGGCCTCGCGGTAGAGGCCCGGGTGTTCACTGCTCATGCCACTGTCCTTCCAAAACACGTATCTGGCAGGCACGGGCCATGGCTTGGGCAATTGCCTTCGGGCCTGCCGCGAACGACCTGCAAATCAACCACTGGCCAAGGGAAGAGCCGGACATCGGGGCCGGCAGTGAGGGTCAGGCGATGCTGCCCCCGGGGAACCTTGGCACGCAATGATACATACGCCGTGCCCCTCATCAAAATAGCAGGCCATTACAAGCTATTGCATCCGCCGCCCAATGGCCCTACAGTCCGCGCGCGTTGCGGGGTGTGGTGCCGCCCGTGACGCCCAGAAACACTGGTTGTCAGGACCCCCGGAGGTGTGGCGACTTAGATGAATACCCCCAAAGCGTCCCAGAACGAAGACCCTGGACCCCGCTTGCTGAGTGTCACTCAGTATCTCGAGAAGAATTTTCCCGACTTTTTCGCCGAAGCCCGCTTTCACGTGGGTAACGACGACTATTTCCTTTACAGCCGGTTTGGCCAGTATCTGGCCCGGTCCATCGAGCAGAACCGCGCGCCCCGCCAGAAGATCAATCGCGGCTTCACCGTGCTGAACAAGATGGCACGGGTGTCGGCGCGGCACCCTTCGGTGCGCGGCATGATGGTCTCGGGGCCGCTGGAGCACATCATCGATGCTCCCAAGGCCCGCGAACTGGCCCGCAAGCGCCTCTCGCCGGTGGCGCAGGGCATGCTCGAAAGCCTCTGCGAGTAATTTCAGCCGCGCGCTTCCATCAGAGAAATGGCGCCGCATCGGGAAGCCGATGCGGCGCTTGAGCCTGCGCCTGAAAGGCGTGCACAGGCGTCAGCACCTGCCCGACCGCCATTTCGGGCCCTTGCGGCCACGCTATGTAAGAAAGTCCGGCCTGTTTCACGGCAGGCCGCCGGCAACCCCCGGCACACTGGCCGGACCATGAGCACCACCGACCAGACCGCACCCCATCGCCGGCTCTCCGATCGCGGCAGCGGACCGCCCACCATCATCGGCACTGGCGTCAGCTTCCGCGGCGACATCATTGCGCCGGGCTCGGTGCTGCTCAGCGGCACCGTGCGCGGCGATGGCGACATCGGCGGCACATTGCAGATTGCCCGCGATGCGCACTGGGAAGGTCAGGTGCGGGCCGGTTCGGCCGTGATTGCCGGTGCGCTGACCGGCAGCATCGAGTGCACCGGGCCGGTGGAAGTCGGTGCCGCAGCCGTGGTGAAGGGCAATGTCACGGCCCGGTCGCTGGCCATTGCCAAGGGCGCGGTGATCGAGGGCGAGATCCAGGTGACCAGCGGCACCGACGTGGTCAAGTTCGAGGAAAAGCGCAGCTAGTCAGGCGCCCGGATCGGTCAGCTGCGCAGCACCTGCGGAACGCGCCGGCTGCACACCCGGCAGTCCCAGCTCATCGAGCACGAAGCGGTTCACCCATGATTCGCTCCATGGCGTGCGCATGAATCCCATGTGCCCGCCATGCGGCACCGTGACCACGCGCAGCCGCGGCGTGGCGGCGAGGTTCGCCAGGTCGACCGCCGGGATGATGGGATCATCCAGCGCCGCCAGCAGCACCGCCGGCGCCTGCAGGTTTGCCAGCCGCGGGCCGGTGATGGCGTAACCGTCAAGGTACGCGTCGATGTCGGCGAAGTCGGTGTACTTCGCCACCAGCGCGGCGGTCATGCGCCGCAGGTCGCGCAGGCCGAAGAAGGATTCATCGACGTCGGTGGCGGGCCAGAGTTTGCGCTTGCGGCGCAGCGAGCGCGACCACTTGCGCACGAAATGGCTCTGGTACACCTGCCAGCCACGCTCCATCGCCAGCATCGCCGTGCCCGGATGCAGCACCGGCGAGATGGCTACCACCTTCGCGATCTTCGGCAGATGCGGAGCCGCGCTGGCCGCGATGCGCAGCATGAAATTGCCGCCCAGCGAGAAGCCCACCAGCCACGGCGGCGCCACCAGTTCTGGCGCCATTGCAGCCACCGCACCCACCGCCTCGTCGAGCCTGCAGGAATGAAAGATGTGCTCGTTCAGATGGTGCGTGTCGCCGTGGTCGCGCAGGTTCAGCCGCACCACCTCCACGCCGGACTCGAACAGCCGCGTGGCCAGCGACACCACATACCAGGAGCTGGCGCTGCCTTCCCAGCCATGCAGCAGGATGGCCGATCCCTTCACCGCCCCGTCGGGCCGCGCATGCCAGGCCTGCAGCCGCACGCCATCGCCGCAGTCGAGGAGCCGCTCGCGACTGGCCCCGAGCATGCCCGCCGCACGCCGCCGCAGGCGCCAGTGCGGCAGCAGCGACGGCAGCACGGACTGGATATGGTGATGGCCCCAGGGCCAGGCGGGCGTGAATGCGTTCTTCACGCCCGCATGATCATCTAATTGCAGCCCTGATGCAGCCCTGCGGCAACGTCAGGGCAGTTCCTGCATCTGCGGGGTGGCGCCGGGCATCATGCCGGGGAACGGCAGCGCCTGTGCCTGGCCATTGATGGTGAGCGCGCCGCTGTCCAGGCCGATGCGCGACAGCAGCTTGCCCTCCTCGCGCAGCAGGTAGCCGGCCGCGACGCCGGTTTCCGACAGGAATGCGCCATTGGGCAACTTTGCGGCCAGCGCCTCGTCGATCTCGAGCGTGAGGTCGGCCTGCAGCTTGCCCAGCGCGCCCAGGAAGCCGGCGAACTGGAAGTCCTGCTCGCTCATGCCCACCAGGCGGATCACGCCCTTGAGCACGGCCTCGCCATCGCTGGTGGCAATACCGATGCGATCCAGCGACAGCTCCGGATCATGCGCCAGCAGCGTGCCGGCATGCTGCCTCAGCGGCGCGGCGATACTTTCAGCCATGGCCTCATCGACGACTTGCGGATCGGACGAGGACTGCTCGAACGGGACCCGGGTGTAGATGTCCTGCATCGAGGTATAGATCGCATCCACGGTTTGCGCGTGCAGGTGCCGCAGCGACAGGTCGTAGTGCACGGACTGGATCGCAACGCCGGCGGTCTGCACGGCCGCGCCTTCCACCGCATCGCTGCCAATCTTCAGCTTCGCCGTCAGCCAGCCTTCATCGACATCGATCTCGGCTTCGTAGTGGGCATCCTTCAGGCGGATATCATCGCCGGCACCCGTCACCGACAGCTCGCGGATGCGCAATCCGAAGTCGGTTTCGTACAGGTTCTGGTAGCCATCGATGCGATCCGCCTCGCCCTTGAAGGTCAGGCGGTCCAACAGGATGCGCTGCCCGTCGGCATCGAGCATCTCCACCCGCGGCATGCGGCTGTCGATCCCGAAGCGGCTGAAGTCGCGATTGAAATCCACCTCGAACTTCACCGTCTCGTAGCTGATTTCGACACCTTCCTCGTCCGAAGCGGTTCGGCCCCGCGAGGTCAGCACCGTGCTGCCGCCGCCGAGGAAGCCCACGCGCGTGGTCATCTCGAGCGCCGGCTCCGGACCGAAGGATTCGCGGATCTCCGCCTGCATTTCGGGCGGCAGGTCGATGCGGGTCTTCACGCGCGCCGCGCCCAGGCCCGAGAGGCCGAGCAGGGGGCCATGCAGCACGTCGTTGTGCAGCGTGAAGCGTGGGCGAGCCTCGCCTTCCCCGGTGATGTTCGATTCGAAGGTGACGCGCTGGCGGGAAGTGAACCAGCCCCGCTCCCAGTCGCGCTCGACGATGGTCAGATAAGGCAGGTATCCGGCCATGCCATCGAGCATGGCGTCGGAGCGCGATTCGGCAAAGCGCCCGAGCGCATTTGGCGCGAGCAGCAGGATGGCCGCCAGCACCAGTGCGGCGATAAGCCCTTTTTTCATTGTTCCTCCCGGCATCCGGCCGTGCGCAGCGCAGGCCTGGCAGGGAGGCAGCCTAGCGACTCAGGTCTGGTGGCACCAGCGACGCGCATCGCAACCCGGGCATCGGCGGCCCCGGGGACGGTGCATGCCGGGCCCCACCGCGCGCAGCGTGTGGCCGCGAGGGAAGCCGAAGCGGTCCGGCGACCGGCCAGTGCAGAATAGAAGCCATGGCCCGCGAACGCAGCGACAACCCGGCCGATTGCCCGCGGTCCTGGCTGGGCATCCATCACGACCGTTACGAGGCCCGTACCCGCTGGGTGGTCGGCCTGACACTGGTGATGATGGTGGCCGAGATCGCCGGCGGCCACTGGTATGGCTCGATGGCGCTGGTGGCCGATGGCTGGCACATGGCCACGCATGCCGCTGCGCTGGGCGTGGCCGCGCTGGCCTACCGCTATGCGCGCCTGCACGCGAATGATCCGCGCTTTGCCTTCGGCACCGGCAAGGTGGGCGAACTGGCCGGCTTTGGCAGCGCGATCTCGCTGGGCATTGTCGCGCTGCTGATCGGCTGGGAGTCGGTGCAGCGCCTGCTGCGCCCTGAGCAGATCGATTTCACGCAGGCCACGCTGATTGCGGTGCTGGGGCTGGTGGTGAACCTGGTCAGTGCCTGGCTGCTGGCGGGGGGCGGGCATTCGCATGACCATGGGCATGGGCATGGGCATGGGCATGGGCATGGGCACGGCCACGGGCATGAGCATGAGCATGAGCACGACCACAACCACGGGCACGGCGCACACGACACCAACCTGCGTGCCGCCTATGTGCATGTCCTCACCGACGCCCTGACCTCGGTGCTGGCCATCGCCGGCCTTCTGGCGGGGCGTTTCCTCGGCTGGATCTGGATGGACGCGGTGGCCGGCCTGATCGGCGCGGCCATCATCGCCCACTGGTCCGTGGGACTTTCCCGCCAGGCGGCGCGCAGCCTGCTCGATTCACATGATGACAGCCCGCTGGAACAGGCCGCCCGCGAGCGATTGCTGCGCGCGACACCGCAGGGCAGGCTGACGGATCTTCACCTGTGGCGCCTGGGCCCCGGCCACTATGCGCTGATGGCCTCGCTGCGCGGAGCCGAGCTGAACACCGCCGATGGCTACCGCCGCGCGCTGGCAGACCTGCCGCAGCTGCGCCACGTGACGGTGGAGGTCAACCCCGAAGAGCCTTAGCGGCCGTCAGCGATGCTGGTTGATCTCGTCCCGCAGCTGACGCGCCGCCTCGCCCGCCGCCTCGGCAAAACCTTCGCCGCTGCCGGCATAGAGGATGCCGCGCGAGGAATTGAGCACCATGCCAAGCCCGTCGGCCGTGCGGCCCGCCCGCACCGCGGCGGCAATGTCGCCACCCTGCGCGCCGACGCCCGGCACGAGGAACGGCACATCGCCCGCCACGGCACGCACCTCGGCCAGCTCCTTCGGATAGGTGGCGCCGACCACCAGCATGCACTGCCCGCCGGCATTCCACTGCTTTGCGACGCGCTCGGCCACATGCATGTACAGCGGCCGGCCCTCGCAGGAAAGATCCTGGAAGTCGCGCGCGCCGGGATTGGACGTGCGGCACAGCAGGATGACGCCGCGATCGGCCCATTCCAGGAACGGCTCGACCGAGTCGAAGCCCAGGTAGGGATTTACCGTCACCGCATCGGCCTCGAAGCGGCCGAAGGACTCCTGCGCATATTTCGCCGCGGTGCTGCCGATGTCGCCGCGCTTGGAATCGAGGATGACCGGCAGGCCCGGATGCTTCTCGTGGACGTAGCGGATGGTGGCCAGCAGTTCATCCTCGGCGCCCAGCGCCGCATGGTGCGCGAACTGCGGCTTGAAGCAGCAGGCGTACTGCGCCGTGGCGTCGATGATGCGCCGGTTGAACTCGAACACCGGCTGCGGCAACGTGCGGATGTGCTCCGGGATCCTTTCCAGTTCGGGATCGAGCCCCACGCACACCAGTGATTCGTGCCGGCGCGCCGCGGCATGCAGGCGGGCCACAAAGCCGGATTCAGTCACGGATGCCAGTCCCCCTGTCGAGCAGGATCTGCAGCCCGGCGTACATCGCGACGGTGCAGACGCCCATGATCATGAAGGCCACCGGCACGTTGACGTCGCTGGTGCCGAGGAAGCCATAGCGGAAGGCGTTGACCATGTGCAGGATCGGATTGGCCACCGACAGCGTCTGCGCCCACTGCGGCAGCAGGTCCACCGAATAGAACACCCCGCCGAAATAGGTCAGTGGCGTGAGCACGAAGGCCGGAATCCAGTTCACGTGGTCGAAGTTCTTCGCGAACACGGCATTGATCATGCCGCCCAGCGAGAACACCGCGGAGGTCAGCACGGCGGCGGCCAGCACCACCAGGATATTGTGCACCTGCAGGTGGTGGGAATTCAGCCACATGAACCCCAGCGCCACCGCCGTCACCACCAGGCCCACCATCAGCCCGCGCATGATGCCGCCGGACACATAGCCGGCGATGATCACCCAGTTGGGCAGTGGCGACACCAGCAGCTCGCCGATGTAGGTGCCGAACTTGGCACCGAAGAACGACGACACCACATTGCCGTAGGAGTTGGTGATGACGGCCATCATGATCAGGCCGGGGGCGATATAGGCAATGTAGTCATGGCCACCCATCTCGCCGATGCGGCGACCCACGAGGCTGCCGAAGATCACGAAATAGAGCGTGGTCGTGACCGCGGAGGGCACCAGCGTCTGCGCCCAGATGCGCACGATGCGTCCCCACTCGCGGATCAGGATGGTGCGGAAGCCCACGGCGCGGATGGCCGACAGCGACATCTGCCCGGTGCTCATGCGCGCTCCACCAGCCGCATGAACATCTCTTCGAGACGGTTCACCTTGTTGCGCATCGAGATCACCTCGATGCCGGCGGCAGACAGCCGCATGAAGATGTCATTCAGGTTCTGGTCCTTCGAAACCGCGACCTCGAGCGTGTGGTCGTCCACCAGGTTCACGCCGGCATAGCCGTCGAGCTGCGGCGCGGCGGCCGCGGCATCGCGCAGCGTGAACAGGAAGCTCTCGGTCTGCAGCTTGCGCAGCAGGTTGCTCATGCGGTCGCGTTCGACGATGCCGCCCTTGTCGATGATGGCGATGTGCCGGCAGAGGCTCTCGGCCTCTTCCAGATAATGTGTGGTCAGGATGATGGTGGTGCCCTGGCGGTTGATCTCGCGCAGGAAATCCCACATCGAGC
>CAYQJU010000101.1:0-4716 GCA_964417875.1 uncultured Steroidobacteraceae bacterium
GCAGGTCGGCCTGCTCCAGATGGTTGAGATACAGGTGGCAGTCGCCGCCGGTCCACACGAACTCGCCCACATCGAGGTCGCATTGTGCGGCCACCAGGTGCGTGAGCAGCGCATAGGAGGCGATGTTGAACGGCACGCCAAGGAAGAAATCGGCGCTGCGCTGGTACAGCTGGCAGGAAAGGCGGCCATCGGCCACATGGAACTGGAACAGCGCGTGGCAGGGCTGCAGCGCCATCTGCGACAGCTCGCCCACGTTCCACGCACTCACCACCAGGCGCCTGGAGTGCGGATCGCGCTTCAGCGTGGCCAGCACCTCGCCGAGCTGGTCGATGTGCCGGCCATCGGCCGTGCCCCAGGCGCGCCATTGCCGCCCGTACACTGGACCCAGCTCGCCCTGCGCATCGGCCCATTCATCCCAGATCGTCACGCCATGGGCGCGCAGGTAGGCCACGTTGGTCTCGCCACGCAGGAACCACAGCAGCTCATGCACCACGGATGGAATGTGCACCCGCTTGGTGGTCACCAGCGGAAAGCCCGCTGCCAGCTCAAAGCGCATCTGCAGGCCGAACAGCGACAAGGTACCGGTGCCGGTGCGGTCTTCCTTGCGGGCGCCCCGCTCGCGCAGCGCGCGGAGCTGGTCCAGGTAGGTCTTCACGCGGCGGCGTAGTTTCCGCTGGGACGCGCCGCGGCGCCGGTGGACCGCAGCAGCAGCCATGCACCGGCCAGCAGCATCGGCAGCGACAGCAGCTGGCCCATCGTGAACCAGTCGCCGGCGAGGTAGCCGATCTGCGAATCAGGCACGCGCACGAACTCGATCAGGAAGCGGGCGAAGCCATACCACAGCAGCCCGAGGCCAATCACCGCGCCAGAGGGTCGCGGGCGACGCGCGAACCACCACAGCAGCAGGAACAGCACCAGGCCCTCGAGCACGGCCTCGTAGAGCTGCGAGGCATGGCGGCCCATCACCTGTCCGGTGACCGGATCGGGGACCAGGAAGCCATAGCGGAAGTCCGTCGGCGCTCCCCACAGCTCGTTGTTGATGAAGTTGCCGATGCGACCGGCAAAGATGCCGATGCCGGGCAGCGGCGCGGTGAAGTCGAGCACGTCGAGCACGCGACGGCCCTGGCTGCGCGCATACAGCATCAGCGCCAGGATGGTGCCCGCCAGCGCGCCGTGGAAGGACATGCCGCCCATCCAGATCTTCACCGGGTAGAGCCAGTCCTCGCGCAGCAGTTCCGGCGTGTAGGGCAGCACGTACATCAGGACATAGCCGATGCGCCCGCCGAGGATCACGCCCACCATCGCCCAGAAGATCAGGTCATCGACCTGCTGCGCCTTCCAGGTGCTGCCGGGACGCGCGGCCTGGCGCCGCCCCAGCCACCATGCGACCGCAAAGCCCACCACGTACATGATGCCGTACCAGTGGATGCGCAGCGGACCGATGTCCAGAGCCACCGGGTCGATGTGGGGATATTCGATCATTGCGCGCGATTCTAACGGCAAACGCGCGCGAACAATGCCTTCAGATAACGTGTCTCGGGCATGGCCGGATGCACCGGATGATCCGGTGACTGTCCGCCCTGGGCGATCAGGGCAAGCTGCACACCGGCGGATTGCGCGGCGGATTGCAGCAGCTCGGGCAGCCGCGCGGCCGGCAGATGCCACGAACACGAGCAGCTCACCAACAGGGCTTCGTCGGCGGCCAGGCGCAAGGCGAGCTGGTTCAGCTTGCGATACGCGGCCTCGCCTTTCGGCAGGTCCTTGCGGCGCTTCACGAATGCCGGCGGATCGACCACCAGCACATCGAAGCGGCGACCCTCGGCATGCAGTGCCGCCAGTTCGTCGAAGGCATCGCCACGCCGGGTCTGCAAGGCATGGCCGTTGCGTGCCGCATTGGCTTCAGCTGCTGCCAGCGCGGATGCGGAAGCGTCCACGCACAGGGCCTCGGCAGCACCACCGGCCAATGCCGACACCGCCCAGCCACCCACATAGCTGCACACATCCAGCACGCGCGCGCCGCGCGGCAGGAATTGCCGCAGCAGGCTGCGGTTTGCCCACTGGTCATAGAACCAGCCGGTCTTCTGCCCGTGGACCAGCGGTGCGCGGAAAGCCAGGCCCGCCTCGATGACCTCGATCTCCTCCGGAGGCGTGCCATCGGCGCAGTGGATCCCGTGCGGCAGCCCTTCCAGGTCGCGCGCACCCGCATCGTTCTTCCAGACCAGCATGCGCGGTGACAGCAGGTTGCGCAGCGCGGCCTCGATTTCCTCCCGCCGCAGCTCCATCGCCAGCGTGGCGATCTGCCCCACCAGCACATCGCCGAAGCGGTCCACCACGAGCCCCGGCAGACCATCGGATTCGCCATAGACCAGCCGGTAATGCGCGCCACCCACATAGCGCTCGCGCAGCGCCAGCGCCGAGGCCAGACGCGCCTGGATGAGGCCGGACCCGACGGGCTCCGCCTCATCGCGGCTCATGATGCGTGCGCAGATCAGCGCATGGGGATTGAACAGCGCATGGCCGAGGAAGCGTCGCCCATGGTCGAGCACGCGCACCGCGGCCCCCGGCTCGATGCCGGTCAGCGGCGTGGCTGAGGTGTCGACCTCGTTGGCGAAGACCCAGGCATGCCCGCCACGAAGACGGCGGTCTTCGTGGCGGCGGAGGATGAGGTCGGGCACGTCGGGCAGGATCAGTCGGCCTTCACCGCCTCGATCGAGACCAGCACTTTCGTATCCATCTTGAAGCCGAAGTCCTTGCCATAGGACACATTGAAGGCGTCACGCATGAAAGTGCCCTCGGCATCGGCGCCGCAGACTTCCTTGCGCGTCATCGGATTCGGCTTGCACAGGAAGCTGTTGACGGTGAGCTTCACCGGGCGCGTGACACCCTTCATCGTCAGCTGGCCATCGATCTCGGCCGGCGCATCACCATTCCACTTGCTGATCCGGCCCTTGTAGGTGGCGGTGGGGTATTTGGCGACGTCGAAGATGTCCTCGTTCTTCGCATGCGCGTTCATGCCATCGTGGCCGAAGTCCACCGAAGCCATCTCGACGGTGATGTCCACTTCGCCGGTCTTCGCCGCGGTGTCGATCACCACCTTGCCCGAGCTTTTGTTGAACTTGCCGCGCCACAGCGACAGGCCACCCATGTGGTCCGCCTCGAAGGCCGGATAGGTGTGGTCCGGATCGATGTTGTAGGTCACCGGCGCGGCCATCGCCGTGCCCATGCCTGCCAGCAGCGCGATCGTGGCGAACTTGCGAACCATGTATTTCTCCTTGCTGGACCTGCGCCTTTCAGCGGCCGGCCATGATGTTGAACTTGATCAGGATCTGGTCATCGACGGTGCCGTCCCACACCGGATCACCGATGCCGAAAGCCTTGCGCGAGATGTTGAAGCTGCCGCTGAACGTGGTGGCGGCGCCGCTGCCGCCGACGGTCACCGGCACCGTCACGGTCTGTGACTTGCCCTTCAGCGTCAGCGTGCCGGTGGCATCGAAGCGCGTCGCCGACACCGGCTTGATCGCGGTGGAGCGGAAGGTGCCGCGCGGATGCGTGGCGGTGTCGAACCAGGACTTCTTCGCCAGCTCGGCGCCGTACATCGGATCGCCGATGTCGTAGCTGGCCATCTCCACGTCGATCTCGGCCTTCGCGGCGGCGGCATTGGCCGGGTCATAGTCGATCCGTCCCGACCAGCGGGTGAATGGATTCTCGACCGCCACGCCCGCCTGTTTGAAAGTGGCGGTCAGCGTGCTCTTGCTGGCCGGCCCCACCGACACGGGTGCGGCCATCAGCAGTCCGGAGGCGCCCAGCAGCGCCACGGCAAACATGCGGGTGAATTTCATCGGGACTCTCCTCTTCGGGGGGCGCGCCAGGCGAACATGCGCATCAGCGTGCCATCGCGCGCAATGAACTGGTGGTGCAGCGCGGCCAGCACGTGGCCGCCGATGACCACCGCCAGCACGACGCCCAGTGTGGCATGGACCTTGACCCAGGTCTCGGCCAGCTCGCGGTTGCGCTCCACAAGGTCCGGCAGTGGGATCTTCCCCAGATACACCACCGGATAGCCGGTGAGGTTGCTGTAGATCCAGCCGGTCACCGGCATCACGATCATCAGCAGGTAGAGCAGCACATGCCCGGCACGCGCCGCGCCCCGCTGCCAGCCCGGCATCGATGCCGGCAGCGCCGGCGTCCGATGCGTCAGCCGCCACAGCAAACGCAGCAGCGCCAGCGCCAGCACGGTCACGCCCAGCCACTTGTGCCAGTTGTAGACCTTGAGCTTGTCCGGACTCACCGGCATGGCGGTCATGGTCCAGCCCATGAACAGCGCGGCGAGGATCAGGCCGGCCAGCAGCCAGTGCAGGCCCACCGCGGTGCGGGTGTAGTGCAAAACAGTCAAACGCGGCCCAGTGCGGCAGGAAGGGGCCGCAGTTTAGCCTGCGGATGCGCCGCGGAACATGAACCACGCGGCCGCCACCATGCACAGCGCGGCCCAGAGATAGTCGAGCTTCAGTGGCGTGCGCATATAAAGGATGGCGAAGGGCACGAACACGGCCAGCGTGATGATCTCCTGCATGATCTTCAGCTGCGGCAGGGTCAGCGTGGTGTAGCCGATGCGGTTTGCCGGCACCTGCAGCAGGTATTCGAAAAGCGCAATCCCCCAGCTCAGCAACGCCGCGATGAACCATGGCCTCCCGGAGAGGTCTTTCAGGTGCGCATACC
>CAYQJU010000101.1:4816-8174 GCA_964417875.1 uncultured Steroidobacteraceae bacterium
AGCAACGCCGCGATGAACCATGGCCTCCCGGAGAGGTCTTTCAGGTGCGCATACCAGGCGAAGGTCATGAACACGTTTGAAAGCGTGAGCAGCGCGATCGCAACCAGCGCGGGCGGCAGATTCAATGGCATGGCACTCACGGCACGGTTCGATAGACGAATTCGCACTGGAAATCGCCCTGCGGAACCGCTCGGCGGGGAACCCTTGTGCGTTGCGTTGATCTTATACTTAGGTGGTTATCGATACAGCGCGCGACCTCCGCGCCTGTCCGCATTTTCGGGGGAGATCACTACGTGAGATTGAATGGCACCCGGCAGTTCGTGGCCGCAATTGCAAGCCTTGGCATTCTGTGCTTTTCGGGCTCTGCTTTTGCTGCCGCGGCAACCTCTTCCGCCCCCGCAGGCGATGCTCACGCCCAGTGGGAGCTGGTCGAGACCTATTGCTTCGACTGTCACAACACCGAGGACTGGGCCGGCAGCGTGGCGTTCGACATCATGTCGTTCGACACCCTCGCCCAGGATGGCAAGGTCTGGGAAACCACGATCAAGAAGCTGAAGGGTGGCCTGATGCCGCCTCCCGGCAACGAGCAGCCCACCCCCGAGGCCACCGCGCAGCTGGTTTCGTTCCTCGAGACCACCCTCGACAGCGCCCAGGCCCGCCCCTACGTCGGCCACATCCCGCTGCGCCGCCTGAACCGCCGCGAATACGCCAATGCCATCCGTGACCTGATCGGCCTGAAGATCGATCCGGCCGCCTACCTGCCGGCCGACGAGGTAAAGGAAGGCTTCGACACCGACGCTGCGGCGCTGCGCGTGACGCCGACCTTCCTCGACCAGGCCGTGTCCGCCTCGCGCGAGATCGCGCTGCACGCCGTGGGCGACATCGACACGGTGCCGCTCGACCAGACCTACGGTGGCGTGGCCAACATGATCCTGTCGCTGGCGGCCGCCGCGGCCGAGGGCTCGGGCAACCAGCAGAAGTACATGGATGGCATGCCCTTCGGCACCCGTGGCGGCATGAAGGTGACCCACACCTTCCTGGCCGACGGCGAGTACCTGCTGTCCATCGGCGACATCGCGCTGGCGCGTACCGTGCCGAACATGGAGTTCGAGAACACGATGGTGGCGCTGCTCGACGGCAAGGAGTTCTACCGCACCAACATCGGCGGCGAGGACGACCACAAGTCCATCGACCAGAAACTCGATGACGCGGTCTCGAAGATCAACGCCCGCCTGAAGGACATCCGCTTCTTCGCCACGGCCGGCCAGCACGAGGTGGCCGTCACCTTCCTGCGCAGGAGCTATGCCGAGCACGACGACCGCAGCGCCAACCCCGGCCACTCCGACGACCGCCGCGGCTACAACCCGCTGGAGGGCGGTCAGCAGCGCGTGCCGGCCGTGCACGCGATGTTCATCAAGGGTCCGGTGAAGACCACCGGCATGAGTGACTCGGTGAGCCGTCAGAAGATCTTCATCTGCAAGCCGCAGAACCCCGCCGAGGAGCCGGCCTGCGCGCGCAGCATCGTCGAGAACCTCGCCACCAAGGCGTTCCGTCGCCCGGTGACGGATGACGACGTGGCGCCGCTGATGCGCTTCTATGACCGCGCCCGCCAGGATGGCAAGAGCTTCGACGTGGGCATCCGCGAGTCGCTGTCGGCCATCCTGTCGAGCCCGCACTTCCTCTATCGCGCCGAAGCGGCGGTCGAGGAAGGCAGCCGCGAGCTGAACGGCCTGGAGCTGGCCTCGCGCATGGCGTTCTTCATCTGGAGCAGCCTGCCCGACGACGAGCTGCTGCGCCTGGCCACGAACAACGAGCTTTCGAAGCCCGACGTCCTCAGGGCCCAGGTGCGCCGCATGATCCGCGACGAGCGCGGCGCCTCGCTGACGCGCGACTTCGCGTTCCAGTGGCTGAACGTGGCGCGCCTCGATGACATCGTGCCGGCGCGCGGCCAGTTCGCGCATGCCTCGGGTGTCTATGATCCGCGCGCTGCGTTCAGGAAGGAGCTGGAACTGTTCCTCGACAGCATCCTGCGCGAAGACCGCAGCGTGGTCGACCTGCTGACCGCCGATCACACCTTCATCAACGAGCAGATCGCGCAGATCTACGGGCTCACCAACATCCGCGGCAACGGTTTCCGCCGCGTGACGCTGGATGACCCGAACCGCTTCGGCCTGCTCGGCAAGGGCGCGATCCTGACGATCACGGCCAACCCGAACCGCACCGCCCCGGTGCTGCGCGGCGCCTACATCCTCGAGCGCCTGCTCGGCACGCCGCCGGCGCAGCCGCCGCCGAACGTGGAGCAGCTGCCCAGCAACGTGCAGGGCCGTGCCGCGACGGTGCGCGAGCGCACCGAGATCCATCGCCAGAACCCGGCCTGCGCCAGCTGCCATGCCGTGATGGATCCGCTGGGCTTCGCGCTGGAAAGCTTCGACACCGTGGGCCAGTTCCACGAGATCGATCCGCAGACCCGCCAGCCCATCGACACCCGGGCCACGCTGCCCGACGGCACCGAGCTCAACGGCCCTGCCGACCTGAACCAGGCGCTGGCCGCACGTGGTGACCAGCTGGCGCAGGTGATCACCGAGAAGCTGTTCACCTATGCGGTGGGTCGCCACGTCGAGCATCGTGACATGCCGGCCGTGCGCGCCATCGTGCGCGACGCGGCGGACAACGACTATCGCTTCGAAGACCTCATCCTGGGGGTCATCAACAGCGATGCATTCCGGCGGCGCGCGCCGCCGCCCGAGCTGCCCGCGTCGACCACGGCAAAGGCAACCAATATCATCAACAACAACGTTTCCCCTGTTCCCTGAAGGTCTGGAGGCAAGAGAGTCATGTTCCTAACCAAGAAGCATTTGTCCCGCCGCGCGGTCCTGCAGGGAGCCGGCGCCTCCATCGCGCTGCCTCTGCTGGACGCCATGATCCCCGCCGGCACGGCGCTCGCCAACACGGCCGCGGCCATCAAGCCGCGCCTGGCCTTCGTGTATTTTCCGCACGGCGCTGTGGAGAAGTACTGGACGCCCAAGGGCACCGGCCGCGACTTCGAGTTCTCGCCCATCATCAAGCCGCTGGAGCCGCTGCGCGACTACGTCACCGTGGTGACCAACCTGCGCAACAAGCCCGGCGAGAGCTCCAACCCGCACGGCATCATCGAGTCCACGTGGCTCACGTGCACCAACCCGGATGACCGCGCCTCCACCGGCCCGACCGTGGGCCTGTCGATCGACCAGGTGGCGGCGAAGGAAATCGGCCAGGACACCCCGCTGACCTCGCTGGAACTGTGCGGCGAGCCTGGCGGCTCGGTGAGCTTCCGCGGCCGTGGCCAGGGCCTGCCGCTGGAAGGCAACCCGCGCAAGGT
>CAYQJU010000102.1:0-8070 GCA_964417875.1 uncultured Steroidobacteraceae bacterium
GCTGCCGGAACCGACCCGACTGCAATATGTCATAGTGTCCGGGCTCGGGGAAAACCGTTGCCTCAACAACTTTCAGGAGTGCACCGTGAATCCAATGCGTACATCCGTGCGTGCGAGCGTGTCGCTCGCCATCGCCTGTGCCGCCGCCATGCCGGCTCATTCCCAGGCCATTGCCGACGACGAAGACATGTTGTTCGAGCTCGAAGAGGTGGTCGTCACCGCCACCAAGCGTGAGACCGGCATCCAGGACATCACTTCGGCCGTGGTCGCGCTCGACGCGGACCGCCTGACCGAGGCGCAGGTGAACAACCTGCAGGACCTGCAGGTGGTGGTGCCGTCGGTGAACTTCGGCAATGACTTCAACCAGGCGAAGATCTTCATCCGCGGCGTGGGCGCCAACACCTCCACCACCGGCAATGCCACGGCGGTGGCGTTGCACGTGGATGGTGCCGTGGTGTCGCGCGCCGAGGCGCAGCTCACCTCGCTGTTCGATCTTGCGCGCGTGGAGGTGCTGCGGGGTCCGCAGGGCACGCTGTATGGCCGCAATGCCACCGGTGGTTCGATCAACCTGGTGACCGCCAAGCCCACCGACGAATACGAGGGCTATGCCCGGGTCACCTATGGCAACTATGACCTGCTGAACACCGAGCTGGCCTTCGGTGGACCTCTGTCTGACCGGATGCGTTTCCGCTTCGCGGCCAAGGACGAGAACCGCGGCGGGTTCGGCGAGAATCCGGTGAGCGGCGCCGATGTCGATGACCTGAACCGCTCGATGGCGCGACTGCACCTGGAGTATGACCTCAGCGACACGATGAGCTATCTGCTCACGGGTGAGTATTTCCGGCAGAACGACAGCTCCGGCGCGGTGCATTACCTGCGCGCATCATTCCCGGGTGTGGCGCGCCTTGCGCCGCTGGGCGTGGGCGGCTATGCAACCGACCCGCGCGACCTGGCCACCGAGTCGCAGCCGGGCACGCAGACCAAGACCTATGCGGTGACCGGCACGCTGCGCGCGCAGCTCTCCGACACGCTGGCGCTGACCAACATCACCAACTTCCGCGACTTCCGCACCTCGCTGTTCCAGGACCTGGATCTCTCCGCCTCCATCGGCACCGGCGCGGGTGGCTATGCCACGACGGTGCAGGAGCGGCGCATCGACAGCCACCAGTTCAGCAACGAGCTGCAGCTGAACTGGCAGAGCGACTTCGTCGATGTGGTCGGCGGACTGTATTACTTCCACGAGCGCCAGTGGCCCATCGACAACGTCGGCCTGGCGCGGCGCGATGGCCTGCAGTCGAACATCGCCAAGTACGAGGCGCTGGGGCTTCTCGACCTGGCCTACCAGCTCTGCGGCTACGGGCCGGATGCACTCAGCGGCGATGTGCGCGCGCCCAAGCGCGTCTGCACCTTGTCGAATCTCGGCACGCGCGCCTTCGCGGCGTTCAGCGAGACCAACATCCAGCTTGGGATGTTCAGCGACGCGCTGGCGGACTGGACCCTGAAGCTCGGTGGCCGCTACAGCCATGAGGAGGTCGACTCGGAGAACACCTCGGTGGTCATCGCGGCCGGCGGTGCAGGGCCTGTGATTGCAGCCGCACCCACGGTGTCCGGACAGTCCTATACCAATGACCGGCGCTTCCGCGATTTCACGCCGAACGCCGGCCTGTCGTGGCAGGCGAACCCGGACACGCTGGTCTATTACAACTATGCCGAGGGCTTCAAGGCCGGTTCCGGCGAGAACGCCGCATTCAGCACCACCATCGTCGATCCGGAGACGCTGACCAACCACGAGCTGGGCGTGAAGTCGGCGCTGTTCGATCGCCGCCTCACCGCGAATCTTGCGCTCTACACCTATGACCTGAAGGGTGCGCAGCTGAACAAGACGATCGCCGGCGGACCCACCGGCTACCAGACCATCTTCCAGAACGCGGCCTCGACCGAGGCGAAGGGCGTGGAGGTGGAGCTGGCCGGTCGCCTGTCGCGCCGCCTCACCTGGAGCGGTGCCGTCTCGTATACCGATGCGACCTTCGGGGACTACGTGACGCTCGATCCGCTGAACCCCGCGAACGTCGCAGGTGGCACGCCCTATGATCCGGTGACCAACCCGGATCCGACCGCCTATGGGGCGCCCGGCGGCGGCGACATCCAGCTCGCCGGCAACCAGGTGCGCAATACGCCGAAGTGGGCGTGGAACCTGCATGCGGAGTACTTCCTGCCCGTTCCGGCCTTCGCCGGTGGTCTCTTCTCGCTCACCGGCGACGTCTCGCATCGCAGCCGGGTCTATTTCAGCGAGTACGAGCGCGAGATCGAAAGCGCCGCGGCCTACACGCTGGTCGATGCCGCACTGAAATACACCTCGGCCGATGACCGGCTCGCCGTGCAGCTGTGGGGCAAGAACCTCGGCAACGTCGATCGCGCCAGCAGCACCTTTGCACTGGCGACGGGCCGGCTTCTGGGCGTAACGTGGCTGCAGCCCAGGACTTATGGCATGACGGCGTCTTATCGGTTCTGACGCAGCAGGCGGTGCGGCCCGCGATGGGTGGCGCTGCGGGAGGAGTGGTGATGGCCGGGTTTTTCATTCCGGTGTCCATTGCGCGCATGGCGCTGGCCTGCGCGCTGCTCCTCGGCCCGCCCGTCGCGATGCCGCACCATTCCGTGGCCGGCCAGTTCGATGTCGGCAGGACGGTGACGCTGTCCGGTGTCGTCACCCGGGTGCACTGGATCAATCCGCACTTCTACATCGAGGTGACGGTGCCGCAGCCGCAGCCTGCCGCCGAAGCCATCGTCTGGCGGCTGGAGGGCGTGCCCATCGGCGTGGCGCGCAAGGCTGGCCTTACCAAGGCCATGCTGCAGGGGCAGGGCGAGACCGTGACCATCACCGCGCATCCGGCGCGTGATGGCACGCCGCACCTGGGCTACCTGGTGAAGATCTCCTATCCCGATGGCAAGGTGTACCAGTTCGCTGCCGATGGACCGGGCGGCTGAGGCAGCGCGAAGGAGTGCATGATGAAACCGGTGCAGCGGAGCAGCAGTCCACGAGCGGGCGCGATCGGTGCATTCTGCTGCGGGGTTGCGCTGGTCATCCTGGTCGCCGGCACCCCTGGCCCCACCACCGCAGGCGAGGCTTCCGGTCGCGGCGGCGGCGCAATGCCGGCATCCGATGTTCCCCGGCTGGCTGATGGCCGTCCGGATTTCAATGGATCCTGGGACAACGGCAGCGGCTACGACTTCATCCAGCCGCAGACCGGTGCGGATGGATCCATCTGCATCAGCGGATGTGCGCCGGCCGCAGGTGGCGGCAGCGCCAGCCCCGCGCCGCGCATGGCGCCGGACCGGCCGAAGTACCGGCCGGAACACCTTGCGCGCGTGAAGGAGCTGGAAGCGCGGCAGGTCGAATTCGATCCGGTGCTGCGATGCAAGTCGCCCGGACTGCCGCGCATCGGTCCACCGGACAAGATCGTGCAGCGCGCGGACGAGGTGGTGTTCCTGTACGACGATGTCTCCGGCAGCTTCTGGCGGATCATCCCCACCGATGGCCGCCCGCATCGCACCGATGTGGACGAGAGCTACCTCGGCAATGCCGTCGGGCGCTGGGAAGGCGATGCGCTGGTGATCGAGACCATCGGCTTCAACGAGGACACCTGGCTGACCGACGATGGCGCCTTCCACACCCGCAACCTGCGCGTCGTGGAACGCCTGACGCGCAGCGGCAACACCATGCAATGGCAGGCAACCGCCCATGACCCTGAGGTGCTGGCCGAGCCCTGGGTGCTGCGACCGCGCACCATGGCGCTGATGGATGCGGAACTGCAGGAGCCGGTGCCGTGCGTGGAGCAGGACCTGAAGCATGTCGTCGATGGCACGCATCACGACAATCCGCGCTGAACTTTCGCACCGCAACACGCGAAATCGCGTTCCGCTGCAGATTCCGCGACAATGGAACACCACCTCCTTGACGATCACCGCGGAGGAACGCTGATGAAATCACCTGCATTGATCCTTGCCGCCGCAGCGCTCGCATTCACTGGCGCCTCCCTGGCGGCCGACCAGCAAGAGAACGAAGCCCGGCTTGCCAGCATGATCGAAGGCCGCGTGGCCGGCGAGCCAGTGACCTGCATCCCGGCATTCAGGACCGACCGCCTGCAGGTCATCGAGAAAGTCGGGCTGGTGTACACCGCCGGCGATGTCATCTATGTGGCACGTCCGGACGATCCCTCGGTGCTGGGCCACAATGATGTTCTCGTGATCAACCGCTTCGGCAGCCAGCTGTGCAACACCGACATCGTCCGTACGGTGGACCGGCACGGCGGGTTCAATACCGGCGTGGTGTTCCTCGAGAAGTTCGTGCCGTATCGCAAGACGGAGTGAGTGCGGTTGCGGGGGCAGCCGGCCTCCCCCGGTAACGATGGAGTCCAGCCTGCCCTACCTGCTCCTGGCGGATGCCATCCTCGCGATTCACGTCGCGTTCGTCACCTTCGTGATTCTCGGACTGATCCTCGTGCTGGCCGGCGGCGCACTGCGCTGGCAGTGGGTGCGAAATCCATGGTTCCGCGTGGCCCACCTCGTCGCGATCGGCATCGTGGTGTTGCAGTCGTGGCTGGGCATCATCTGTCCGCTCACCACATGGGAGATGATGCTGCGCGAGAAGGGCGGGGCGGCAACCTACTCCGGCGGGTTCATGGCCCACTGGCTGGGAGAGTTGCTGTATATCGATGCGCCACCGTGGATGTTCGTCGTGGCGTATACGGCCTTCGGTGTTCTGGTTGTCGCGTCGTGGTTCATGGTCCGGCCGCGGCGCTTCGCACGGTTGTGATCGGCCTCATTGGTCATCTTGCCGGCCGGTGACGAAGTTTGCGGTTCAGCGATCGGCAGAAATTTTCGCTGCCCGCTCCGCAAGCCGCGGTGCGCCCAGCCTTTCCGCCATCGCCGCAAATCCGGGGGCCGGTCCGCGCCATGCAATCCCGTCCACCTTCCGGAACAGCTTTGCGTCGGTGCGCAGCGTCGCCAGGCGCTTGAACAGCAGCGCCAGCTCCCGCTGTTCACCCAGGATCGTGGCGGGAAAATCCTCGATCCGCCCATGGGTGTTGATCAGCCGCGCCGCGCCCACCGCGCCGATGCCGCGGATCCCCGGGTATCCGTCGGCCGCATCACCCACCAGCGCCAACCAGTCCGGAATGAACTGCGGGTCGACGCCGAACTTCGCCCGGACTCCCGCGGCATCGCGGATCGCCCCGCTGCGCCGGTCGACCTGCACCACGCGATCGCCGCTCACGCACTGGGCGATGTCCTTGTCCGGAGTCCAGATGCAGACGCGGGTCACTGCCTTCGAAGATGCGGCCAGGTGCGCGGCGGAAGCCAGCGCGTCGTCCGCCTCAAGCTCGACCATCGGCCATACGGCGACGCCCATGGTCTCCAGCGCCTCTTCCAGCGGCCCGAACTGGGCACGCAGCGCCGGATCGATGCCATCGCCGGTCTTGTAGCCCGACCACAGTTCGTTGCGGAACGACTCGATGACATGGTCCGTGGCCACGCCCAGGTGCGTCGCGCCTTCCTCGAACATCTGCAGTACCGTGCCCAGCACGCCGGTGACGGCCGCAAACGCCTTGTCCTGGCCCTTGTTGAAGCGGCGCTGGCCATAGAAGTGGCGAAAGAGCTCGTAGGTTCCGTCGACCAGATGGATGATCACTTGCTGTTCCCGGGGGCGCTCAGGGCGCCTCAAGCTGCGCCGGTTCGATGGGGATGGCGACGATTCTGCCGCAGCGCCGGGCATCGTTGCGGCTGAAGGTTCCGTGGCGGTCGATCCGGGCCCGCCGGCTGGGCGTTCCCCGCTATCCGCAAGAATCTGCGCCGCAATTGAGGTGTCTTCAGAAAGCACCCCGGGGCCGGCTTGCTAGAATCCTTCCCTGACAGGGGGCTGCCACGCCCCGCTTCCTGGAGTGCCCACGTCCATGTCCGCGATCCGAACCATCCGCCTGTTCGCCCTGGCCGCGCTGCTGGCGGCGCCGGCTGCCGCCTACGCGGGCAACACCCAGGGTGATGCCGCCAAGGGCAAGCAGCTGTTCATGTCCAATGCCTGCTCCACCTGTCATGGAATCACCGAGGGTGACAACGCGAAGGTCGGGCCGAGTCTCTTTGGTGTGCTCGGGCGCAAGGCCGGCACTGCCAAGAGCCTGCTGGGTGCCAGCGAGAACCTGAAGAAGTACGGCGTGATCTGGACGCCCGAGACGCTGGATGAATTCCTCTCCAACCCGGACGCCAAGGTGCCCGGCACGGCCATGGTCGGCATGCTGTCCGATCCACAGCAGCGTGCCGATGTGATCGCCTACCTCTCGTCGCTGAAGAAGTGATCGCAGGTCAGCTCAGCGGCTGACCAGCAGGCTGGTGCCGCGCCCCGGTCCGCCGCCGATGGGTCCTCGCGCACCGTCTCCGTTCGAGACCACCTTCACCCACAGCGTGTCGCCCTCCTTGTAGAAGGAGGTTTCGCTGGCCTTGCGCAGCGCGTCGAGGCTGCGCTGCTGCCGGCCTTCCGCCGCGGCAGTGAACCCCGGCAACTCGAAGATCACCCAGGAGCCACGATCCATCTCGGTGAGCGTGAGGTTCAGCGACGGCCGCTCGGTGGCCACCTTGATCTCGGTGCCGGCGCGCACATTGCTGCTGGTCACGGAGTAATCGCGACCATTGCGGCTGAGGATGACCGGCGGCTGCGCCGCAGCGCCGGCGCGGCGAGCCGGAACGGTGATCGGAACGACTGCCGGCGTGCCGGCGGACCCGGCGACGGCGCGCCCTGCATCGCCGGCCGCGGCAGCGGGTGCAGCGGCACCGCCACTGGCGCCCGGGCCGGCAGCCGCACCACCTCGCGCACCGCCCCTTGGTGGGCCACCGCCGCCGCCAAAGGTCAGGCGGCCGATGTCTCCCTTGCACACCGCCGCGTTCCACTCGGGCCTGATCTGGCAGGCCTCTGCATCGGTCGCGATGCTGTCGAACACGCCGTCATGGATCAGGATGTAGGAATCGGCAATGCCACCCACCGAGCCATCCTTGTCGTGGAACACGGCGGTCTTCCAGGCCGCATTGCCGAGGTTCACATCATTGCCCCAGCGCCGTTCCATCGTCGGGAAATACACCGGCTTGGCATCGATGAACTTCGCCCGCTCGATGGCGTTCTCGGTGCTGACGCCGGCGCTGGTATACAGCAGGTATGAAAGCGCGCCGGTCTTGCGCGTCGCATTGTCCTGGTAGTTGCGGAAGGTGACGTTCTCCACGTCATGCCGGTAGTCGTAATACTCATAGCCGCGGATCGGGAAATCCGGGATCTGCGGCTTGGGCAGGCTGCGTCCATAGGCCTTCTCCGCATCGGTGCGGGGGTTGCCGATGTTCTCGGTCTCGCCGACGAACAGCGAATCGACCACACGCGATGTGAATGGGTCGCGGCCGGCCGAGCCGGATGCGTGCGTGTATCCCATCGCGTTGTCGGCCGCCTTCAGGTTGCGGAAGGTGTGCATCTCGCCGCGGCCCCAGACTCCGCCATTGCGGTTCTTGTAGGCGGTCAGGTCCTCATACACCGACTCCAGCGTCCGGCTGTCGGGATCCGCCGGATTCTCCTTCGGCATGTGCGAGCTGCCGGTCACGCTGAAGCGACCATCGGCGCCGGCATTGCGGTCGAACATGAAGCCGTCGTAGTTCGAGTGCGCGACGTTGCCACGGAACGTGCCCATGCGCGTCCGCCGCGGCCAGGTGGCCTTGCTGATCTCGGTGCCTTCGAACTGGCCGGTGGGATGCTCCGGCAACGACAGCCAGAATCCGTTCGCATCGGATCCGGCCGCCACATTGTCGATGTAGTCGTTGTTCGGGTTGGTGATCCAGAACGTGGCCACGGTATTGTCGGAGGGAATCAGCACCTCATTGGAGCCCTGGCCATTGGTGCGCGGTCCCTCCCCGTCGGCCGACAGGTTGGTCGGGACGCAGGGCCTGGTCACATGGCACTTGGTCTGGATGCCGAGGTTGCGCACATACTGGTTGCCGGTCTCGATGCCGTCCTCGAGGAAGAAGCAGTGGCCCACGGTGTTGTAG